>NZ_JBHSOW010000155.1:0-864 GCF_042656405.1 Paenibacillus solisilvae | reverse complement strand
GAGTCCCCGGCGTGGACAGTGTAACGGTAGCGCATCTACAAGCTTACCTGAAAACACACTGGGAAACGGTGAAAGCCGAACTTTTTGCGGGAACGTACAGACCCGCGCCAGTCAAACGGGTGGAAATCCCCAAACCCGGAGGCGGCGTGCGGCTGCTCGGCATCCCGACCGTCATGGACCGCTTCCTCCAGCAGGCCCTTCTACAAGTAATGAACCCGATCTTCGACGCGCACTTCTCGTGGTACAGCTACGGCTTCCGCCCGGGAAAACGGGCGCACGATGCAGTTGGACAAGCGCAAGCTTATATCCAAAGCGGACTGCGGTGGGTCGTCGACATGGACTTGGCTAAGTTCTTTGACCGAGTCAACCATGACATGCTCATGGCTCGGGTAGCGAGGAGAGTGACAGACAAGCGTGTGCTGAAACTGATCCGTTCCTATCTGAACGCTGGGGTCATGGCACACGGAAGGCTAGAGAAAACGGACGAGGGAACGCCGCAAGGGGGCCCATTAAGTCCGCTCCTAGCGAATATTCTGCTGGACGAACTGGACAAAGAGTTGACTAAGCGAGGACTGCGATTCGTCCGATATGCAGACGATTGCAACATTTTCGTCGCTAGCAAGCGTGCAGGAGAGCGCGTCATGGAGTCGGTAACACGCTTCGTAGAAGGAAAGCTGAAACTGAACGTGAATCGAGCAAAGAGTGCGGTAGACCGTCCTTGGAACCGCAAGTTCCTAGGATTCAGTTTCCTAAGAGACAAGAAAGCGACGATACGTCTAGCGCCACAAACCATCTCACGTTTCAAAGAGAGGGTACGGGAACTAACGAACCGAACGCGATCCCAGTCGATGGAAAGCCGCATCC
>NZ_JBHSOW010000154.1:0-1488 GCF_042656405.1 Paenibacillus solisilvae | reverse complement strand
AAAGAAGACGCAGTTCATTCGTTTTTTAAAAAGGTGCAGCGCCTGAAATAAAGAATATGGTTATCTTGGAGGGATTAGGAGACTTCTGAAATGGTTACAGAATAACCTAAGTTTTCTAATCGCCGAACGGCATACTTTACAATAGATTGTTGCTTTTGTTTGTCAAAATAATCTTCACCTAAGTCTACATACATTTCGTTGCGAGTTAAGAGATAGAAGGCAATCCTTAACATAGCATGAGCCACATTTATGGCTGCTCGTTTTTTACCTTTTCGTGCTGCTGTACGTCTGTACATGGCACCGAGATAGTTTTTTGACGCTGCAACGGAATGGGCTGCTTCAACTAGAGCAGATTTCAGATATTTGTTTCCGTTTTTGGCTTTGGCAGATTTCCTTTTCCCTGCACTTTCATTATGTCCAGGTACCAGACCGGCCCATGAACATAAATGCGCAGCACTCGGAAACTGTTTCTTAAGATCCGGACCAATTTCCGCTAAGATTTGTTCTGCCATTCGGGTAGCTATTCCAGGAATCGAATCTAAACGTTCGACTTCGTCATGGAAAGGGGTTACCCTCTCAGCAACTTCCTGATCGAGCACTACGATCTGTTCAGTTAAGAAATCAATGTGAGTTAAAATAGTCTTTATCATCAAGCGTTGGTGAGGGTTTACATAGCCTTGAAGAGCAAGTTCGAGCTCATCCTTTTTTCGCTTCATTGTACGTCTAGCGAAGTTCGCTAGTTTTGCAGGATCCTCTTCACCTTCTGCAAGGGCACGCAGCATATCACGAGAAGAAACGCCCATAATATCTGCTACAACAGAGCCGAGCTTAATATTAGCTCCTTCTAGCACTTTTTGAATGCGATTGTGTTGTCTGGCTCTTTCTTCAATGATACTACGACGATACCGAACGAGTTCTCGAAGCTCCCGTTGATTTCGATCTGGAATGAAACTTGCTTTGAGGAGCCCATGACGAAGAAGCTTTGCAATCCATTCCGAATCTTTGACATCCGTCTTACGTCCGGGTAGTGCTTTCATATGCTGGGCATTGACCACTAAAAATTCAATGCCTTCAGCTTCAAGTAGATTGACAATAGGCTTCCAAAATACCCCTGTGCTTTCCATCGCAACGTGAGTACATTCATGCTGCTTAATCCAGTCAATGAGCTGTAATAGAAACACCGTTTTAGTTGAAAACGTTTGAATCTCCTTTCCCTTCGACGTAAGAATACATGCTGTAATGTTGTCCTTATGAATATCCATACCGCATGCTCGTTCAATGACAACTTCCATCTTAAAACATCCTCTCTATGGCTAAATCAAAGTAGAGACTGGTGCAGCAACCAGAGTAGGATTAATCTCCCATAAGTGCTTCCCAAAAGGGAGCGACAATCTGTGATGCACCGTGGTCGTTGGAGTCAGACTAACGGATGGGCTCTTAGGCACCATAGTTCATCGACCTTCCTCTCCCAGCCATAGTAGCAGTATT
>NZ_JBHSOW010000153.1:0-639 GCF_042656405.1 Paenibacillus solisilvae | reverse complement strand
GCGCATACCCTTCCTCGCTTCGAAGCTTCTCACGTACTTGCTGTTTGTAGCGCAGGAATCTTAGACTGACGCTGATCTCCCGATCCCCTTGGGCTTTTGTGCATGCAGATTTGAGCGGACAGCCTTCGCAGCTCAGACTCCGGTAATGCCGCTTTCGGATTTCATATCCGCTTTCCGTCGTTTCTGTCGTTTCGTATCGGAAGACCAATTTCCGTCCTGCCGCACAGGTCCAACTATCCTCGGCTTCGTCATACTGCCAATTGTCGATCTTGCTAATATCCTTCTGCCACGCCTTCGATTTTTCTTTATGATAGGTGCCGTACTTCACTAAAGCTTCAATTTTTCCCTCTTCGAGATAAGCATAGTTCTCTTCTCCGCCATAGCCGGCATCGGCAATGACGGTTCCCGGCAGTTTGCCGAGTGCGTCTTTGACCTTCTCCAGGTGCGGTTTCAAGCAGCGGGTATCCGTGGGACGTTGATGCAAGCTGTAGCCGACGATAAACTGATTTTCCGTCCCGATCTGCACATTGTAGCCTGGCTTGAGCTGCCCATTGCGCATATGATCTTCTTTCATGCGCATGAAGGTCGCATCCGGATCGGTTTTGCTGTAGCTGTTACGTTCGCCTAGAATGGCTTGTT
>NZ_JBHSOW010000152.1:0-876 GCF_042656405.1 Paenibacillus solisilvae | reverse complement strand
AACTCCAGATGTATAGTATTCAACAAGAAAGTCTGTTTTCCTTGGAGGATTTGTTAGAAATGTCGCCCAAGGACACCTATGGATACCTTTTTGAGACGTTAGATATTACGCCATTTTTACGCGTGGTATCGAAGAAAGCTTTTCTAGGGGCGCCGACACAACTCAACTATGCAGCCATGCTGCACTCTCTGTTCATTCGAATCGTGGAACGCATTCCGACGATTAAGGACCTGAGGAATCGTTTAAAGAGAAGCCTGGAATTCAGCACGGACTGCGGCTTTACGGGTTCCGATCGAATTCCAAGTGAAGCTTCGTATACCCGGCTCATTCAAAAACTTCAAAAATCCCAAGTCTTTCAGCAATCGCAAGAAGAATTAGTTCAACAAGCCTTTCAAGAGGGCTTCATCGATGCATCAGCGGTTGCCATGGATGCCACTCATGTTGAAGCTAGAGATCGTAGGCCAGACAAGAAGAAAGACGATTCGGATCTACTGGCAACTGAACTTCCAAAGAAAAAGCGTGGCCGCAAATCCAAAGGCGAACGAGAGCAATGGTTAAAGGAACAACTAGAACTTGAAGAAAACCGCCCCCTGTTCGAGAAGAAGGTAGAAGCCCAATTGCCTTACTCGTATGACGAGCTGGCAAAGGAAATTCCACTAACCCCCGCCTGGGGTGTGAAGAAGAACTCCGAAGGCAAAAACGTGTTCTGGTACGGCTTTAAAGCCCATCTTCTGGTCGACTGCAAAAGCCAATATATCCTTACCGCACTGCTTTCTTCCGGTCACATCAATGATGGAAAGATGGCGATTCCTTTACTAAAAGGACTAGCCGAAAGACATCCTGACCTGCCCGTTTCGCATGTGCTTGCGGATGCAG
>NZ_JBHSOW010000151.1:0-1533 GCF_042656405.1 Paenibacillus solisilvae | reverse complement strand
TCCATCGGACTGAGGCCGTTTAGTTTTGCTTGTAATCGTTCATGGTTGTAAAAGTGGATGTAGGCCTGAATATCTCTCTCAAGCTCTTCAAAAGTATGGTACGTATGCAAATAATACTTCTCACATTTGAGAGTCCCCCAGAAAGATTCCATTGGACCATTATCGATGCACCGCCCTACTCGGGACATGCTCTGGATCATGTTACTGTCATCTAAGAGCTTCTTAAAGCCCAAAGAAGTGTATTGGTAGCCTCGATCACTGTGAAGCATGGGGCTGCTTCCTGGAGCAGCTTGCAAGGCCTGTCTCAACGTCTGGAATACAAGGGGGTTGTTATTGGAACGCCCTAATACATAGGAGACAATGGTTTTATCATGGAGATCGAGAATAGCGCTCAAATACGCTTTTTGGCCATGGCCGTATTTAAATTCCGTTACATCGGTGAGCCATTTTTCATTCGGCGCATCAGCACGGAATTTACGGTTTAGCAGGTTCTCCGCCACTTGCTGCGGCGTGGCGTTCGCATACTTCTTTTTCTTTCTCCGAATAACAGACTGGATCCCCATTACTTTCATTAACCGTTCAACGCGTTTATGGTTAATGGTTTTTCCGGTTTGTTTACGCATATGCAGGGTCAATTGACGGTATCCAAAAGTACGTTCCACTTTCTCATAGATCGTCATCATTACTTGGGTCAATTGCTCATTCTCCAGCTCTCGACCACTGGGTTTTCGATTTAGCCACTTGTAATAACTTGAGCGTGCAATTCCTGCTATTTTGCATAAGAGCTGGACGCTCATTGACACATCCTTGTGAAGTGATTGAATGGCAAGGTATATCGTTTCCTGTCGTGTTTGTTTTAGCGTCGCCTTCTTTCGAGTTCCTCTAACTTTTTTAAGAATGCATTTTCAGCCCGAAGTCGCTCGATCTCGTACTCCATCTGTTTCATTTTGAGTTTCTGTTGATCGGCCTCCGTTAACTCTTCCGGGGTTTTCTTTTTCCCTCGACCATCCTTTAACGCATCCTGACCGCCATCTTCGAACTTCTTCACCCACTGGTACACTTGCTGGTAGGAGACCTTAAATTGTTCAACCGTCTTTTGGTAATGATGTTCATGTGCCAGACAATACTGCACAATCTCAATCCGTTCTTGCCAAGAAGTAGAGCGACCTTTTGTCATAGCTTTTGCTTCCCCTTTATAGGCTTTTAAGCTGCTATGACCATTATACTTGTTGATCCAATTGAAGAGCTGCCGTGTACTAGCAATCTTGTATTTTTCAATGATCTGGTACTGAGACAATCCCTCTTCTAGGTAATCCTTCACCGCACGGAGCTTGAGCTCAGCACTATAGCTTTGAAGATGCGTTCGTCGCTCTAAGCCTTTATCCCCACACGTCTTGTGCCTGCGCTGCCATCTCATTAACGTGGTCTTGTTAATCCCATATTTCTTCGCAGCTGCCAGAAAACCAATTTCCCCATTTGATACTTCTTCGAGAATGGCAAGTTTCTCCAAAGCACTATATTTTCTTTGAGACA
>NZ_JBHSOW010000150.1:0-4897 GCF_042656405.1 Paenibacillus solisilvae | reverse complement strand
GTATCGACTTCATCCGTATAACCTGCTTTCCGAATCACCTCAAAAGCGTTTAGCCACTTTAGAGTATGAATTGCAATGTGATTGGATTTGCGATGCTATCACGAACGAAGTCTACTAAAGTGTGGACTTTTTTTATCGGACAATGTTCTTGTCATTTTGCGATGACAAGAACGATAGCTCAACAAATACCAGGAAGGCATCCGACCAATCGGATGCCTTTTCGTTACGCTAACCGGCAGGTAGTTATGATATATGTCCAATATGTTTTTGGGAAGATGACCCCTTCCAAGAAATAAATGTATATGATTTAGGAGCCAATAAGATTCCGTTAGTGGGGGTAGCGCCAACATTTTGACAGTTTTATACGCTAGGCCTTAGCGGACACGTATTTTCCCGTTTTTTACGGCCTTAGCGGACGTAAAAAGCCGAATTCAGATCGCCTGATGACCGATAATGACGTTTAGTGGACATGGGCTTAGAGTAAAGAAAATCGCCATTCATGCATCTTTACGTCCTTAGCGTATAATTTCGTTAAAATGTTGGCTGAACCCCTAGTAGAAGGGCAAAAGAATTATGTTCAGTATGGTGCTTGTGAAAAGGAAGCGACCCAATTCGTTAGAAAACCAAAGGATGATAAAAGAAGAGACCCTGATTGGAAGCCTTAGCATTTACGAGATTCATAACAGATGGTAGAATTAACCTCAATAAACGACGAAAACGCCCCAAGCTTGGTCGGCAAAGGCGTTCTCTCGTTACAAATCCCGGGCATTCGTATGCCCCTATGAGGTTATGCACCTATTTTAGCATGGCCTTATCGGGTATGGCAACCATCGGTGCCCCATTAACGAGGAGGTCATTTTTCATGTTTGAAACAGTTGTCGCCATGCGAGGAACCGTCTACGAGAAGGGTTACGGCCTGATCGCCCAGAAGGCCATGCGAGATAAGAACCTAAGCTCAAAGGCCAAAACGATCTACGCTTATCTATGTTCGTTTGCTGGTAGCGGCGAGGAACGGTCAGCATTCCCCGGCGTCGATATGATGATGGACGAGCTGGGATTCAAGAGCAAAGACACGTTCTATAAATTCCGTAACGAGCTGGAACAGGCTGGATACATATCGATTGAAAAAGACAAAGACGAGCGTGGCCGCTTTATGCGTTGCGTGTACCGTATCGAAGCGTTTGTTACGCCAAAACAACCACTTCCTAAAAATCAGGACGGTGATTCACCATATCCTAAAAATCAGGATACGGAAAATTGGGATACGGAAAATAAGGACGCTATAAGTATCAATTCTAAAAGTATCAATTTAAATAATGATTGTTTGATTGGGGCGGCAGAAATCGTTGCCGCTTCAGAGCAGGTTTCTTCAAGTTTAGAATCTGCCGAATCATACGAAATAGAAATCTATGAAGCCCTACAAGAACACGTCCCCAAGAACTGCTTCGTGAACGGGATCCCGTTAGGGATGGCCGCTATAGCCGAGTTTTATCTAATGCTCATCAAGCAATTCCAAAATCGCCTTTCACCTGAAGTCGTCCGAATCGCTTGTCAGCTTTATTATGACCGTAGCCAAGGAATTGCGGTGTCCAACCCTACGGGATTCTTCCAAGTTGCTTATGGTGACGCCGTGAAGCTCTGGAAGGCAAAGCGGAATAAAGGGGGCGGGCATTTATGAACGTCTGGCGAGCTACAGGATAATTCGGTATTAGTAAGTGCGACGAAGATGGTTTCCGGTGGAGGATGCAGCCGCGAAGCGAGTCGAGCCTTGGGCGGCAACGGGCGTTCTTCCCGTTGTCCCCAAGGTGAGGCGAGCGAGTGGTACCGCAGCGTTAGCGGAGGCCACGCAACACACTACAACGAAAGCTACGGTGCACAGAGAAAAGGGAAAAGGCTTCCTTTGTAGAATTAAACTTATGTATGGACTTGATTAAAAGTTCTTACCTATGTGCAATAAGGTGGTGTAAAACATGAGTTTAAATGAATCAGATGGCAAAGTCCTATATGTAAAGCAAGTCGCGGCTCTTTTGGGTGAAACCGACCATACCATAAGGAATTGGCTTCGCGATTTTCGCCAATACATACCTACGAAAAAGCTTGATAATGGATATAACGGGTTTGATGAGGAAGCAATTAATGTACTTAAGAGTATACAAAGGTTATCGCGAGAGCTGAAATATAGCACAAAACAGATAGATCGATACCTTGCGACCAATGGCAAGGAGTTTGCGTCAGCGGAAAGTATCGCATCTCCAGCCTTAGTAAACGAATTTACACAGGAAATTACCGAGCTTAAAGAGATGATGCAAAATCAACAGCAGTTTAATAAAAGCTTGGTCGAACGATTGGACGCGCAACAAAGATTTATCGAAGAATCGTTAACGAAGCGTGACCAGTTGCTTATGCAAACCTTGCAAGAGATGCGCGAAAGTCGATTAGCCATAGCCGCAGCGCAAGAGGAACAGACCAAGAAGGGCTTTTTAGCTCGATTGTTCGGCAAATAACACAAACACAAACTCAGAAGCATAATGGGATTTACATTATCATTACAATAGACATCTTTTATTACCTTAAAGGATGACCCTTTTTGTATTTTAAGATAAAGTGAAAGAGTAGCAAGCATTGAATTTGTATATACAAATTCGAAAAAACGCTTGTTAGGGGTTCCCCCTAAGACCCCGAAATTCACTAGGGCTGCGCCCTAAAACCCCCAAGGAGTTGGAACCAAAAGGCTTCTTGCAGCGCATCTGGAAATCAAATGAAACCGAAATTCGTGCGCTTCATCGTACCTTGATCGCATCGAAAATCGAATCATTAATGAGCATAAATATACGCCGAATCTGGCAGAGGTGCCGAGAATCCAGAAAGAGATGTCCGTCCTACAAGGCGCGTTTAAGGCTCTTGATCGGGCGTTTCAAATCGGACGACAGCGAAGTCGAAGTCCCAAAATAGGGATCGCGGATGGGAGCGGTAGATCAATTTCACTAGAGCTCCACTCGCTCCCCTCGGAGTGGGGACAACAAAGACCACGTTGCCCCCAAACCTCGACTCGCTTCACGGCTATATAAAGGATGTCCTGCGGATTTACTAGATTAACTAACTTCCTAAAAGCAGCTTCGGCATTGAACTAACGTGCTTCGTTAGCGGAATGATGATTCGCGCAATGGTCCCAACCGGACGATCCGCTGACGATGCAAGCCAGGCCTGGGTGGATCCGGAGGGACGTACACCGTAACCTGCCGACCACCATCATACTCGAGCGTCTCTGTGACGAGCTCTCCCAACAGTGGCCAGAAAATCAATCTCGAAATTTGGCCAAATTCGTTCGTGAGTGCTGATTTTTCCTCCGTGGAACAAGTGCAAAAAACGGCCGCTGTTCGCATCGTTTGCGACAGGGCCGTTTTTGCGTTTTCGTAGGCTAGCTTCGATTTTCACCCCGATCCGCGGTTTGGAGGGGCTAGACTATTGTACATAATCAGGCATTTTGTACAGATGTACTGCTGAGCATTGAGCTAACGGGCAGGATAGTTGAAATGAATATGGTCAACAATGGAACGTGGGGCGATGTGAAAGGAGAAGTAACTAATGACTACAATGAAGTTAATAAGCAAAGAAAAAGGGATTGAATCGGTTCAAAAATGGTTTGAATTACCGCAATCAAACAAAATCAAAAAAGCTGTGTACCGCAGGAATCATGACATTAATGCACCTTTTTATACGCTAGATTTACAATGGAGTAAGGGAATTGAGGTTGATTTGGATGCTCTAACGGGTCAGATCGTGGAATTTAGACGGAAGGAACCTATCCTTGATACTGGTAAACCTTCAGAAATGGATCATGATGTATTCGAGATCCTTCATTCAAAGGTATTGGACGGGCTTGATAAGTTGGAGCTGCCAGTAGATGCTTCGGAACTGCTCGTTTTTAAGAAAAGCGTGGAGGGGAACAACGAGCGCTTCGAATTGGAGTATGCCCGCCAGAGGGACGGCTTTAACGTTCGCGACTATCAAAGGTTATATTTCGCCTTCAATAAAAAGCACGATATCGTGGGCCTCCGCGTGCGTTGGGATGACGTTGAATTTGTGACCATAGAGAAACACTTAACCATCGAAGAGATAAAACAGAAGTTGTCTCCTGAACAACTTGTGTTGGTGTATTCCCCTCGGCAAAAGAATCCCATTTATGCGTGTAAAGATGAATGGTTTGATGTAGCAACAGGGAGAAAAACAGTATCAGAAGAACTAAGTGTAGTTCGAATCATAAAATGGGAACAGCCAATTAACGTAAAAAAGAAAAAAATAAAAGCGCCTAGTAAACCCCTTATCTCCAACAAATTATTTGAGTCTTTAATATTGGAGGACGGGATAACCGAAATAGATTTAACCAATCCGCACCCTTTTAAGGGGGAACTTACTGAGGAAGAACAGAAGCAGTCCATTGAAATTGCCATTAGCTGCTTACAAGAGCAATATCCTGATGAAAGTGGACATTTTGCGTTGGTAAAACGGTCAGATAAACCAATGGTGGAATCGGAGTTCGGTAACATCGTTGTACGATTCCATCGAGTAATAAACGGTATACCATCACTCGGAACCGCAATTCAGATATGGGTGGATCGCAATAAAGGGAAGGTTTTAATGGTGCATGACCCCCAGGAAATGTGGGAGGAAAAGGCGGGCAACAAAGTAGATACAAGCCAAGATGTGATCCCCGTTGAAACCGCATGGTCTCAACTAAAAGATAAGATTGATCTTAAACTCGGGTATCGACTTCATCCGTATAACCTGCTTTCCGAATCACCTCAAAAGCGTTTAGCCACTTTAGAGTATGAATTGCAATGTGATTGGATTTGCGATGCTATCACGAACGAAGTCTACTAAAGTGTGGACTTTTTTT
>NZ_JBHSOW010000149.1:0-542 GCF_042656405.1 Paenibacillus solisilvae | reverse complement strand
AAGTACCGTAGCGAGATTCAGGCAGAGATGCAGGCGGAAGTCCAAGCTTCACCAGATAAAGTTCGTCAGTTGGAACAACAGTTGCGTAATATGGAAACCGAGAAGCAAAACCAAGAACGTGAGAATGCAGATTTACGTGAGGAGCTTGAAATCTTAAAAAAGGCGCTACACATCTTCGGGAAAGAAAGGAACTAAGGTTCCAATTCATCGAAGATCATCGCTCCGAGTTTCGAATGGAGAAGATGTGTAACGTGCTAGAGGTTTCAAGGAGCGGCTACTACAAATGGCTGTCTGAGAAGGCGAATTTGAATCGTTACCAGGTGCGTCGTGAAGCTCTCTTGGCACGTATCTCCTGGCTGTTCCACGACGCTAAGAAACGCTATGGCAGCCCGAAAATTACAGAGATGCTCCGAAAAGAGCAGTGGAAAGTTTCAGAGCGTTTAGTCGGCAAACTGATGAAGGAGAATGGGATGCGCTCTTGCGTATCAAGGAAGTTCCGGGTTTGTACGACGGACTCCAATCACTCCAATCCTATTGCACCA
>NZ_JBHSOW010000148.1:0-1439 GCF_042656405.1 Paenibacillus solisilvae | reverse complement strand
ACTCCACTTGAGTTTGGTAACGATCGTGAAGGATTCATGCTATTCGAACGTTGGATTCAAGATCTGCTCAAATCCTACAAGCTGAGCAGCGTCATCGTTGGGATGGAACCAACCGGCCACTACTGGTTCAGCCTAGCACGTTGGCTTGCTACACAAGGCATTGAAGCTGTTCTGGTTAATCCTCATCTCGTCAAAAAGAACAAAGAAAACCGGGACAATACACCGTCTAAAAGCGATCGTAAGGACGCCCTTGTCATTGCAGATATGATCAAAAACGGGTACTACTCCCCTGTTCGTTTTCATCCGGAAGCATTTGAGGAACTACGCATTCTCATGGCAAATCGAGAGACGGTTACCAAGCGCCTCAACAGTGCGGTCAATCAGATTCATCGCTGGGTAGACATTGTTTTTCCTGAGCTACGTCAGGTCTTTAAAATCCTTACCTGCACCAGCGCAATTGCAACACTCAGACTCTTCCCTTTGCCAAGAGAAATCAGTCAGTTAAGCACGGATCAGGTCCTTGACGGTTGGAAGCAATATGTAAAGCGTCATGCTGGAGTTAAACGCGCTGAGCTCCTCATTTCACTAGCAAAATCCAGTGTTGGTACTACCCAAGCACTCAAGGCTTACAAGCTTCATCTTGGGCAATTGCTTGAAGAATATGACCTAGCCCAGTGCCAACTTGAACAGATTGGACACGAGCTCCATCTCATTCTTGAACGCATTCCTTATGCACAGAAGCTGCTTGAAATACGAGGTGTCAGTGCTACGAGTCTAGCTGGCGTACTCGGTGAGGCTGGTGATCTAAGTGGCTATTCGCATGGAAATGCTCTACTGCGGCACGCGGGGTTGAATCTAGCTGAGGCCAGTTCCGGGAAGTGGCGAGGAAAGATGGTGCTTAGCAAACGAGGTCGGCCACGTCTGCGTCATTTTCTCTATCTCATGACGATGTGTATGGTCATGACGAACCCGGAAATTCGGGCTTTGCACCGTTACAATGTGGAAATAAAGAACCTGAAGAAAATGAAATCCATCATGAAATTATGTAGTAAAGTAGCGCGGCTACTGGTCAGCCTGGCAAAAAGCAGCGAGGCTTACGATTCAACTAGAGTTTTCCCACAAGCAGCCTAAGATCAGTCAGGCCTCACCAGCTCAAGCATTCGCAGGATGACAAGAAGCACGGAGTATCGGGAGACGTTATGCAAAAGGGCTCGGACCCGTTCCGTTAGAAAGACCGACCTCCACCCCTTAGTTAGATGTGACGAAGGAATGAAAGGGCTATGACCCGTTGAGACATGGGAGCGAGAATCGCTAGGGTAAAGTGGAGACGTGCGCATATGGAACAATATGGGTGATGTATAATTCACCTTTATTCCCGCATGCCTAATTCTCCCTCCCCCCAGCTATCGGCTCCTCCTCCATCCACTTCTCCATACTAA
>NZ_JBHSOW010000147.1:0-515 GCF_042656405.1 Paenibacillus solisilvae | reverse complement strand
GGATATGATGTAGTGCCGGTTTACAAACAAGTCGAGGCGATGGGTGCTAGAGCGCTCATCGATTACAATCGTCGGAACGAGCAGCCAGATACAGACGTTGATAAATATTTTCGTCCGATCTGTAAAGAAGGTCATTCATACCGTTACGAAAGCTATGATTCGAAATACGAATCCATCAAGTACACACAGCCTAAAGAATGTAACGAGTGTCCGTTTAACGATGGGCACTGCCAGAAGGTGTTCAAGAAAAAGGTTGATAATAACCCAAGAAGATATACCATCCCTGCTCGTGGCAGCGACAGTTACTATGTGTTGTACAAGAAGAGAACGGCAGTAGAACGTGTAAATGCCTATCTAAAAGAGTATTTTCAACTCAACAATATCCGCCATCGTGGTGCACTAGCTAAGATTGATTTCGAACTTGCCTGTCTGACCTATACAGCTTGCAAACTGACCGTTGACCGCCTGAATCAAAGTAGTAAGGCTCAGAAACCAGCTGCTTAACTCCAAGTTTC
>NZ_JBHSOW010000146.1:0-931 GCF_042656405.1 Paenibacillus solisilvae | reverse complement strand
TGCCTTTGCGGCATCCGAGCTTAGGCTCCGGTTGAGTGGGAATCAGACCATTCCCCTAATTATTTTAAAAATTGCGGAGGCTTCCGGTGATGGGTTGCTTGTTCATAGGAATACGCTAACTTAATAAGGGTCGGTTCGCTGTATGCTCCGGATAAAAATGAAATACTAATGGGAAGCCCGTCCGATGCAAACCCAGTCGGTACCGAAATGGATGGATACCCGGATAAACTGGCCAAATTGCTGCTGATAGGCGCTTCCCCGCATTTATAGCTTGCGTCATTAACTCCCGGAATGGGCTGAGCGGTACAAAAGCTTGTCGGAAATACAACGGCATCCAGATCATTATCTTTCAGTATTTGATCAATGACTCTCCGAAACATTTCCGGACCATTTTTCAATGTGGCCTGGTAGTAAGGATCCTGAAGTCCCTCTCTGGCCTCTGATGTCTTTAGACGTCCAAGCACGCCAGCATTTATCGGCACATTATTTTTTTCTGCATCCGATATGATGTCAGATAATGTTTTAAACGGAAACGCATCGCCTCTTGTTTTAAAATAATCTTCAAGCTGCCATTTAAATTCCAAATCCGAAATGGTGCTGAAGATTTTACCGGATACGTCAATCAGATCCTGCGGAGTTTTCAAGGAATCCACAATGACGGCCCCTTGTTTTTGCATATCTTTGATGGCGACATTTACGGATTGGTCTACTTCCGCATTGGCCCCGAAATAATTGCGTAAAACTCCGATTCTAGCACCCTTCAGCCCGTTCTTTTTCAAGAATGGCGTGTAGTCTTTATACGACCGTCCAATACTTTGGTAAGTCGCGGGGTCGTCCGGGTCGGCTCCTGCAACAACGCCGAGGACGATAGCCGCATCCGCGACGGATCGGGTTATGGGTCCGCCGACGTCAAACGTCAAGGAAAAGGGAA
>NZ_JBHSOW010000145.1:0-1621 GCF_042656405.1 Paenibacillus solisilvae | reverse complement strand
CACTTGGAAGAATCCCTCCGCCGTTTAAATACAGATCATATCGAACTGTATCAAATGCACCATGTAGACCGCAACGTAAGCTGGGACGAGCTCTGGGAAGCTTTTCAGGTTTATGTGAACCAGGGAAAAATCGGTTATGTGGGATCCAGTAATTTTGCCGGAAGAGATTTGGTGAAAGCTCAATATGAAGCCAAAGCCAGACATACTTTGGGGCTCGTATCTGAACAGCATAAATACAGCCTGCTGTGCAGATTACCTGAATTGGAAGTGCTTCCTGCCGCTGAAGAGCACGGGATCGGCGTCATCGCTTGGAGTCCGCTGGACGGAGGCTTGCTCGGAGGAAACGCGTTGAAGGCGTCGGGCGGCTCGAGAAGCACGCGATCCCAGGAGCGGGTGGAAGCGAACCGGGAAAAGCTGGAACAGTTCGCCAAGCTGTGCCGGGAACTCGGCGAAAGCGAAGCGAATGTTGCGCTGGCTTGGACTCTGATGCATCCAGCCATGACGGCGCCGATTATCGGACCGAGGACGCTGGAGCAATTCCAGAATACGCTGCGGGTAGTCGACATCAAGCTTACGGAAGAAACCATGAAACGTCTGGACGAAATTTTCCCTGGACCAGGCGGCGACGCTCCACAAGCTTACGCATGGTAGTTGCGGCATAGCCGCAGCATAGACGATAAACAAATCATAGACAAGCTGCACGTATTGGGTGTGGAAGCAGGAGGAATTATACGCATGAAATATCGTAAACTTGGCAAGAACGGACCTGAAATATCAGTGATCGGCTTCGGCTCCTGGGCGATTGGGGGAGGCGGCTGGGCCAGCGCTTGGGGCAGCCAGGACGACAAGCTGTCGACCGAAAGCGTGCGAGTCGCATTGGACAATGGAATCAACTTTTATGATACTGCAGCCGTTTACGGGCTGGGCCATTCGGAGGAAGTCATCGGGAAAGCGTTGAAGGGCGACCGCGACAAAGTCGTGCTGGCGACCAAATGCGGGCTCGTTTGGGACGAGAACAAATCCATTTCCAAGAACGGTACCTACGATTCCATCCTTCGTGAAGCGGAAGCGTCGCTGCGCCGTATGGGAACCGACTATATCGATTTGTATCAAATGCACTGGCCGGATACGGATACGAACGCTCCAGCAGAAGAGACCATGCGTGCCATGGATAAGCTTGTGCAAGACGGCAAAGTACGTTATGTAGGTGTAAGCAATTACAATGTTCCGTTATTGGAAGCATCGCTTTCCGTAAGGCATGTCGATTCTCTGCAGCCACCGTATTCCATTCTGAGGCCTGCCATTGAGAAGGAGATTCTGCCGTTCTGTCTGGAGAAAGGGATCGGCGTCGTCGCTTACAGCCCGCTGACCTCAGGTCTCTTGTCTGGCAATTATACCTACGACACCAAATTCTCGGATGACGATTGGCGTTCCCGCAACGCTGCGCATATCGGGGAGGGTCTGCGGAAAAACGTGGACCGCGTCGAGAAGCTGAAAGAGATCGCTGGCCGGTACGGCATTACCATCCCGCAGCTTGCCATCGCGTATGATCTCGCCCATCCAGCATTGACCAGCGCCATTGTAGGCGTTCGCAAGCCGAGCCACATCTTGAGCGTACTGC
>NZ_JBHSOW010000144.1:0-888 GCF_042656405.1 Paenibacillus solisilvae | reverse complement strand
GTATGGCTTGAAGTTGTTCCCTCGCCCGATCTACCGATGCGCCAGGAGGAGCAATAACGATGGTAAGTATGCCTGCTTTTGTGCAGAAATATTGTTCATGCGCCCACTCCTCCAGCTCTTGTGCAGTGGTATTATGATGGGCGGATTCGATTTGTTTAGCCATGCCAAACAATGAAGTGGCGTAGTTAGGGCCTCCTCCGATGATCACGATATCACTGGCCTCAGTAGCCTGTTTACCCAGTTCAAATGCCGAATTAAAGGTGTGTTCAACTGCAGTGTCCAACAACGTTCCGAACTGTTCAATCTTTGCAATAAGCTCGTCGGTACTGTTTTTGTTTGTTCGTTGGGCTAAGTATGCCGCAAGAACATACTGCGCTGTAATAGATGCCGTGTATGAAATCGTGCCCGGACCAAAACCGGTATCTTCATATTTGAATAAAACGGTACCCAGCGCCTCTTCAGCCAAACGCCCTTCAGGATTATACGATACTCCAAATGTTTTGTGCCCTCTCGCTTTTGATCGAGTCACACATTCTACTGTACGGGCTACTCTCCCAGAGTTAGAGACGGCTACCACCCAACTTCCTTCATTCGCATAATCCACTTCGTACCTGGAGAATTCCAACGCCTCCATTGCCCGACAATCCAGCCCGGACCATTGTTTAAATGCCAATTCCGAACCGACACCGCAAAAATAAGAATCACCGCAGCCGACCAGGTAGATTCGACTCGGAAGTTCATGACCGTCCAATGTTTTGGACCAATCCGCCAATAACTCTCTTGCCTGTGTTCTAACATAATTCCCCTGAGATTGAATCCCTTTTAGCATATTATCCCATTTAAGACTTACATTTTCATTGACCTGCATATTGTATATCCTCCAATTCA
>NZ_JBHSOW010000143.1:0-881 GCF_042656405.1 Paenibacillus solisilvae | reverse complement strand
GCTATCGCAACAGGCCATTTACAATGACGGCGACTTCCAACTCGTCGAGGCCCGCGTCATCGACGCGCAGGCGTCCATGGAGGCTGGCAAGCTCACCGCCGTCGAACTCACTCAGAAGTACCTCGACCGGATCGCAGCCTACGACAAGGCCACCGTGAACGGTGACCCGGCGACCGCCTTGAACTCGATCATCGAAGTCAACGACCACGCCCTGCAGGACGCGGCGAAGCTCGACGCGGAACGTGAGCAGTCGGGGCCGCGCAGCCTGCTGCACGGCATCCCGGTCATCGTGAAGGACAATTTCAACACGGCAGACATAGCGACTACCGTCGGTTGCAAGTGTCTGGACGGCTTCCTGCCCGAGAACGATGCCGAGATGGTCGAGAAGCTTCGGGATGCTGGGGCCATTGTGCTCGCGAAGGCCAACCTCACGGAATTCGCCTCAGGTTACAGCGGTCAGAGCTCGTACATGCGTAGTTCGAATGCATACCTCTCGGGTGGTGAGTCGGGCGGTTCCAGCGCCGGTACCGGCGCCGCGATCGCGGCGAACCTGGGCATGATCGGTCTTGGCAGCGACACCGGCGGCTCGATCCAGGTTCCGGGCGCCTACCAGGGCCTCGCTGATGTCTACCAGTCCTTCGGACTCGTCAGCCGAGAGGGCATCGCTCCGCTCGCCGGCGACCAAGACCGCGGTGGTCCGCTCACACGCACCCTCGATGACTCGGTGATCATGCTCGATCTGTATGCCGGCACCGACCCCGAGGACCCAACTACGGCGAATGCTGACGCCGAACGCGAGCTCAGCTACGCCGCTGCCTTGGACAAGAACGGACTGAAGGGCGCGCGCATCGGCTACGTGTCCACCATCGGAGCGGGCACCC
>NZ_JBHSOW010000142.1:0-662 GCF_042656405.1 Paenibacillus solisilvae | reverse complement strand
TAATCTGTGCGGTCTCGCCAAGTTCGGGCAACTCTTGGCCATTGTGTTCCTGGTCTTCCTGCTTCTCTGTCTCCTCGATAGCGGCAAACAGCGTCTGTACTTTCTCCTGCAATTTCATTTTATGCTTCACGACGGCCTTTCCCCAGACAAACGTGTACCGGTTCGCGTTGGCTTCGATCTTTGTACCATCGACAAAGTAGTGCTCCAGCTTGACATATTTTTCTTCCGCTAGGTATTGAAGTACAGCTGTAAATACCTTCTCCAGCACCTCTTTCATCCGTTCGGAGCGAAACCGGTTGATCGTCCGAAAGTTCGGCCTTTGCCTTCCGGCAATCCACATGAACATGACGTTTTCGCGGACTGCTTTGGCAATCTGACGAGAAGAGTAGATGCGTTGCGTGTAAGCGTAGATGATGACTTTCGTTAGCATTTTTGGGTGGTAGCTGTCTCGGCCACCGCCAGGATAAGCATCTAAAAAGACGCGGTCGCTCAGGCGATTAACGGCATCGTTAACGACACGCACGAGGTGATTTTCGGGGATGTCTTCCGCCAAATCCATTGGCAGGGTGAGTTGGTCCATGGTATATTGAATGTACATAGAAACCTTCCTTTCGAAGATGGTTGGGTGGTACCTCCATTTTAGCAAAGGTTGGTTTCTTTGT
>NZ_JBHSOW010000141.1:0-818 GCF_042656405.1 Paenibacillus solisilvae | reverse complement strand
ATGATTCGTTTTAAATTCACTGCAAATATCGCCATAGCTCCTTGTATTTGCATCCCTAACAGACCCGAGGACGACGCTACGTCGTACCCGTGCCGATGTTTAAGCTCACTGTTTTTCGCTTCAATTTTGTAGCGTTCTTTTGCTTTTTCCTTGAAATACTCACTTTCCTGGAAGGCCATCTGTTCAGCATGTTCCCCGGATTTAATACTTACGGAGTACGTTTTGGTTTTGGATCCTTCTTTGTAACATCCCACTTTGAAGGGGCACCGTTTGCAAAGCTCCACATCGAAATAGTATGTATCCGTCTGGTTTTTTCCTTTGCCCTTCGTTCCTTGCCTCGCTTTGCGGATCGCCATATGACCGGCTTTGCATACGTACATGCCTGCATCTTTGTTGAATTCGAACTCGTCTTCCTTCTTACGCATACCTTGCGAAATTTGCGGGTGAAGCCTTGAAATCAGTTCGATTTCATTTTCCTTGCTATACGCCAAGTTGTCCTTCTCCGAATACGCCGTATCGCCGATCACAGTCGTTATTTCCATACCCGTGGCTTTGCTTTTCTCGATAAGGGCCTGCAGTTGTTTTCCGTCGTTCTTCTCGCCTGTTGTTACGATTGCCGCTGTAATGATTCGTTCCTCGGTCATGGCTATATGCGTCTTGTAGCCAAAAAACGAAGAGTCTGCGCTCTTATGTCCGACGCGGGCGTCTTGATCTTGCGAAATGCTCAGTTGCTCCACGTCATCTTCAACGGTTTCTTTGAGCATGTTCAGCGGTTCCGTGATCTTAGGCAGTTGAGCGATGCCAAGTTTCGTTTCGGT
>NZ_JBHSOW010000140.1:0-832 GCF_042656405.1 Paenibacillus solisilvae | reverse complement strand
AGGAGACGATCAACAGATGGAAAACAAATTGGAACGCCGCAAGCTGGGCCGGATCGATCAGGAAAGCACGGTTGTCATTTACGGAGCCGCCAGCTTGGGCAATGTCACTCAGGAACAAGCGGACGAATCGATTCAGTACGCGCTGGACATGGGAATCAATCATTTCGACACGGCAGCCAGCTACGGGGATGCCGAATTGCGGATGGGCCCCTGGATGCCTAAGATCCGCAAGGATATCTTTCTCGCTACCAAAACCGGAGAACGCGGGAAAGAACCGGCGATGCGGCAAATCGAGCAGTCTTTAATCCGGCTTCAAACCGATCAGGTAGACCTGCTGCAGCTCCATGCCGTGACGAGTTTCGAAGAGCTTGAGGCGGTTACCGCCAAAGGCGGAGCGCTCGAAGCCGCTATTTGGGCGAAGGAACAGGGCATGGTTAAGCATATCGGGATTACCGGTCACGGTCATATCGCGCCGGCTGTACATCTGGAAGCGCTGCGCCGGTTTCCGTTTGAAACGGTATTGACGCCGCTCAACTTTATTCTATATCAGAACCTGGAGTACCGGCGCATTTTTCATGAGCTGGTGGAAGAGACGACACGTCAAAATACCGGTTTGATGGTCATCAAAGCTTTGGCCAAAGGAGAGTGGGCGGAAGGCGCTGAGCGGAAATACGCAACATGGTACGAGCCTTTCGATGAGCAGTCGATTACCGACCACTGCGTCTCTTTCGTACTCTCTCATCCCGGTATTACCGGGTTTGCGAGCGCAGGCGACATCCGTCTCCTGCCGGGGATCGTCGAAGCCGCTAAACGTTACCGCAAGATGAATGAG
>NZ_JBHSOW010000138.1:0-4261 GCF_042656405.1 Paenibacillus solisilvae | reverse complement strand
GATAACGAGCAAATTAAGTTCCTTATTGGTTTTGTGGAAAAAAACCGAGATATTTTAAGAAGTGAAACAAAGAAGCTTAGAAAATAATTCTTTTAATCATGCTTTACACTATCCTAGGGTGAACCGTCCACAAGTCATTGAGCTAACGGAACACATCATCGGGTTGACCTTTTCCATTAGCTAAAGTCTCAAATAACCTCTTTTCTGCAATACTTAATGTCTTAAAATAGTGTAATTTCATTTCCGTCTGATTTTCTGTATTTATGTTATCATTCAATCATTTTGCTTTCCTCTCGATCTAAAAAGGTGGAAATATTGGTGTCAGCATATGAAGTCGTTAAAAAATTCGATCTACTTCTTGTACATAAACCAGTTGCTATTTTTTCACCGTTAAGATAATGAAAAGCGGTCTTAAAAAGCGTATCCTCACTGGACTTTGTTAAATGGACCGTTCTACAATTTACACAAAAAAACAAGAGACACTCTCCTCCTTTTTTTGAATAAACAGACTTTTCAGATTATTTATCCGAACTAAGTTGAGCGGAACCAATTTTAATTGATTTAATCAAGCACACGCAGATAAAACCACCTAATTTTGTACATATGTACTGCTTGCTGGCATTGAACGGGCAGGATAGTTTGGGCTCTCTTGCAATTGAAACAAAACCTTCTATCTGAACGTTTATATGGCATTCGAACGAAACGAGGTATCTTTGATGAAGATGAAGAGTCGATTCCTTGTTGTAATCCTATTTGTGATGGTGGCTCTGACAGCGTGCGCGAACAACAAAGGAAATGAAGGTAAGTTAACTTTGGATGATAACACCAGAGGTGCAAAGCCTGACATTTATCATAAAGAAACCATTGGAAGCCTAGCTTATGAAATTCAGCTTGCTAAAAACCAGTATGGATTCGATGATGAAATCGAGGTCAATGCGAAGGTCACGAACCTTGGAAAAGAAACGCTCACATATGTTTCCGGTAGTTCTAGCTGTCCTAGTCATTTAAGTATTGACATTGTAGACCAAGAATCGAATACAAGGTTGGCGACAGAGCAAGGTAAAGCTTGCACATCAGACCTCCGCACCTCTAAATTAGATCCTGGTCAAACCGTTGAAGACAAGTGGGTTTTCATTCCGAAGCAATGGATTAAATCCGAACTTGAGCCGGCGAACGCTGGTATTTACGATGTGAAGGTTGCATTGTCTCCGGAAATTAACTTATCTTCTGAAAATCAACAAGAACACAAAAATCAGCGTGTTGCCGCCAAAACAGAGATAACTTTATACTGAACATTGGCAAGGATTTTCACGCTAACGGGTTTTGACGAAGGAGCTACCGGGGCAGCTCCTTTTGCTTTTTCGCAAAATCAGATGTTTTGTACATATGTCCTTTTGCTAAATCGATGCTTGCTGTCAAAGGGATTAATGCCATTTCACTAGCTGGTATTTTGGGTGAGGCAGGCGATTTAAGCGGTTTTGTGCACGGAAATGCCTTGCTGCGTCATGCTGGTCTCAACCTTGCAGAAGCAAGTTCAGTTAAATGGACCGGACAAATGAAGATTAGCAAACGGGGGCGCTCTCGCCTTCGACGTTTTATCTTCATGATGACGATGAGTTTAGTAGCGAACAATCCGGAGTTTAAAGCCATGCATGCCAACAATGTACAGGTAAAGAAGTTAAAGAAAATGAGATCCATTATGAAACTGTGTGGCAAACTAGCAAGGATTTTAGTTGGAATGGCTCGCAGCGGCGAAGCCTACAACTTCGTTGTACGAGTTTTGGCTTATTCGCAGGATTTCAAAGAAAGCACGGAGTACCGGATGTATTGAACCAAAGGGCACCGACCCGTAACGATAGCAAGACCGGCCTCCACCCCTTGGACAGGCGTAACGAAGGAATGAGAGGGCATAGACCCGTTGAGACATGGGAGTGAAAACCTCCAGGGGCGGCGTGGAGAAAGCGTGCAGTATATGGAAGGATATGGGGTTTCAACCTCCCCCTCTATTTCCTCACGCCTTCATGTTGTCCGGGTCTTCTACGGTGTCCCTTTTATTATCTTTCAGTATTTCTGGCAAGGGTGAAATCCTGCGAATAAGCGAGCATTCGTGAGAAAAACATATTGTACTGAGGGAGTACAATACATCAATGAAAAGGCAGCCATTCAATCGGTTGCCTTTTCCCCGTTAATGGGCAGGATAGCATAATGGTGCGCCTAGCAAAGCTAGGCACAACTAGTTGGTGAAAGTCCAACCGAGGTAGGGACCAAGCCGCCTCGTAGCTAGCAGGCATCTGGTGGCGAGATCCTAAGGATGAAGCCCTGTGAAAACCCCCAACTGGGGTGAAGCAAAACTGCAGGCTGTAACATGAAGTGAATCCTGCCGCATCGTCATATCGAACCCGAAGGGGACAAGAGGGAGCCGAACCCCGTATTGTACGGTGAAGGCCATGGAACGCGTGAAGAACTTGGAAAAGCAGCGCGGAAGAATCCTCCGGTGTATGGGGAACAGCATGTAGTAACAGTTGTGTCTGGAACTAGGGAGACCCTACCTCGCACGACAGCGGCGTAAAGCGCGAACCTATAAGCCCGGAGGGTGAAGTGGTAAGCGGCGAGAAGGGAGTCGGAGAGGGTGGTAGTACCTAAGAACGCAGGACAACATAACCTGCGGGAGGAAAGCACCCTTACTTTGTTTACGGGTAACAATGGAGGTAAGAGCGAGTGAATGCAGTGAAATCTGCTAACTACACCAAAGTAAAAGTTCAAGAACTCCAAAGGACCCTCTACCTTGCGGCAAAGGCAAGTAACAAGCGCAGATTTCATGCTCTGTACGACAAAGTGTACCGGACAGATGTCATGTGGGAAGCATGGAAACGGGTCAAAGCAAATCGAGGAAGCGCCGGCATCGACGGTGTGACTATTCAGCACATTGTACAGGAGTATGGAGAAGAGCAATTCGTGATGGACGCGCAACGGCAGTTAGTGGAAAACGTCTACCGTCCTAAGCCAGTTCGGAGGAAGGATATACCGAAGGGCGATGGTAAAACACGTCCGCTCGGAATACCCATAATTCAGGATAGACTGGTACAAATGGCAACGAAAATCGTCCTTGAGGCAATATTCGAGGCGGATTTCAAGGATTGCTCGTTTGGGTTCCGACCGAAGCGAAGCGCGAAACAGGCGATAGAGCGGATACACAAGACGGTAAACTATGGGAGAGTGTACTGGGTGGTGGATGTAGACATCGCCGGTTACTTTAACAATATCCCACATGACAAATTGCTCAAACTCGTGGAACAACGGGTGAGTGACCGAAGAGTGTTGAAACTTATTCGACAGTGGCTGAAAGCCGGCGTCATGGAAGATGGACAGGTTCATAACACGGAAATCGGAAGCCCTCAGGGTGGAGTCATCTCACCGCTACTCGCGAACATCTACCTGAACTATCACGATACCCTTTGGGAAAAGCAATTTTCCCATATTGGCACATTGGTGCGATATGCTGATGATCTAGTTATTTTATGTGAAAATAAACCCCACGCTATGGAAGCCATTCAGGTGCTTAAGGCAGTTTTCAGGAAACTGGAATTGACGATGAACACGGATAAGTCCAAGCTTGTGAACCTGTGGCTGGATAAAGAGGGATTCGACTTTCTCGGATTCCATCACCGCCGCATGCCGAAGTTGTTTAAGTCGGGGAAATTCTATGACCTGCGAAGTATTCCATCCAAAAAGGCGATGGAGAAGATGCGTGCCAAGGTAAAGGAAGTAACAGCACCACGTGCGCGACTTTACTGGTCACCAAAGCAAATGGTAGACAAGCTCAATCCCATCATACAAGGGTGGAAAAACTATTATGGCAGTGTAGATCCTGGCATGTCGAACAAATTTCTATTAAAAGTGGACTGGCATATTATTCGTAGACTGACACTGTACTGGAACAAAAAGCACAAGCGAAACCAACTGCACCCGAGGAGGGTCGCCGAGGTACTTGGTCGTATGGGACTGAAACGAGTAAGTGCTTGGGGCAGCTATACTGCCCAAGGTGAAGAACATCGGAAAGCCGTATGCGGGAAAACCGCTCGTACGGTTTGATGAGGGAGGACTGGGAAACCAGTCCCCTACTCTACAACAAGTGAAAAAAATATAAAAAATCACATATCATCCATGTGTAGTAGTGGTAAAATTAGAAATTATTGGGTGTGGTATGTGATCATTATTGATTTAAGATATTGAGAGGGAGGAAACGGATATGCAGGCAAAT
>NZ_JBHSOW010000137.1:838-94036 GCF_042656405.1 Paenibacillus solisilvae | reverse complement strand
ATTGAATACCGGTGCGCGCTGGCAGCATAGCTTTTTTCTAATGTCTACTTGACAGGGGTATGACCAGAAGCTCCCTGACCTACCGGTGTTTTATGGTATGGCATACCAACTCAATTATTCATGCTTAGGCAGCTGATTCACATAGCTATCAGACAGCTGCAGCAGCTTAAGTGCGCGGTTGTATTGATCTACGGTAGCTGCTGAGTTTTCCTCCAGCTTGCCGTCTAATGGATAATGAGTGCCGTCTTCAAAGCCGGTGCCAGGTATGAACAGCTCATCATTCGTAATAATGGAGCCCGAAGGCAGGTAATAACGCTCCGGAAGAATATTGCTGGTCTGATTTAATAAATCCTGACCGAAATGGATATGGTCTTTCAGGGAAACCCCTGTCAGATTCGCTATCGTCGGGAGCAAATCGCTTTGGGCGCCTACCTGTTCGAATTCTTTGGGTGAAGTAACCCCCGGCGAAGCAATAATAAGCGGGATGTTGATCATATCCGTAAAGCCGTATTCATGGCCGTAAATCTCTTTCATTAACGCTTTATCATCCTTATTAAGCGAATATACCGGAAGGCCCAGGTGATCGCCATAGATGACGATGATGCTTTTATCCCATAAACCTCTTGCCTTAAGATCGTCGATAAACTTCCCGACTGCGTAATCGGCATAGTTCTGGGCACGGATATAATCACCGACGAAGGTGCCTTCATAACGCTTGGGCAGCTTCATCTTGTATTTATCCTCCGGAATGCTGAACGGATGATGGGATGACATCGAAATGACCTGGGAATAAAAAGGTTTTCCCGTCTGGCTGATCTTCTCAAATTCAGCAGAAGTTTTCTTGTACAGCTGCTCATCCGAAGGGCCGAAGAATACGGTATCCTCTTGGCCGAAAAATTCTTGATCGTAATATCGGTCAAACCCAAGCGCTTTATATAGCTCTTCACGGTTCCAGAAATTCACGAAATTGGTGTGGAAGGTTGCCGTGTAATAACCTTTCTGACTCATGAGCTTAGGCAGGCTAGGCAGTGCTTTGTCCGCATAAATCGCCGTTGCGGCGCCACGCGGCGGGATGTAGAAGGACGTATTCACAACAAACTCCGCATCGGAGGTATTCCCTTGGCCAACCTGCTGGTAGAAATGCGGAAAATAAAAATTCTCCTTAGCCAGCTTGTTCATGTTGGGCGTAATTTCTGTACCGTCTATATTCAGCCCGATCAGGAAATTCTGAAAGGCTTCGAGCTGCAGCACGATGACATTCTTGCCTGCAGCTGCATCCCAATACTGCGCTGCGGACGGCTCTTGGATCCCTTTTAGCTTATCGATGGCTTCTTGATTAATATCTTTAGGATCCACGTGAGGAACGTCGTTATTTTGGAATATGGTGTATAGCTCATAATTTAAGATGCCCATATCTTCTGCTTTTACGATTTCATTCATACTTGTACGGTTGGGCAGGATGCTTATTAAGATTAAAGCCAGAGAAAGAACGAAAAGCGCTGTAACGATTTTCAAATTGAGTTTCTTCATGCTTAAGCTCTTCCAAACCTGCGCTTTTTTCTTTCTGAACAGAATAAAGGTTAGAATGAGGATGTCCAGGAAAATAAACAAATAATAAGGATCCAGCAGGGAAAAGACGCTGTCCTTGACCGCTGTAACCTGGTTAACCTGCTCTAATGCATGATAAGTGACGATGACGCCGTAATATTTGTAATACATAATAGCTGCGAACAGGACCGCGGTTACGATAAAATTAACGACTACATACATGGCCAGTTTCCGCTTTGTTGCGAACCATTCGATCACACAGAACAGCAGCCAGAAAAAAGGGATTTCGGTAACCATCATCGTCCATGATGGACCCCCGTCAAAGATGACGAAGTAAGCGAGCGTGCTCTTGATTAATAAAAGAATCGTGAAGAAGATAAATGGCCGCATGCGAACAATCCGAATGGAATCAAATAAAGACATGTAAACCTTCCTTTCAATTGCTTAATAGTTATGGGAAGCTGAAAGCTTATAAACACGCGCATGAATGTTTGGATTAGCGGTTAAATTTACTTGAGATTAATACAATTTATTATGCTACTCCGGCCCTGCGATGTCAAAAAGGTTTATTGCCAAATAACCAGAATAATTGCAGGAACATCTTTACATAATCATTAATCCGAGTTATCCTATTGGAAATAAATTATGCCGTTGAATCTTATTGGGGGTATTCTTGCATGAATATTGAGAATATAGAAGCGTTTGTATTCGTGATTCATTGCGGCAGTTTTAATAAAGCTGCCGAAGCGCTGTATCTGTCCCAGCCCTCCGTAACTGCACGCATTCAATCGCTTGAACGTGAACTGGACTGCAAGCTGTTCAACCGAATTGGCAAACAGATTCAAATTACCGAAGAAGGCACACGGTTCTTACCCTATGCTCAGCAGCTTTTATTGACCTATCAAAAGGGGAAGCTGCACATTAATAAGAAGAAATCGCTGCCCGAAGAGTTTAAAATCGGATGTACCGTCTCCGTATCCAACTACATCATCCCGGATTTGCTGCCGCGCTTGAAGCATAAATTTCCGAATACCCATTATAAAATCGTGACCGGGGTAACGGACGATATCGTGGCTAAAGTGCTGAGCAAAGAGGTTGATATCGGTTTCGTGCGCAGCGTGAACCATCCCAATCTGCAATCCATAAAGTTCTACGAAGATCCTATTTCTTTATATGCCTACGAAGGGCATCCGTTTATTAACGATGATCAGTTGAGTGTTGAAGCGATTGCTGCCCAGCCTTTCGTATTCTTTGAGTGCGGGGCACTGGATTGGCTGCGGATTCACCGGATATTCAGGAATCTGGACGTACCGCCCAATATCCAGATCCAGACGGACAACTCGGAAATGGCCAAAAAACTTGTGATCCAAAAGGCAGGCATCAGCTTTCTGCCGGGGTTATGCGTACAGCAGGAGATTAAAGATGGTGTGCTGTTTCCCATCCATGTTCCGGAGGCTGACGGAATTTCCCTGCAGACCAATATCATCTCTAACCATGGGGAGCATACCCCGTTCATTGAAGCGCTATTGGATGTAAGCAAAGAGCTGTCGGTTCGGAAGCCGATTCTTAAGGTCATTTGATGAAGTAAACGTATCGTCCGCTGCTTCTTTTTGGAGTGGGCGGATTTTTTAATAATATTCAGGGTTGCTTGAGGCAGGAAGGTGCATTGAATTCTTGAATTTACATATAGAATATCTCTATTATCAGAAGCATTGACGGGTACCAAGACGTGATGGTAAAGTTATCTCAATCTTAATTCATACTTATCGGGTAGGAATTATAAGTTTAATGGAACGTATACATGGGAGGGCAACACAGATGAAAAAATGGCTGATGGCTTCATTCGCACTTATTACGGTATTAACGGCTGCAGGCTGCGGGGCCAAAGACAATAATGGCAATGATGCAGTGAATGCAGGTACCAGCACCACGGACGGGACGAAGGCAAATGCACCGAAGGATGAAGTGAAGAAAGTCGTCATTGGGACAGGAACGCAGTTTCCGCAAGTATGCTTCATTGACAAGGACGGCAAGCTGACCGGCTTCGACGTAGAGCTCATAAAAGAAATCGATAAGCGCCTCCCGAGCTATGAATTCGACATTCAAACGATGGAATTCTCAAACCTGCTGCTCAGCCTGGAAACGAAGAAGATTGACTTGGTTGCTCATGAAATGGAGAAAAACCCGGAGCGCGAAGAAAAATACTTGTTTAACAAAGAGCCGTACGCGCACTGGAAAAACAAAATCATCGTTGCTAAGGATAACACAAGCGTTAACTCCATTGAAGATTTGAAGGGCAAGAATGTTCTGACTTCGGCAACGAGCGCAGAGGCCCAAATTCTAGAGAACTATAACAAAGAAAATGATAATGCACTGAAGATTGTTTACCAGAACGGCGGAGCGAATGATACGGTTGCCCAGTTAACGACCGGACGCGTGGATGCAACGGTAGGCGCAGACTTCTCGCTGTCGCTGATCGATCCGGAAGGCAAGCTGAAGACAGTAGGCAAGGAACTAAGCGAGGCTGACATTCTGTTCGTGCTTCGCAAAGACGATCCGGCAGAGCAAGCGCTGGCTGACGCAGTTGACGGAGCAATCAAAGAAATCAAAGCTGACGGAACGCTTGGAAAATTAAGCACGCAATGGCTTGGCCAAGATTTCACCGCTAATTAGATCGGTAAACTACTTAAGAAAGGTGAGATCGCGGTATGGGAGCAAGTTTCGATATCACCTATGTATTCGAATACTTCGTTAAACTATTGCCTACTTTGAAAATTACGCTTCTCATCGTAGGCTGCTCCATTCTGATGGGTCTGGGTGTCGGATTTCTCGTCGCCCTTCCCCGGCTTTACCAGGTTCCGGTGCTCCAGCGTCTATCGCAGGTGTACGTTTCTTTTTTCCGCGGGACCCCGATTCTCATTCAGCTCTTTCTGTTCTACTACGGGCTGCCCGAGATCCTGAACTATGTCTTCCTTGATGTTTCCAAGGTGCCCGCGTTGTATTTTGTAATCCTGACCTACGCTTTGAATATGGGGGCCTTTATGTCGGAAGCGATTAGGGGAGCTGTCACAGCCGTTGACCGGGGACAGGTAGAAGCAGCCTACGCGGTCGGGATGACCGGATACCAGGCGTTCTCAAGAATCGTACTGCCGCAGGCTTTGGCTATCTCCGTGCCGGTGTTCGCGAATTTAGTGATCGCGACCTTGAAGGATACGTCCTTGGCATTTTCACTGGGAATTATGGAGCTGACGGGAAAGGCGCAGTCGCTTGGAGGATTGGACCGGCATTTTATCGAAAGCTACCTTGCACTTGCAATCACCTATTATATAATCAGCTTCATTCTGGAGAAATTGTTCGTTCTGGCTGAGAGAAAACTGCTTCGCCATGAACAGCAGATAGCTGCAGTCAAAGCCAGCTTCCGCTGGAAAAAGTGGTCGCTTCCAACGCGAGCATCGGATATTGAAATCAGCAAAGGGGGTGCGGGACTATGAAGCTTGATCCATCCTTTATCTGGACCGCATTCGCTGAGCTGCTCGGAGCAATCCCGACAACATTAGCCATTACTGTGGTTTCGGTTCTATGCGGGTTCGTCATTGGGACGACGGTTGCGTTGGTCCGGATCTACAAGGTGCCTGTTCTGAATCAAATCGGCACGGCGTATGTTTCTTTCATTCGGGGAACGCCGATGTTGACCCATTTGCTTCTCATTTACTTCGGTCTGCCTTTAATTATCGATGGATTATCCGCTCATTATGGCTGGCATTTTCAATCTGCTATGGTGCCGATGATCGGATTTGCTTACATTTCCTTCTCTATTACAGCCGGCGCTTATATGTCAGAGGTCATCCGGGCAGGCTTGAACGCTGTTGACCGCGGGCAAATTGAAGCCGCTTATGCGATTGGAATGACGACATCGCAGGCCTTGCGCCGTATTGTTTTCCCGCAAGCCTTTGCAGCAAGCTTGCCTAATCTATCGAATATGACAATTGGGATGCTTCACGGCTCCACGCTTGCTTTTACCGTATCTGTCGTTGAAATTAATGCGAAAGCGCAGATCGTGGCTTCAACGAACTGGAAGTTCTTCGAATCTTATATTGCAGCTGCCCTCATCTTCTGGGGTCTAACCATCCTGATTGAGCGTCTTACAGCCGTGATTGAGAAGCGTATAAACCTGTACAACCGAGGTGGGGTGGCATGATCCAATTAACTCAAATCAAAAAAAACTTTGGCCGCAATCAGGTGCTTAAGGGGATTGATCTTACCGTTCGAAAAGGGGAGGTTGTCGCGATTCTGGGTCCGAGCGGTTCAGGCAAGACGACGCTTCTGCGCTGCATCAATTACCTGGAGAAGCCGAGCGACGGCGAAATTACGATGGGTGACTTCACCGTGAACTGCAAGCAGCCTCATAAAAAGGACATTCACACGCTTCGTCAAAAAACAGCGATGGTGTTCCAGCAATACAACTTATTCCGCCACAAAACGGCGCTTGAAAATGTAATGGAAGGCTTAGTGATCGTGAAGAAGCTTCCCAAAGAAGAAGCCCGCTCAAGAAGTGTTGAGCTGCTGGAGAAAGTAGGCCTCGGCGCTAAGCTTGACGCTTATCCGAGCCAATTATCCGGGGGGCAGCAGCAGCGTGTCGGAATCGCAAGGGCGCTTGCTCTGAATCCGGAAGTTATCTTGTTCGATGAACCGACCTCGGCCCTCGACCCGGAGTTGGTCGGCGAGGTTCTCGCCGTTATTCGCAAAATAGCCAAAGAAGGAATCACGATGATTATCGTTACCCATGAGATGAGCTTTGCTCAAGATGTTGCCAGTCACGTTGTGTTCATGGACGGAGGCGTTGTCGTCGAGGAAGGCAAGCCGAATGATATCTTCAATTCTCCTAAAGAAGAGCGGACCAAGCAGTTCTTCAAGCGCATCACACCTGAAGGCGTATATTCTATTTAACCGATTGGAGCGGGTAAGATGACAATAAAAATTGGGATTTTGGATCAAAGCATCGTGTTTCCGGGGCAGACGCCGGCAGAAGCGCTCGCGAGCACAGTTAAATTAGCTCAGTTTGCCGAATCTAACGGATTCGAACGTTTCTGGGTTTCTGAGCATCATGATTCCGCAGGAATGGCGGGCTCTTCACCAGAAGTACTGATCTCCCATCTGCTCGCGCATACCAAGTCAATCCGGATCGGATCCGGCGGTGTGATGCTGCAGCATTACAGCCCCTATAAAGTAGCGGAGAACTTCAACTTGCTTGCTTCTCTTGCGCCAGGGCGGGTCGAGCTTGGAATCGGACGTGCGCCGGGCGGTCTGCCGCGTTCAACGAAAGCTCTTCAGAAAAATATAGAGGGTGCGCCTTCCTTAGCGCAGAAGCTGGTCGAGCTGGAGCATTTCCTTGCAGGGACATCGGGTGAAGGTCAGCCGATCGAAGGGCTGCAGGCTCATCCGCTTCCAGTGCAGCCGGCAGATATTCATCTGCTGGGGACCAGTGTCTCGAGTGCGGAATTGGCTGCTGAGCGCGGTTATCCCTATGCATTTGCCTTATTTATTAATAACGATCCGGAACAAGCGAAGAAAGCGTTCGAGACGTACCGGGATAAATTTAATGTTGAGCGGGGCGGCAAGCCGAAAACGATTCTTGCACTGTCGGTCATCGCAGCGGATACCGATGAAGAGGCGGCTGAGCTGGCTGGCAGCTTCAAGAGTGTCCGCGTCAAACTGGCAAGCGGAAAGACCGTTAATGTGGGCTCACTTGAGCAGGCTGCGGAATTTGCCAAGCAGGCCGGAGAGACGTACACAGCCGAGGTTCGTGATGCAGAGATTACGAAAGGCACGAAGGAGATCGTCCGCAAGCGTCTGCTCGAGCTGAAGGAACATTATGGTGTGGATGAGCTCATCTTTACGACAATCATTCCAGACTTTGAGAAACGGATCCGCTCCTTCCAGCTGCTCAAGGAAGCATTGACTGAACTGCCGGTGGAGCAAGTATGAGTCAACTTACGGCCGCCAAACAGCTTACCGGGCAGTTAGTTGCGATTAGAAGGCATCTTCATGAGAATCCGGAGCTCTCTCATGAAGAATATGAGACCACCGCTTATATCCGTCAAATTCTTACTGAAGCCGGAATCTCTATTGCGGACTACCCGCTTGAAACGGGTGTCATCGCCGAAGTAGGAGGCTTGAACGGGGGGCCTGTCGTCGCAGTTCGCGCAGATATTGATGCTCTGCCGATTCAGGAGGAGACCGGGCTGCCTTTTGCCTCCCGAACGCCCGGCAAAATGCATGCCTGCGGTCATGATTTCCATACCGCAGCTGTTCTTGGCACGGCACTTCTGCTCAAGGGTAAAGAGCAGGAGCTGCAGGGAACGGTGCGGTTTATATTTCAGCCCGCGGAGGAGAAAGCCAAAGGAGCCGGCAAAATCATCGCAAGCGGCGCGCTTGAAGGTGTGCGAGCGGTGTTCGGCATGCACAACAAGCCGGATTTGCCGGTAGGCACCATCGGTATTAAATCCGGACCGATCATGGCTGCGGCGGACGGGTTTATTGTGGAGGTGGAAGGTTTGGGCACGCATGCCGCTGTACCCGAGGCAGGTATCGATCCCATCGTCATCTCCGCTCATATCATTACCGCGCTGCAATCCATCGTCAGCCGCAATGTCAGCGCACTGGATAGTGCGGTGATCAGCGTAACCCGGCTGAACAGTGGTACAGCCTGGAATGTCATTGCGGACAAAGCGGTTTTTGACGGTACGCTGCGTACTTTTGACGATCAAGTCCGGACGAAGGTGATTGCGAGGTTCGAGCAGGTAGTAGCGGGCGTTGCAGCCGCTTTTGACACAAAGGCTAGGGTGAACTGGCTCAAAGGGCCTCCCGCTGTCGTTAATGATCCCAAGTGGGCTGAAGCAGCCAGGCAAACGGCGGAAGCTGCAGGCTTGACGGTCGTGAGTCCAGCCCCATCCCCTGCTGGAGAAGACTTTGCCTTTTATTTGAAGGAAGTGCCCGGATTATTCGTATTCCTCGGCACCTCCGGTCCACAGGAATGGCATCACCCCGCTTTTGACGTTAATGAAGAGGCGCTGCCGCTTGGAGCTTCGTTCTTCGCCGCGCTGGCGGTTGATGCGATTAATAAACTTGCGGATGAGCAGGGAGTGACAGAATGACGAAATCCTATGATGTAATTGTCGTCGGAGCCGGCTCTATGGGAATGAGCGCAGGATACGAGCTCGCCAGGCGCGGAATGAAGACGCTGCTGATTGACGCGTTCGATCCTCCGCACCCTCATGGCAGTCATCATGGCGAGCCTCGATTGATTCGGCACGCCTACAGCGGCGGAGAAGCTTATGTTCGAATGGCGCTTCGGGCCGATGAACGCTGGCTGGAGCTGGAGAAGCTTACCGGGGAGAAGCTGCTTGAGCGATCAGGCGTGCTGAATATGGCTGATCCTGCTGTTTATTCATATGAGGTCAGGCGTGAGGCCGCCTCGTCATTTGGCGTTCAGGTGGAATGGCTGAGCGGGCAGGAAATCCATAAACGCTGGCCGAATCTCACGCTGCCTGATCATTACCGCGGCATGTATGAACCGGATGCGGGGTTTCTGTACAGTGAAAAATGTGTGGCGGCATACAAACGGCTGGCGTTGGAAGCGGGCGCGGATTGGCTGCCCCATACATTCGTGACAGGCATCAAGCCCGAGCAGGGAAGCGTCAAGGTGGAGACGGAGGGTGAAACCTTCGCCGCGGGGCATGTCATTCTGAGCGCCGGAGCTTGGTTCAAGACGCTGGAACCATTTATAACGCTGCCCATTCGTACCATCCGCAAGGTAGTCGGCTGGTTCGAAACGGCGGATGATTCATTTCATTCAGATGTCTTTCCCGGCTTTACTCTAGGAGGCCAAGACGGAGTCTATTACGGATTTCCGAGCATTGACGGAGCGGGAGTGAAGATCGGCCGTCACGATACGGGACCGGATTGGAAACCAGGCGAAATACCGGCTCCCTTTGGAGCGTACCCGGAGGATGAGAATGATCTGCGCCGCGTATTGGAGAACTTTATGCCGGGTGCTGCAGGAAAACTGCTGCGGAGCGCGGTCTGCAAATACGAGCATACGCCGGATGACGACTTTATCATCGACTTTCATCCACAGCACCCGAATGTGCTGCTGGTTGGCGGTTTCTCCGGACATGGCTTTAAGTTTGCGAGCGTTGTAGGCGAGATCTCGGCCGATCTCATAGAGCACCGGAAATCCGGGCAGGATTTGCAATTATTTGCTGTATCCCGTTTTGCAGATTAGAAAGCCAATGCTTCCGAAGGGAGTTTTCCTTCGGAAAACTTAAGCCAATGCTTCCGAAGTGAGTTTTCCTTCGGAAAACTTTTAGGAGGAATTCATATGAGTCTAATACCCGTTGATATCGAAGCTTATTTACACACGGAAGCACAGCTGCGTCAGGCCATTGAAGGTCTTACAGAGGAGCAGCTGAAATGGAAAGCAGCACCGGAATCATGGAGCGTGACAGAGGTGCTGGGTCATCTGGCTGATCATAATATCGTCGTTTCGTTCCGGATCCGCGAAATTCTGTCAGGTTCCTCTGCACGCTTGCCTGCTTTCAGTCAGGATTCATGGGTGGCCGGGCAATATTCGAATACCGGCAGCGCCTCGGATATATTGGATGCATTCCGGGCGCTTCTTGCTTATAACAGCCTCTTATTCCGCCGGCTTTCCGTGGAAGATTGGAAGAAGACAGGAGTTAATTTTAAAGGCGAGACGGTTGCACTTGCAGCGATTATCCCGGCTTTCGTCATACATGTCCAAAGGCATTTGGCTCAAATTCAGCGCATTCGAAGCGGCGAGTCCGCCTCACGGAACTCAAGCCGCGCGATATAATTTCATGCTTGTCTGGAATCAATCTCAACCATTAGGGAAGCGGTGATAGCATGCCCAGTCAATCCATCATTGTCCGTGAAGCACAAGATTCGGAGCGGGATGCAGTAAGACAAGTCGTCTTGGACGCCTATCAGCAATATGAGCAGACACTCTCTCCGGAACGCTGGGACGAATACAAGCGGAATATACACGCATCTATCGACCAAGCAGCGACAAAAGCAAGGCTCGTAGCTGTGCTGGATAATGAAATCGTAGGCAGCGTGTTTTTGTTCGACTCCTCCGCAGTGGCCTACGGACTTCCGGACTTAGACATAGACAACCCGATTATCCGCTTGTTGGCGGTATCGCAGAAAGCCAGAGGCTTGGGTGTGGCGACAGAGCTCATCCGGGCCAGCGCCAAGCTTGCTCTAGAATGGGGCGCGGAGCTGCTGCATCTTCATACATCCGATATGATGGCTTCTGCCGTCAAGCTTTACGAGCGCCTTGGCTTCGAGCGGTCCTTCGATAAAGATCTCCTGAACGGTGACATAGTCGTAAAGAGCTATAAGCTTCAACTAAAGGAAGCGGCCCTGCTGCAGGCTTAATAGAACGAGATTACCAAGAATGATTTTGGGGAGGAAACAATTATGGCTAAACGCAAACAGATCAAATTCGGAGCTCTCATACACGGGGTAGGAGGAAACGTCTCGGCTTGGAGGCATCCTGAGGTTCCGGCTGATGCCAGCGTGAATGTGGAATTTTATAAGAAACAGGCTCAAACGGCGGAAGCGGGCAAGTTTGATCTCGTATTTATCGCGGATGGCTTGTATATTAACGAAAAATCAATCCCTCACTTCTTGAACCGTTTTGAGCCGATTACAATATTGTCCGCTTTGGCGGCTGTTACTTCGAAGATCGGACTTGTCGGAACGCTTTCGAGCTCGTACAGCGAACCTTTTACAGTGGCCAGACAATTCGGTTCCCTGGATCAAATCAGCGGCGGGCGCGCAGGCTGGAATGTCGTAACTTCGCCGCTGGAGGGTTCGGCCAAAAATTATAGTAAAACCGAGCATCCGACGCATGATGAGCGCTATAAGATTGCAGAAGAATATCTGGAAGTGACCAGAGGGTTATGGGATTCATGGGAGGATGACGCATTCATCCGGAACAAGGAAACCGGTGTGTTCTTCGATCCAGCCAAGCTGCATCGCCTGGATCATAAGGGAAAGTATTTCTCGGTTCAGGGACCCCTTAATATCGCGCGTTCAAAGCAGGGGCATCCGGTCATTTTCCAAGCGGGATCGTCGGAGAGCGGTAAGAACCTGGCGGCAAAAAGCGCGGATGCTGTTTTTACGGGACATGACAGCATTGAAGAGGCGAAGAAATTTTATAAAGATGTGAAGGACCGTACATTTGCTTATGGTCGTTCAGCGGATGATATTGCGATTCTTCCGGGCATCGGGCCGGTTATCGGTCGAACGGAAGAAGAGGCGGAGCAGAAGTATCAAGAGATCGCCAATTTGGTGAGCATTGAGAATGCGCTGGATTATTTGGGCCGTTTCTTCGATCATCATGATTTCTCGCAGTATCCGCTCGATGAACCGTTCCCTGAACTCGGTGATTTGGGAAGCAACAGCTTCCGGAGCGGTACGGACCGGATAAAGAAGATTGCCAAGGAGCAGAATCTCACGCTTCGCCAAGTCGCGCTCGGGTCGGCAACCCCGCGCAGCGCGTTCACCGGAACGCCGGAGAAAATAGCGGATTTGATTCAGCAGTGGCATGAAGAGGAAGCGGCGGATGGCTTCATTATTCACTCCTCTCTGCCGAGCGGGCTGGATGACTTCGTGAATCTGGTCGTTCCGATCCTCCAAGAGCGCGGCCTTTATCGGTATGATTATGAGTCCGATACGCTTCGCGGCAACTTAGGTCTGCCCATCCCGGCCAATCGGTACACTGCGGCTAAAGTAAACAGCTGAGAAGATGATTCAGGCATCGGTATCTCCGCGCGGAATGAAGAACGTGAGCAGGGCCGGTTCCCCTCATAGAGGGAGCTACTGAAACTTGCATCCGATTCGATTCTTGAAGTCGGCATATGAAAATAAGTTCATGGATGAAAAAGACTGGTCGTTCCTGCATCTTGGCAGCGATCAGTCTTTTTGCGGTGCCCCTGCATTCACAAACTGTTTATCATGCTCTTCATCGTTAGATGATATACTAGACACAGTATCAAAACCATATACCAGAAGGGTACGGACAGCCATATGAATGCCTTCCATCATTTCATATCCAGCATGAGACTTCGGCTTGGGCCCAGAGCCTGGCATAACTTTTGTATTGATGCCGGCGCTTCGGCTTTGTTCAGCTTCTTTAACGTTGTCTATAATCAATTCTATATTCCGATGGCGATTCAAGAAGGGGCCAGTAATATTCAGGTAGGCCTGCTGTCTGCTTCCCCGGCGATCGGACTGCTGTTCTCTCCGGTATGGGCGGGGTGGATTGAGCGGTCTAATCCGAAGCCGTTCATGATTATTCCGAACTTGATTGGCCGGGCGCTTGTCATTTTGCCGGCTTTCTTTGGGGTTCCGGTTATCTATGTAATCGTCGCCCTATTATTTCAGCTCTTAATGGGCGTTCAGGCACCAGCTTATGCTTCATTGATCATCAGGATGTACCCTCCGCAGCATCGGGGTAAATTAATGGGCAATGTGCGGGTCGCCATGGGAATCTTAATGATCCCGATCGCTTTCTTAATCGGCAGCTGGACGGATGCTGCCGGACCGACCGGGCCGCTATTGTTTGCCTCGGTAACCGGAGTGCTGTCTATTCTTGTATTTACACGTATTAAGGCAAAGAAGGAAGCACCGTCCAAAATGCTCGCAGCCAAGCGGTCATCGCTGCGGGAGCAGCTGCAGCTGATCAAACAAAACCGGGAAATGGCCATGTTTTCATGGCTTGTACCTTTACGGGCTTTGGCAATATTCTTGCGCAGCCGCTCTATCAAATTATTCAGGTTAATCATCTGGAGCTCTCCAATACGCAAATCGGTTATGCGAGAGTCGCCTATTTCACTTGTCTCTTAGTCTCCTATTTTGTAGTAGGCGGCATTATTGACCGCTTATCCGCGAAGCACACCGTTGCTTGCGGGCTGGCCGCTTTCTCGATCGTACCGCTCTTCTATGCAATCTTTGGCAATTACCCGTCTGTTCTGATTGGCAGCGGTGTGCAGGGGATCGGAGACGCGATATGGGATATCGGCTTCCTGGCTTATGTCTTCCGGCTGGCGCCTGGGCGTGAAGCCGTTGTGTTCGGTCTTCATCTGATGCTGTTCGGAGTCCGGGGCACGATAGGACCGCTTCTCAGCACATATCTATCCGGCGAGCTTCCGATAGCGGATCTGCTCTACAGTGCATCTTTATTCGGATGGATCGGCCTGCTGTCGTTCAGCGTTTATGCTTGGAAAACAAAAACGAAGCCCGCGACTGGTCTGTAGTCTCGGGCTTTTCTGCGCTAGTATCCAAGTGGCGGTGCCGCAAGGGGAGAGCTTCAACTGCTCCGCAGAAAAAAAAGAAGCCTCTGCCTTCTGTTTGATCAGTAGGGCCCAAGGCTCATGAACGGCTTTAAGATTCAGTTTGGATGCAAAAGATCAGCCTGCCTATACAGCTGCCTCCCGTTTACGGAAGAATGCCTTGAGCGCGTTGTAGACCTCCCCTTTCTCACGGATCACATAATACATGAAGTTCGGAATGTTGATATGCTTGTAAGCGGACATTAGAGTGCTGGAGCGGTTGTATTGATTAACCTCACCATAGCCGAACAGGTTGGTGCGCTTGAGCAGTTCGCCGATCAGCTTGACGCAGCGCTCATTGTCGCTTGTCAAATTATCGCCGTCCGAGAAGTGGAAAGGGTAGATGTTGTAACTTGTAGGCGGATAACGGCTGTCGATAATGTCGATCGCTTTAATATAAGCGGAGGAGCAAATCGTACCGCCGCTCTCGCCGCGCGTGAAGAATTCTTCTTCGGTCACTTCTTTAGCTTCCGTATGATGGGCAATAAAGACGATCTCCACCTTCTCATATTGATGACGCAGGAAGCGGGTCATCCAGAAGAAGAAGGAACGTGCGACATATTTCTCGAAAGAACCCATAGATCCGGATGTGTCCATCATCGCGATGATGACGGCGTTCGATTGCGGCTTAATAATCTCCTCCCATGTCTTATAACGAAGGTCATCTGGGGAAATACCGTGAATGCCGGGTTCGCCGCTCGTTGCATTCCGTTTGAGATTCTCCAGAATCGTTCGTTTCTTATCAATGTTGGACATGATGCCTTTCTTGCGAATGTCGTTGAAACGAACTTCCGTTGTTTCCAGCTGATCCCGGTCCTTCTGCTTGAGATAAGGGAGCTCCAGCTCCTCGAAGAGCATCGTCTCGAGCTCCTCCAAACTGATCTCCGCTTCAACGATATCATCGCCAGACTGATCGCCGGCACCTTCGCCTTTGCCGCCCTTTTGCTGCGAGGAGGCGGGATCGACGCCGAGAACGTCACCGACTTGGCTCTCCCCGTCCCCTTGGCCGACATGCTTGTTCTTGTTGAAGTTGTAGACGAAACGAAATTCATCCAGACTCCGAATCGGCACCTTAATGACCTTTTTACCATCGGACATCACAATATTTTCTTCCGAAACTAAATCCGGTAAATTTTGTTTGATGGCCTCACGCACTTTTTGTTGATGCCTGGATTGATCCTGATAGCCTTTACGATGCAGGGACCAATCTTCCTGTGACACGGTGTACAGCGATTTAGTCATGCGGAACACCTCCTAAATATTGTAATGGAACGATATTGAGCGCAGGGAGCACTTCCTAAGAGCTTGTTACTAAATATATTCAATTAGCGGGGCGTTATGTGAGGGAGTTAAGATGCTTATTTATTGACTCTATCTGAGCTAGCAATGAAATGCGGACGATAACGAGGATTCTTGGCGCAATGTTGTATTTTTACCGGTATAGCGCTTTATCTGATGGAATGAAAAAAAGAATTGAATGCGCTTACCCGATGCGCATATAATGGCGATAGGACGGTAATTTTAATCCGGGCATAGCAGGTTAAGCGCTTACCTTGATTTCGTTGCTGCGTATCCGTCTCCAACGTTTATGCATGATCGGTTAAGTCTTGCAGCAGTCCAAATATTCGAAGCAGGAGGTTTCATCTATGAGCATGGTCTTGCCTTTTCAGCTGGGGATTCATCCAATCAATTGGGTTGGGGAAGATGTGAATGAGCACGGAGATGGGACGACATTCGAGCAAATTATTACGGATATCGCCGCGCTTGGGCTTAAGGGCACGGAAATGGGGCGGAAATTTCCGAAGGATAAGGAAATTCTAAAGCGTGAACTGGCGGCAAATGAGATTAGACTGGTCTCACAGTGGAAATCCGTTTTCTTCACGGACCCCGCAGTGCGAGATAAAGAGCTGGCAGCCTATCGCGAGCATGCTCTATTCCTCCGAGATATGGGATCAACGGTTATCAGCACCTGCGAGATCGGCGGATCGCTGCACTTTGATCCCCGTCGGACTGATCATGAGACGGAAGTGGCAAGACTGAATGATCAAGAGTGGGAAAGTTTAGCGGCGGGTCTGAATCTCGCTGGTGAAATCGCAAGGGAGTACGGCCTGAAGTTAACGTACCATCATCACGGCGGCACAGCTGTAGAAAGACCGGAAGAGATAGACCGATTAATGGAAATGACGGATCCGAACCTGGTTTATCTGCTTTATGATACCGGTCACGCCTATTATGGCGGAAGTGATCCGCTCGCTCTGCTGAGGAAGCATTACGAACGTATCGCTTACGTTCATTTGAAGGACATTCGTCAGCAGGTGCTCAGTGAAGCCAGAGCAGAGGGCGTGGATTTCGTCACCTGCATCCGGAAAGGCGTGTTCACTGTGCCGGGTGACGGCTGTATTAATTTTGCCCCTATTATTGGAGAACTTATAGACCGTAATTATAAAGGATGGGCGCTGCTGGAAGGCGAGCAGGATCCTGCGGTTCACAATCCATACGAATATGCCAAGAAAGCACTTGCTTATATAGATGCGATAGCACAAGAAAAGGGGAGAGACTCGCGGTGACCATGACTCATATCGGTATAATCGGCGCAGGCTTATGAAGGCGACTATTTATGATGTGGCCAGGGAAGCAGGGGTATCGATTGCAACTGTATCCAAGGTCATTAATGGCAAGGGTAAAATCAGCGAAGAAACCCGCGGAACTGTCCTGGAGATTATGGCCCGCATGAATTATCAGCCCAGCGTTATTGCTTCTGCGCTTACCGGTAAGAAAACATACACACTGGGTCTTCTCGTGCCGGATATTTCGAATCCTTTCTTCGCTGAAATTGCCCGGGCGATAGAAGATCAAAGCCAGCACTACGGGTATAGTGTCGTCATGTGCAGTACGGATAATAAAGATAAGAAAGTTGAAAAATACATCGCGCTGCTGCTGCAAAAAAGTGTGGATGGCATTATCATTGCAACCGGAATCGATGAAACGGTGATTATGGAGCAGCTGCTGTCCAAAAGTCTTCCAGTCGTCCTGCTGGCCAGAGAAATGCCGCATGCCGCCGTGAATACGGTTGTGGTCGATGATTATGTGGGCGGAAGCTTAGCGGCTGATCATCTGCTTGGTCTGGGCCACAAGCATATCGCTGTTTTGGGGGAGAATATAAAGGTTATCAGCAGCCGCGAACGGATCAGAGGCTTTCGGGCGAAACTTGCAGATGTTCAAATTCCAATGCGTGAGGATTGGCTCAAATATTGTGATTACCGGATCGAGGACGGCAAGCAAAAGGCGCTGCAGCTTCTGCAAACCGAAGACCGGCCAACCGCTATATTCGCTTGTAACGATATGCTCGCAGTTGGAGCGCTTCAAGCCGCCAAAGAATCCGGCGTGAAAGTGCCGGATGACCTCTCGATTGTCAGCTTCGACAATACGATCCTTGCCATGGTGACGGATCCTCAGCTGACGACGATTGCTCAACCAATGAATGAAATGGGAAAATTGGCCGTGGATTTGATTGTCGATGAGTTGAAGGGACGCAAGAACGTTAAGCAGAGGACGGTTTTACGGCCAGAGCTGCTCATCCGGCAATCGACCGCTTCCCGGCCCGGCAGAAGGTTGCCCAAAGAAAAGAAATAGTGTGTAACCGGTGGGATCGATAGCAGGGGTGGTCTTTCCTAAATAGGATCTCACACAACAAAGTCTGCGTTAGTCTCCTCCGGGGAGATTGACGCAGACTTTTTCATTGGTATGGATACGTCCTGAAATGGTTTATGCTTCAAATGTGCTTACTGTTCGGACTTGGAGCCTGCAGTGATATCCTCGATTACAGGAGAACCCCATGCTGAGGTCTTCACCTTGACGACAAGATTGCCGGCCTGCTTCTCCAGCTCCTTCCCTGTGTTCTCTTTCACGTAATAGCGCTCGATTCCATAGGAAATGCGAATGGCATCATCATCTGCATATTCGACGCGGCCTTTGAGCATGATTTGACCTACTGACAGTGAAGGTTTGCGTGAAGCGACAGCCTTAGCTCTATAGATCCCATCCGATTGATTCTCCTGCAGCACAACATAGATCCGATCACCCGACTTCGGTTTATCTCCGGTTTCTTGTCTTAAGCTGAGAGGGACCCGATTGATATCATAATTTAACTGCACATAGTCGCCATACAGAAGATCCCGCGGATCGACGGGCACCGTTTGCAGTCTGATTTCTTTGCCGAACCAGAGGGTGGAGTAGTGGATACCGGCTATTGCGGCAAGGAACAGCACCTGGACAACAAGGAGCACGATGAGCCATTTGCTCCGATTACGAGGCCATACCCTATTCGTCATGATGTTTGTCCTCCTCTACTTCTTCCAGGAACTGCTTCTTGCGCCGGTTCAAGAACCAGCTAAGACCAAGGAGGATGATACCGCCGAGAATGAAGAAGACAGATTTGTCCATAAAATCCCATGCAAGCTTGCCATAGGCAGCCATCGTGCTGCACAGGAACAAAAGCGTACCCAGGTTGATTTTGACATTCCATTCCTCTGCATAGCCGCGCCATAGGAGATACAAGGAGAACAAGAACAGCGTCAAGAGATAGGAAGCATCGACTCCTGTGCTCAGGTAGAAGAACGGGATAGCCAAGATAAAGTCCAAACTCGATGATAGACGCTTGTATTTAAATTTACCGCCGAGAGAGACCGCAAGCAGCACGAGCAGGGATAACACATACCAGAGCGGCTGCGCGGAGATATTATCATGGAAGGAGTAGGAATCATCCTTATTCCAGAACATCACGATGAATAAGTTAAATGCAAATGCAGCAACCAGCGGCACGGCTTGGAACGGATAGACAGCCTTGCGTTCACGCGACCAATCGGCAAGCGCATATAACAGCCAGATCGGCACGAAGAACCAGGTGAACGGCCAATCATGAGAAGCAACAAGCATAATGGACTGTACGGCAAAGCTAAGCGCCAAGCACCAGCCAAGAAGGGCATCCGGACGCTTCATCCAGTAATAGCCAAGCCCAATGATCATGATGGCAAGCGAGATGAAGCTGAACGTATTGAATTCTGTCGCATTATACCACTGCAGCCCGGTGAATATGAGCAAGGTGAATAAGAACAAATATCGGCTGTGCACGAGAAAGGTAAGCGTCAATCCGGCGCAGCCCCACACAATGAAGGAGCTTACACCATAGGCCTGAAGATGAAACATCTGGCCAACGAGCACGATACCGGCACCGAACGAAGCCAGGCCGAGGCCCATAAGAGCGGCACCGAGCTTCTCGTGATCTTTCTTTAAGAAACGATCACCGGCCGCGTAGAAACCTGCCATGATCACACAAATCATAATAAGGCGGACAAGCTGCGGAATATCCTGCCAATTCGCAGCTATAAAGCTGAGGATGCCTAATCCGACCAGGATGCTTCCCAAGATGGGGATTAATCCGGCCGCACGCTTCTGTACAGGGTACAGATCCAGGATACGTTTGTATTGTTCACTTGTAATAATGCCTTTCTCCGTCCATGAACGGCCTTCATGCTCCAGCCATTTTCTGCTCATGACTCGCACCTCTTTCGTACTTGCTATCTTAAGTATAGTCAACATACAGCTGAATAATAGTACCAACTTTACCTGGTACCCTGATCATTGTACGCAGCCTTCTGCCAGTACGATTGTGCAGCTCTCAACCCTTGCTTATATTTCATACCGCATGAGCACTTTCGAATCTCCGCGGGTAACGACTGTCGAGAAGCCTGCTTCCTTAAATGCCCGAATCGTTCCCATGTACAAGGAAACAGGGGAATCATCGACAGGCTTATGAAGCGGTGACCTGTCCAAAGCCGGGTACTCCTCTCTTCTTTCAAATTTACGCAGTAATTTCAAGAATTGTGTAGAGAGTAATGAAAGGAAAGCTCCTGGGAAATCCTTAATATGGTTAATATGTAAACGTAATTGCGTTTGTATAACCATTGTCAGCATTTCTTAAAGATTTTCGAGTGAAAGGTATCCGTTCAGGTGCACTGCCGCGCCTGACTTGAAAAGAGGAGCTGTAACGGGGAAAAGGGCTTCCTTTGTTGTAAAGGAAACCCTTAATCTACTTACTTTCTTGCATGGCCTCTTACGTATGCTTTCGGCAGTTATTGCGAAGTGGATCCGGCTGCAGCGTACAGAACTGCTGTACGGGTTACCATTCCCAAGGCATCTTCACCGGGTAGCCGATTTTCTCACTGCGAAGCAGCATGCGGGAGCGTTCCTGCAGCTTGTCATACTCCTCTTGCGGAATTTGAATCGAATAGCCGCTTCCATACCAGTCGCGGTTGTAAATAAGCGCAATGTTCGTTCTGCGGTAGTCCGAACGGTTAGGCGTGCCGCGGTGCCACATACGGATGTCGCGAATGACGATAGAACCGGCGGACATGTATACTTTCTCGGAATGCATGTGCTCGGCCGCTCTTACGATATGCATATGGGGATTGATAATGCCGCCCAGCGTATCCTGATTCGCGCGGTCGCCGTGCAGGTGTGTGCCTCCCGGCCAAATTTCCAGCGGGCCGTTCTCTTCCGTTGTATCTACGAGCGGAATGTTCAATACGAGACTGAACGTCGGAAGGGGAACCGACAAATCCGGGAACAGCGGGTTAATGTCGCAATGAACGGCCTGGTAGTCCGATCCCGGCATCGGCGTATCGGATGCGAAGTAGACCAGCTTGTTGTATTCGCCAATCAAGCCGTCGATGACGGACATCGCGATCGGATGCTCGATAATGGACGGATCGTTGAATGGGGCTTGGAACGGCAGATGCATCTGCGCCCGGTTTGTGCCGGTATTGTAGCCTTTTCGTTCGATGTATTCATCGAACATGGGATCGAAAGCGGCGCGAAGCTCCGCCATTTGCTCATCGCTGTACACTTTGTCCAATACGATGTAACCGTTTGCTTTTACTTGCTCGATGGCGATGGCGAGCTTCTCCGGTTCGAGTCTGGCGTTTTTGATTTCTTCAGGAGTCAATGTCATTTTCATAGTTGGTACTTACCTCCGTTACCCGTATGGGGTTAGTGTATTTGTGTATTATTGCTGCATTTCTTCTGAATAAGCTGCCGGGAAATATTCATTGTCAAACCGTTGTCCTTCTTTGGGCCGGGGGCCAAGGAGACGGATGTTGTCTACATTATGACCGCGGTTCTTGTAAGCTGTGCCGTGCGGCATCAGATGAGCGACGACGGACAGGCGCGGATGCTCGGAATAGTTCTGCCCCGAGCCGTGAATCGTCAAAGCATGGTGGAAGCTGGCTTGACCCGCCTTCAGCAGCAGCGGAACTTCCTTCCACTCTTTTCCGGATTCTTCGGCAATTCTTGCTTTGACCGACTCCAAATCCCGGTTGAAGAACGCATCGCTGCCTTCAAGCGCTCCCCATTTGTGGGAGCCGGGAACGACGGACATACAGCCGTTCGTAAGGTCCGTGTCTTGAAGGGCGATCCAAGCCGTGACCAGATTGTCGGTGTTCGTGCACTGCCAGTAAATATAGTCCTGATGCCAGCCGACATTACCCGGCGACAGGGCATCTTTCTCGCTTGTTCCGGTGCCTGGCTTGTAAATGACTTGGTCATACCACAGCCGGGCTTCGGTGCTGTCCATCAAGCCGGCAGCGATCCGCCCGAGTACGGGACTCGTGACCGTTTTCCGGATTGTATCGTTAATCCACCAGGAATTGTCGATTTTCCGAAGCATCTTCGGATTGCTGGACTTCCGCCATTCCTCAAGCGGATATCCGTCGCCGTCGTAATCAAACGACCAGATGCGGTCGTGGGCTTGGCGCATTTCCTCGATTTCTTGTTCATCGAACAGCACGGGACTGATCCAATAACCGTTCGTCTTGTAAAATTCTTTGTCCTCCTGTGAGATAAGGCCGATTGTATCCTTCATGTTTCACATCCCTCTTCTGGTAGTCGGTGCTTCTTAACTCAGTTTGTATTATAGTTCAATTTCATTCCGCGGTATTGTATAATCGATTCGTGATTTGTAAAATTGTAATAAAAAAGTGAGGGATAGGGTTGAAGGAGCAAAATCTGAATTCGGCTTCGCATCTGAAAGCGCTCATTGAATTGTTCGATCTTGAATGGAACCGGTTTTCATTTCCTTCCTTCGGCTTCTGGAGAAACAGGGGCTGGAATGGACCAGGTTCAGGGTTTGAATTGAATTTCTATACCCGGGGAGAGAATACGGTTATTCAGGACAAGCGCAAATTGTCCTTCAGACAGGGCGATCTATTCTTTGTGTCGGATAAAGTGCGTCACAGCTTCTGCAGCGACGGTTCCTTCGACTTGTACTATTTGATGTTTCAATTCGACTGTCCGGACTTGAATGAGCGAATGCGCTATTTATTCGAGCAATTGGAAATCGGGACAGCCCCCGTATCTATGCCGGGGCTGCAAACCGAATTTCGCGCGCTTATTACCGAGCTTCGCGTGGACCGCCAAATTTCAGTTTTGGCGAAACATTATTTTCTTCATCTATTCGTGAAGCTCTACATGGACCAGATGCAGAGCAGCGAATACCGCAACAAGCATGAACAAATTGTGCGTCAGGTTATCGAAGACATCCAGGAGCGGCTGGACGCCGGCGGGAAAATATTATTGCCGGTGCTGGCCGCCCGTCATTCGCTCAATGAGCGTTATTTGAACCAGATTTTCAAATCGGCAACGGGAACGACGCTGGGCAAGTATATCCTTTCCATCCGGATCGAGGGAGCGAAACGCCTTCTTGAAACAACATCGATGCCGATTACGGAAATCGCGATCGCCGCAGGCTTTTATGATGGGGCACATTTCTCCAAAACGTTCAAAGCAAGTGAAACGATGACGCCGCAGGAGTATCGCGAACAGCAGGCTTTTTTGCAAAACGAGCCCGTGTGACCGGCGATTGCGGTAAACCGGCCGCAATAAAACGATCCGCATGAGGGAAACTGCAGCCAAGGCCTTGAAGCATACGCGTTAAACTTGTCCGATAAAGAACTGTACAATTCCCTTACAATTTTACAAATGGTGCAGCGATTATACAATACGGAGAATGGAATGTGAATTATAATAAAACAGGGATACGCGGTATGTAATCCATTTAAAAAGGAGCAGGGAAAATCCGAGGTGCGAAACGGTTCTCCATTATCGAAAGCGCTTACATTGTGGTTTGAAACAGAGGAAGTAAGGAAAGATGCAGCGATTCATATGTACGGATGACTTCAGTACGATCAAAGGAACGGGCCGAAGCGGGCCCGCACAGGGGGAAATCTGCATGAATAAGAAGCTAATCGTTAAGTCTGCCTCTCTTGCCGTATGTTTTTCATTATCGCTTTCATTGGCAGCCTGCGGCGGCAATTCCGGTACGGATGGATCATCCGGCTCCAATCAGACTGCGGATATATCGAAACTGCTGGACTCGAATGCCGAGCCTGCGAAGGATCCGTACAGCAAATACGATCCCCCGATTGAGATAACGACCGTCCATACCTCCAATGAGGTGGCCAGCAATCTGAAAAACGGGGATACGATTGAAAGTAATATCTATACACGCACATGGCTGGAGAAACTCGGTATTAACATGAAGTTCAACTGGACTTCTCCTGGCACGCAGGGCGAAGAAAAAATGAATCTGATGATCGCAAGCGGCGACTTGCCCGATTTCTTCTATGTCTCTCCCGCGCAGTTCGAGCGCCTTGCATCCACGGGTCAGCTTGAGGATCTCACTGGAGCGCTGAAAGATTACGGCTCGAAGTATATGAAGAAATATTTGACGGGAGATTATTCAGGTCTCCTGGAGGGGGTAACGAAGAACGGCAAGGTGTACGGCATTCCAAACGGTCAGACGTATCACGATTCCGGTTTTATGCTGTGGATGCGTACGGACAACGTTGAGAAAGCAGGTCTAACCGTTCCTAAAACGGTCGATGAGCTTGATAAAATACTTGAAGCATTCAAAAAGAATGACTATGACGGAACAGGCAAAGAGAAATATCCGATTGCGCTTGCGGATGCCAATATCGGCTCGAATTTCTGGGGGATAGGAGATGCATTCTTCAACATGTTCCATTCTTACCCGAACATTTGGGTCAAGAACAGCAAAGAGGAGCTTGAAGACGGCATGTTCGGCCCCGAGCACCGGGAGAACACGCGCAAAGCGCTGCTTAAGCTTCAAGATTACTATAAAAAAGGTTACATTCATCCGGACTTCGCCACCTTTGACGATACGAAGTACAATGAGCTGATTGTGAACAATCAATCAGGCGTTGTGTTCGGCGGTCTATGGGACGCATGGTGGCCGCTCAATCTGAATATTGATAAGCACCCTGACGCGAAGTGGCTGCCTGCGGCTATTCCTTCGGCTGACGGGGAGATGGGCAAATCATCAGTTACAGCCGCTACCGTACTCGGCATCAGTGTAGCAAGAAAAGGCACTGCGCACCCGGAAGCGCTTGTCAAGATGGAAAATCTGTTCCATGATCTGAACAACAATCCGGACACCATGCAGTTCGGCAAATTTAATACAGATCCTGTCGATAACGCGGGTATTTTCCTGGCTTACCCGATGCCGATTTACAACCCGTCGTTTAATCATGAAGCCTTTGAAGCGGTCAGCAATGCTTTTAAAACCGGCAAGGCCGATGGCTTGCCAGAAGCGTTTGATCTCTTCTACAAACAGGCAAAAACATATGCCGATAAGAATGACAAGGCAGGATTCCCGTCCTACCTGTCTTACACGGACCAAGGAAGCCTTGCAATAGTCGACGGCTATATTAAGCGCAAAGCGTTCCAAATGAACGAGTACACGGCTATGCCGACGCAGGAAATGATCGACAACGCTCCGATTATTAAGAAAGCGTACGACGTCATGTTCCTGAATGTGATCAAGGGCGGCGATATCAGCCAGTACGATGATTTCCTCAAGCAGTATGACGCCTTGTATGCTTCCGCCGTCTACCCGGGCATTAACAAATGGTTTGAGGCCAAAAACAAAGAGAGCATTCAAAAATGGTTTGAGAGCAAATAAAACATTCATTTGCCGGTCTGCAGAATGCGGGTGCAAGGTGCATCCGCCGTCTGCATTTCCACGAGATTTGCATCCAAGTCATCCAATAGGAGCGAATTTATGAAAGCGATCATAATTCCGCGAAAGCAGCTCGCGCTGTATATCATGTTGATTCCGCCGGTTGTTGTTTTGTTCATTTATGCCTATCTCCCGATGTTCGGCGTTGTAATGTCCTTTCAACGGTTTGAGCCGAGCTTGGGATTTTTTCGCTCGGAATGGGTGGGACTTGCGAATTTCCGCCGTCTGCTTTACATTCCGGACGTGAAGCAGGTGGTTCTGAACACGCTGTTTATCGCCTCTATGAAAATCGTCATCGAAACGGTTGCCGCTATTCTGGTAGCGATATTGCTGAGTGAGATCATCTCCAAAGTGTTCCGGCGCGTGGTGCAAACGATCATTTATTTTCCGTATTTCCTGTCGTGGGTTATTCTGGGGGGGATTTTCCGGGATATGCTCTCACGGGAAGGCTTGATTAACGTCCTGCTCGGCAAGCTAGGGTTTGAACCGGTTGTATTTCTTTCAAAATCGGCCTTGTTCCCATATTTGCTTGTGGGTACGGAAACCTGGCAGGTTACCGGCTTCGGGACGATCGTGTTTCTGGCCGCTATTACGACGATCGATCCGACGCTGTACGAGGCGGCCGTCATGGATGGGGCCAGCAGGTTCAAACAGATCCTCTATATTACGATTCCCGGTATAAAATCAACCATTATCCTGATGGTGACGCTGAGCCTGGGATATATTCTCAATGCCGGCTTCGAGCAGGTGCTGATGCTGTACAGTCCGCTCGTGTATGGGACAGGGGACGTTATTGACACCTGGGTGTACCGGATGGGGCTGCAGCAGTCGCAATACTCACTTGCATCGGCAATCGGGCTGTTCAGGTCAGTCGTCAGCCTGCTCCTAATTACAGCTTCGTATATTGCAGCGCGCAAAATTTCCGATCATCGGATCTTTTAGAGGGGGAGGAGGGAAAGTCATGGCGGACCGTTCCATAGGAAGACGTTTGTTTGCGACAGTTAACGGATTGTTTTTTATCCTTTTTTCTCTAAGCTGCCTCGTTCCGATGATACACGTATTGTCGGTATCGCTGAGCTCGAGCACCGCGGTCGCAGCCGGAGAGGTGACGATTTGGCCGATTGGTTTTACATGGAAATCATATGCCTATATATTGAACAAAACGGAATACTGGCGCGCCATGTGGATTTCCGGTCTGAGGGTTGTTCTAGGTACAGGCGTCAGTATGCTGCTGACGATACTGGTGGCCTATCCTTTATCCAAAAGCAGGGAAGCCTTTAAGCACCAGCCGGTCTTTGCCTGGTATCTTGTCATAACGATGCTGTTTTCCGGCGGGCTGATTCCTTCCTTTATGATCGTGAAGTATACGGGCCTGCTCGATACGATCTGGGCGCTGATTCTGCCAGGGGCAGTATCGGTGTTTAACGTTTTGCTGCTGTCGAATTTTTTTCGCAATATACCGAAGGAAATCGAAGAGTCGGCTTTTATGGACGGGGCAGGGCATTTCAGAATACTGACGCAGCTCTATTTAGCGCTGTCGATGCCGATACTGGCGACCTTGATCGTATTTATCGCGGTAGGACACTGGAATGCCTGGTTCGACGGATTAATCTATATGAACAATCAGGTTAATTATCCGCTGCAATCGTACCTGCAGACCATTCTGGTGAAATCCAATTCTCAGGTGATGACGCAGGCGTATGCGAAGCTGCTGAGCATGGTGTCCGACCGGACGATCAAATCAGCGCAGGTATTTATTGCTTCCATACCCATTTTGTGCGTGTATCCATTTTTGCAGAAATATTTTATTTCAGGCATTATGCTCGGTTCCGTGAAAGAATGAATCCTATTGATTACACAAAAAGAAGCAGCCCGGGCTGCTTCTTTTCTCTTGATGCATGAAGGTGAAGGTTCCTGATCGCCAATTGTCAGCTGCGGGCTTTCCGGACACGGCTGGATGCATGAGCGGCGCAGTACGGCGGAGGACCTATTGCTTTACGATCTTGATTTCTTTTCCCTCAGCGGAGGAAGCGCTTGTCGCCAGCAGCGCTTCAATGGTATTCAAGTTGTCGCGGCCGGATATGGAGGGCTCCCGTCCCTCCCTGATCGACTGGGCAAATTCGGCCAGCACGCCATGTATACTTTCTTTTTCAGGAATGAGCAGTGGAATATGAGTCTTGGACTGGCTGTCATCAACAACGTACACGCCATAGCCTTCTCCCAGGTCGTCCAGATAGACGGACCCTTGCTCGAATTGGAATCGCCAAACGCCTTCCCAAGGCATCGGTATTCCTTTGGCCAGCAGGCTGCTGAGATAAAAGACGGAAACCCCATTTTCTGCCCCGTACACGGCATGCACATGAGGATCGCCCTTGTACCCGCTGCCTGGATTGTTCCAGGTTTTTCCCCATACATTTGCAATATCACTTTCGAGCAGGAAACGCATCATATCGACGTGGTGGACAGACATCTCCATGAGAATATAGTTGTCCATCTTGCGCTGATAGCCTTTTCCGTTATGATCGTGAAAAAATTGGGCATTCACAAACAACAGGTTTCCCAAGGAGCAGCTGCGCAGCGTTTCTTTCAGCGTGACCACAGTGGGCAGATAGCGGTAGTTTTGGCTGATCATCAAGCTAAGTTTGCTGTCTGCCGCGAGCTGAACGAGCTCTCTGGCTTCTTCCATCGTCAGCACGAATGGTTTCTCGATAAGGACGTGCAAGTTCTGCTTCAGTGCCTCCTTGGCAATCTGGTAATGAACCGGCGAAATCGCGGAGATCAATACGGCATCGGCGTTCAGATCGCGGAAGGCCTGCTTATAATCCGTATACAAGATTTGTTTGGATAGATGAAACGCCGCGGCATATCCTTCCAGAACGCCAGAATCCAAATCGACTAACCCGGCGTATTCAAAATCAGGGGAGGGAATGACGAAGCTGCTGCCTACCCCTCTGCCGTGCGCGCCCAATCCCACTTGAATCAGCTTCAAACTCATTGCTGCTCCTCCTTTGTGCGATACAAGTAACCGATTTTACCGCCTGGCGGCAGGACGCCGTAAATATAAACCGCTGTCATTTCTTCGGTAACAAGAAGCGAGTGCTCCTGTCCTTGTTCAGTCAGAACGAGATCTCCCGGGCCGAGTTCATAGGTATCGCCTTCCGTTGTACAAATGCCTCTCCCGCTTACAATAATCCAATATTCATTACATGCGTGATAATGCAGCGGAACCTCCTGTCCCGCCTTCAAATGGTTAATTCCGTAATGATTGATTTCACTCCATGTTGGAAACAACGCCTGTTCCTGCTTGTCCGCGCGAATAACCGGCATAAAGAAGCACCTCACAACGTAATAGGTATTTTGAAAGACATGCCTTGCAAGTTCTGGGATTGAATGGCCCTCTAGCAGCTGCTGCAAGTCTAGCAATCTGCCCCTTGTTTCGCTATCATATTACAACAAAGTGATTCATCCGTCGATGTTTATATTGACTTAATTTCAATTTTCCGTATACTGAAAATATGAAAAATTTAAATTCTAAATCCGCTGATTTAGTCAAAGGAATTGCAAGAGAATTAATGAAATGCGGTGTCGATACGAAGATACCGACTACCCCGGAATTGGCGGGTATGTTTTCCGTTGGTTATGGAACGGTAGACAAAGCGATGAATGCTTTAAAAGAAACAGGTGCAATCAAGCTGCAGTCCAAAGGTCAGCTCGGTACCATACTGCTCGAGAAGAATGCCGCTGCGCTGTGGTCCATTATTGATCAGGGGGCTCTGGTAGGATCGTTTCCGCTTCCGAACACGATTGAATTTGAAGGACTTGCTACAGGCTTGATAGAGATGTTTGCAGAGAAGCAGGTCGCGTGCAATCTATCCTTTAAGAATGGGGCGACATTAAGGGTAACCCAGCTGCTCGAGCATCAATGCGATTTCGTTGTGCTGTCACAGCTGTCTGCTGAGCAGGCTTGTGAGAAGTTCACGAATCTGCGGTCAGTTTGTATTATGGGCAAGAACAGTTATTACAGCGATCTGATTATTCTGCGCCGTAAAGAAGTAACTCCGGATATGGTGAAATGGAGGATCGGTCTGGACCCGACCTCTTATGATCATATCGCGTTATCGGATCAGCAGTTTACAACGAATGAGAAAATAAGCGTCCATTACGGAAATATTCCTTATCTGATTGCAGAGGGAATAATCGATGCCGCCATTTGGCATAGTTCTCAGCTTGTACCTGCCGCATTAATCGATGTGCTTGCGGTCCAGAAAGTGGATAACCTGCAGGCGGCATCAGAAAAAAGCATAGCGGCAGCTATTGTCATTAATGAGGAACGGAAAGAAATCATAGCGTTGTTCGATGAGCTTTGCGATGCGGAGCATATCGGGAGTATTCAGCAGAAAGTCATTTCAAGGGAACGGTCGCCTGCCTATTAAACTGGATGAAGCCGGCCCGAATGAAAGGATTGCGCCAATGATTAAAGCTCATACGGAAGCGACAGATGTACTAGTACTTGGAGGGGGCGCCGCAGGTGTAATCGCCGCAGCGGCAGCAGCCAGAAATGGCGCCAAAGTGCTGCTGGTAGAGAGCCAGAACTGCTTGGGCGGTTCAAGGACGGCTACCGGGGTAGACACCTTTTACGGATTTTTCACACCCGGGGAGAAACCAAGGAAAGTTGTAGCGGGCATCCCCGATGAAATTGTCAGCCGACTACAACGGGAGAATAAGCTGTTTGAAAGACAAAACACTTACGGTGCCGGAACAGGGCTAACCTATGATGTTGAAGCATTGAAGATCGCCTATGAAGATCTCGTTCAGAACGCGGGCTGTCAATTATTATTTCACACCACCGCTTGCCATGTGGAGGCTGCGGACGATCGGGTGAACAGCATATGGCTGGCCAATAAAGCAGGGCTTACGGAAGTGAAAACCAAATATGTGGTGGATACGACCGGAGACGCCGATATTGTGGCAAGGGCGGGCGGCGCGTTCAATGGCGGTTCCGCGAGCGAGCCCAACCAATCCTTAAGCACGATCTTCTTTATGGGCAACGTTGACCTTGAGAAGGCCAAGACCGTCAGCCATCAGAGGATGGTTGAACTGATGCAAGAAGCCAACAAGAGCGGAGAGTTCAGGCTGCCAAGAGAAGACGGGTCGTATCACCGCACGCCTAACCCGGGCGTTATTCAAGCCAATATGGTCAGAGTGAAAGACATCGATGCAACAGATCCTTACTCCCTGACGAAGGCGGAAATCGAAGGCCGGAAGCAGGTTCAACAGTACGTTCATTTTCTGAAATCTAAAATTAACGGTTTTGAAAGCGCATTCCTTATCAGTACAAGCCAATATATCGGTGTGCGGGAAACGCGGAAAATCGAAGGTCTTTATAAGCTGACGGAAGAAGACGTAACAAGCGGACGCCACTTCCCGGATGCGATTGCCTGCTGCGGTGCTCCAGTGGAAGACCACCATCCTGGGGAAGGGACGCGCTGGGTGTATGTTGCAGACGGGGGACATTATCATATTCCTTACCGCGCTTTAGTTCCGCAAAGGTTAAAGAATGTAATTGTAGCGGGGCGATGTTTGTCAGCCACGCACGGCGCACAGGCTTCAGCGCGAAACTCGGCGCAGGCTATGGCCATGGGCCAGGCGGCCGGAACAGCAGCGGCAATCGCTGCAGCGGCCGGCTGCGATTTTGCCGAATTGGATATCGGCAGGCTGCGGAGAACACTTATCGAGCAACAGGCAATCATAGATTAGATGGATGAGGAGGTGACCTTGCGTGGGGCGAGTCAGAACCGTTTTGGGAGATATTGATTCAACGGATTTGGGTATGGTGTACGCTCACGAGCATCTTATCATTTCCGGCGGTCTTGGCGTTATGAAGAAAAGCGATCTTCTGCTGAACAGCGTGGAGGCTGCCTGCAGGGAAGTGGAAGATGTGAAGCGGTACAATATCAAAACCTTTGTCGATATGATGCCTTTGGATTGCGGCCGGCATCCCGAGCATTTGGTCGAAATATCCAGGCAGACGAATACGCATGTCATTGCTGCAACCGGATTTCATAAGCCGATGTACTATGATGATATTCACTGGATTTATAAATACACGGAAGAGCAGATACGCGACTTGCTCGTAGCTGAAGTTACGGAGGGAATGGACCGTCACAGCTATAATGGCCCGATTATTGAACGGATTCCGGCCAGAGCGGGCTTGCTGAAAGGCGCGTCGGACTACAACCGGATCAGCGCTGTTTCCAAGAAGCTGTTTGTTTCCGTTGCGGAAGCGCAGAAGATGACAGGAGCGCCGATCTCCACCCATACCGAAGAAGGGACGATGGGACTGGAGCAAATTCAATTCATGACCGATCTGGGTGTTTCACCGGAATCTATTATCATCTGTCATACGGACCGCAATCCTGATCTGGAGTACCACCTATCCATGCTGCAAACCGGAGCGTTTCTTGAATATGACAATGCTTCCAGGATTAAATATTGGCCGGATAGTATGATTATTGATTTAATTGTGAAGGTAGTCGAGGCCGGGTATGAGGATCAGATTCTGCTGGGTACCGACTTCGCCCTCCGTTCCTATTGGAAAGCGTATGGCGGGGGTCCGGGGATGGCTCATTTGGCGGCTTCCTTTATCCCGCGCCTGAAGCAGAACGGATTGAGCGAAGAGACGATTGCCAAGTTCATGGTTCACAATCCGGCCCGGGCGTTTTCTTTTCAAGATATAGGATAACGAAGGGGGATAACCGATGAGCGAGGGAACCTTTCAGCTGGATTATCTGCCTGTAATGAGCACCAGGAAGGATTACGGCATCGGCATTATTGGCAGCGGATTCATTATAAAAGAATGCCATCTTCCGGCTTATCGGGAAGCGGGATTTCGGGTTGTGGGAATCGCGTCGCGCACAAAATCGAATGCGGAATCGGTGGCCTCAGCGTTTGGAATACCCAAAGCGTACGATTCGATTCAGGAGCTGCTTGACGATCCGAGCATCGACGTTGTCGATATCGCGGTTCCTCCCCATATCCAGCCGGAGCTGATCGCCAGGGCAGCCAGGGCGGGGAAACATATTTTGGCGCAAAAGCCGCTCGCGGTAACGTATCAGGAGGCCGTCGAAACGGTCAATATCTGCCGCGAAGCGGGAGTTCAATTGCTTGTCAATCAGAACGGACGCTTTGATCCGGCTGTCATGGCGGCGAATGATTTGATCGGCAAAGGGATAATAGGCAAGCCTGTCTGCGCGACGATCGAGCTTCGTTACCAGCCGCACTGGCAGGAATATCAGAAGCAATATGAACGGTTGATGTTTTTATTCATGAGCATTCATCATCTAGATCAGTTCCGTTACTGGTTTGGAACTCCGGACCGCCTGTTTGCAACTGCGATTCGCGATCCGCAGGGAGAATATCTCGGGGAATATTCATCCTCTTATATATTGGAATATGAGAACGGTCTGATGGCTTCCGCGTGGGATGACGGATTTACCTGGGATAAAGAGGGGTTTGGCGTATTTTACAAAATCGAGGGTACGGAGGGCGTCATAAGACTGAATATAGGATGGCCCTCCGGCGGACCAAGCCAGATTTCTTATATGTCCAAACGACTGGACTCCCGGTGGCATTCCCCGGAGCTTGCGGGAAGCTGGTTCCCCGGAGCGTTTAAATATACGATGAACGAGATGTTCCTCACTTTATCGAGCGGCATCGAATCGATGATTACGGGCATGAACAATTTGGAGACCATGGCGATGATGGAAGCCTGTTATGCGTCGCTTCAAGAAAAACGTTCCATTCCAATAAATGAAATCATACAATCCAATGCTTCGTTAGCAAGAAGGGAAAGCCCATGGACACTAAAAATGCCATTATTGTAGGCGGGACAAGCGGTATCGGTTTGGCAGTGGCCAAAAATTTTCTGGCTAAAGGCTTACAAGTTGCGGTGATAGGAAGAGATGAGCTCAAAGCGCAGGAAGCGGAAGCCGAGTTAACCGCGCTTGCTTCAAGTCCCGGGCAGGTTCAGTCCTTTAGCGGCGATGCGTCTGATCGACCGGCAATGGAAGCTATCTATCAAACCTTGATGGAGAAATGGAAGACGCTTGACATCCTGGTTCATGTAGCTGGCATAAGCGGCCGGAAATGGGGGGACGGTCCGCTCGACGAATGTACGGAAGAAGGCTGGAACGTGGTCATGAACAACAATCTGACCAGTGTATTTCACAGCAATCAGCTGGCTTTGCGCATCATGAAACGTCAGCGGTCCGGCTCGATCGTGAACATTTCATCCATCCTTGGCATGGTGGGTGCGCAGGATCACTTTGTCACGCATGCGTATGCTGCCAGCAGAGGGGCGGTTATTTCAATGAGCCGTTCCGCAGCCGTATATTTTGCCAAGGATGGCATCCGGATAAACACGGTATGTCCGGGACTGCTTGATACGCCGATGTCCCAAAGAGCCATCAACAACGAAGAGATCCGTGAAGCGTTAACCTATTTGCAGCCGCTTAGCCCGCATATCGGTTATCCGCAGGATGTTGCGTCAGCCGTAGCCTTTCTCGCCTCGGACGAGGCCAAATTTATTACAGGCATTGCGCTTCCGGTGGACGGCGGCTGGCTGGCTCAGTAAAGAGCGAATATTAGCGCACAAGATGAGAGGATGATGAAGGATGAGCGATACACCTAACAATTTTGAATACGAAACGAATTATTTGGACGGAGCCCGCAAAGTGATCGATAAAATTGAGTTGACACAAATGCAGGCAATCGATCAAGCCGTGGATATTTGCTTGGCAAGCATGCTCAATCATAATGTCGTTCATTTATTCGGAAGCGGGCATTCCCGCATGGCGGTTGAAGAGATGTATCCTCGTTACGGAAGCTTTGCCGGCTTCCATCCCATGGTCGAGCTTTCCTTGACGAATCACCATGCGGTTGTGGGCTCCAATGGACAAAGACAGGCCATGTACCTGGAAAACGTAGAGGGATTCGGAAAGGTGATCGCCTCCAACTTTCATTATGGAGAGCATGACAGCATCATCATTTTCTCGCACAGCGGGACGGGAAACGTGGTCGTAGACATTGCGCTTGAGATGAAGGAAAGAGGAATTCCGGTCATCGCGGTTACCTCACTTGCCCACAGCCAGTTATCCAAGCCTAAACATTCTTCCGGCAAGAAGCTCTATGAACTGGCTGATGTTGTCATCGACAACTGCGCCATTCCCGGAGACGCCATGGTGAAAATCGAGGAGCTGGAAACACCGGTCGGACCTGGTTCGACGATTGGCAATACGGTCATCGTTAATCTTATCAAGTGCAAGCTTGCCCGCAAGCTGACAGAGCAGGGCCAGCCGCCAAAGGTGCTCACAAGCGCTTTAGTTGTCGGTGAGGACAAGTCGAAGCAGCTATTTGAAGATTCCTATGAAGAATATTGGGCCAAAACCCGTTATCTTTAACCCTGGGCTGTAAGCATTCAGAAGCTTTCCTGTTAACCGCGTGCAGCTCCCCTGCGCGCGGCATGGCGCTGCATGACGGTAGAGTACGATATCGTATAAGGAGTGAAAGGTATGAAATTGGGCTGCATCAATTCAGCTTGGTTCGGATCGTCTGTTGCGTATTTTGATGGAATCAGTCAAATCAAAGAGATTGGATTCGATACGATCGATATTTTTCCGGACTTTTCCTTTAAATCCTATGATCTGAAGCGCATCAAGAAAATGTGCAAGGAGATGGACATGCCGATATCATCGATGGTTTCGGCTTACCCGGAGCTGATCTCGCTGGAGGAGCATGTACGCCGTTATGCGATTGACTCTTACAAACGTTTGCTTGATATGGGTGTCTATTTGGACGCCAAGAATCTGTTAATCGTCCTCGGAGAATATATCTGGGAGAGAAATGTCATCAAACCGGAAGTTCAATGGCAGCAAGCTGTGGATGCGGCAAGAGAGCTCTCTGAATATGCGGCCAAATGCGAGATGAATGTGCTGGTTGAATTGGAACCGTTTCACTATTCACTGGTTAATGACATCGATACGATGGATATATTTCTGAATGACGTCAATATGCCGAACTGCCTGGCGAACGTTGACCTCGGACATCTTCATGTAAGAGGTGTGCCTGCCGAGGAAATTTACCGGTTAAAAGGGAGAATCGGCGGCGTCCATTTATCCGATAACGACGGAACGATTCATAATGATTGGCCGACCGGGCGGGGAAACGCCGATTTGGAAGGTTATCTAAAGGTGCTGCACGAATGCGGTTATGACGATATCGTATCCATTGAATTGGAGTTTGCCGAAGATCCGGATCATATTATCGAGTGGGTACAGGAAGCTTATGAAAAAACAGCCGAATTGATGCAAAAATTACAGCTCCGCTCATAAGAGAAGCAAAGGACGTGCATGGAGTTGAAGGACAATAGTCAAAATGAAAGCGCACCCAGAACGTTAATTTCATTTCGCATCGACCAGCCGGCGGATTGGCTGGTCGTCCATTTTCATTATGAGCGGGCGCATACGTGGAGAACCTTGAATCTGCTGGATCCAGCAGGAAGGATCCGCTTGTCGCATCTGGACTGCTATAACAGCAGAACGGTGATCGTTCACCGGAGTCCGGTCTATTCCAGTTATCTAACCGTTCCAGGGAGCATTCCCGCCGGCGAATGGAAAATTGAGTTTGCCGATCAATCCGATCCGGCAGAGGAAGTCTTCAAGTTTGAATGGGAGGCTGGAAGCGGTGATTTGCCATCGGGTATTGAAACCGCTGCCAGTGATCGGCAATGCTGGACCGGCAGCACCGGTGACCAGGCACACTACGGGCTTCATCAGTACGACTGGCAGGCGGTCAGAGAGGAAGCGGCCAGGTGGTACAAAGGCGATTTTCATACCCATACGGTTCTCTCGGACGGGAAAATGACGCCGGAGCGCAATATGGAACAAGCGGAAATCATGGGACTGGATTTCTTCGTCGCTACGGATCACAACCTGTTATCCACTTCATGGCCGGCCGGGAAGGTGCTGGTTATTCCAGGGATTGAGTTTACTTCCGAATACGGTCACTGGAACGCGCTTGGACTGAAGCAGTGGATTGATTGGAGATATCGTGCACCGGATGGGGGAATCGGCACCCAGGAAGGTATGAACCGGGTGATGGAAGAAGCAAGGCGGCATGGAGCGCTGCGCTCCATTAATCATCCGATGCTGACTCCATGGGCTTGGATGTATGAGCTAACGCCGCTTGCGATGCTCGATGCCTTGGAAATCTGGAATGATCCGACGTATCATTCCAACCCTGCTGCAACGGAAAAGGCGCTGGCGCTGTGGAGCACATTATGGAATGAAGGTTACCGCGTGACCGGCATCGGCGGCTCTGACTCCCATATGCTTCCAACAGAAAGCTATGGGGACAATAATCCGCCTTCTTTAATTGGCGATCCAGCGACCTATGTGCATGCGGAACGTTTATCCGCTGCCGCGATATTGGAGGGCGTACGCGCAGGCCGGGTATATGTTTCGCGCGGGCCCGTGCTGGATCTTGCAGTCACAGTAGACGATAAAGCCTATCCGCTGGGCAGCGATTTGACTGAACCGGTGCAGCGTTCAAAGGAAGGTCGCGTTCACTGCAGATTGACTGTTTCGAATGCTTCGGAAGGCAGCCTTCATGTGATTGAGAACGGCAAAGAAATCGAAGCCTACGCGATATCGGATACAGCGCAGACGTTCGAAATTGCAATGGATTGGAAAGAGGCGCAATACGTGTGGAGGAGAATTGAGCTTCGTTCCATGAACGGTGAGCTTCTCGCCTTCACCAATCCCGTATCGTATGGCTCGAAGGAGCAGGAGATTACAACCTGGAAGCAGCTGCTGGACAGAGCTTCATTTGAAGTTCCGGTCAATTAAGCCGTTATTCCATGGATGCAGATCATTCTTTCCTGATATCGGTGCTGCTCGTTATCGGTTCCGGCTTGTTGAACGCGATATGCGGCTTTTTTACTAAAAAAAGTATGCATAAAGGTGTTTTTCTCGGTTCCATGATCTTCATTGCATCGATCCTATTATCGCCGCACCTGTTTATGGAGCTTGCTTCCGCTGTGCTCCCCGCAGAAGGTTATGCCCTTCTGGCGCTTTCGATGCTGATTCAATTTTGCAATGGATATTTATTATCCAGAGCGTATATGTTCGGCGATTTATCCCAGGTTTATCCGATTATGAGGGGAACGGGAGTTATATTCATTCCAATCATCGGCGTGCTGTTTTTGGATGAATCTCTCCAGATGTGGGGATGGGTCGGGGTTGCGAGTATTGCAGGCGGCATCTTTATGCTAAGCGGCTGGAGCGCCCGTGCCCGCGATCATTTGGCAATACGTCCCGTTCTCTTTGCTTTCATGGTTGGCTTGTGCATTACGTGCTACACCGTGGTCGATAAAATGGCACTGCACTACATTTCACCCGTATCGCTTTTGCAAATCGGCAATTTTGGTTTTGTGCTGGCTTTTCTCAGGCCGTTATCCAGCTGGAAGCAGGTGCGCGAGGAATGGTCTGTAAACTGGAAATTCATTCTGCTCGCATCGTTTTTTTCACCGGCTTCTTATCTGCTGTTCTTGATTGCCATGGACATGGCTCCGGTATCCCACCTTGCTCCGATCCGAGAGATCGGAACCGTGTTTGCGGCACTGCTTGGAATTTGGCTGTTGAAGGAAAGACAGGGCTGGAAGCGAATCGCGACAGCGGCCGTCATCGCGGCTGGAATTGTAATCATCGGCATCAGCGGATGATTGCTGAAGCTTCGGTGAGAAGAAACGATGCGGATACGGAGCATTCTTCCTTCGGGTTATGGTTCGCGCGCATGCTCTCTGAGTGAAAGGTCACGTTCAGTATTATAAATGAAAAATAAGAGGTGTATATATGAGATTTTATATAGTTGGAGCCGGTGTAATCGGCAGAACCCATGCCGAAGCGATTCAAAAGCTTCAAGGCGCGGAAGGATTTGAAGTTAAGGTTGCGGATCCGAATCCCCAGGCATTAGCCGGTTTCGCTGAACGTTTCCCTGAGGCGGTCACGCATTCCGACGCAAAAGCAATGCTTGCCGAAGCGGCAAAGGAAGATGATATCGTTATCATCGGAACGCCTCCTTTTACCCATTTCGAATTATCGCGGCTTGCTTTGGAGTCCGGGCGCCATGCATTATGCGAGAAGCCGCTTGTGATGAACCGCGGGGAAGCGGAGGAACTGCTTAAAATTGCTGAAGCCAATAACCGCCTGCTGGGATGCTGCAGCGTTCGTTTTCTAGGCCTTCCTAAAATGGAGGAAGTCAAGAAGCTGCTGGCTTCCGGCGTGCTGGGCGACATTTATAAAGTGACTTTTGTATACCGCGGTCAACGTGGGCGTCCGGGCGTTGAGTATCAACCGGAGAGCAAATGGTTCCTGGATCGCTCCAAGGCTGGCGGAGGTATCGTCATGGACTGGGGCCCGTACGATTTCTCTGTCCTCAACAATCTATTGATGCCGGCGGCAATTGAAGTAGCCGCGGCGTGGACAAGCAAGCCGCAAACGCAAGTCGATCCTGCAGATACGGTATATGACGTCGAAGGCCATGTCGGAGCGATGCTGAAGTATCAATTGAACGATGGCAAGCCTGTATGGGTTCAATATGAGCGGGCTCACTGTACGCATGGAGAAGCTTATCATTATGTTGAGATCGAGGGTACGCTGGGGGCTGTGAAATGGTCGCCGTATTTTGAATCGGACCAGATCGTTTACACATCCGATAAGAACGGGGAAATTGAGGCAAAAGAGAGCGAAGCGGTCAATCAAAGCAAGTTCGGCGTGATGGACCATCCGGTTTATTTCTTTTACCGCAAAGTAAAAGGCATGGATTCACAGGCAGTTGTCAATGATCAGGCTGTTTTTAATTTTCTGTGCCTGCAGGCGATTTACGACTGCGCAGAAACCGGCGAGCCGCAGTATATGCAGAGCAAGCAGCGGAATCTGATCGTATAGGAGAGAGGACGGTATGATCATGAACATTAAAGGCTTTTCCACAGGGATGTACGGTTGGCATGAAAGATATGGAATGGACGGCAAGGAGCCGACCTGGGAAGAGATATTCCGCGACTGCGCCGAGTCCGGCGTCGATGCGGTTGAAATCGACCCTACCCCCGAACTTGCAGCTGCAGCTAAAGCATGCGGTTTAACGATTTCCGGCACTTATGTGGGTCTGGCGCTGCATGAACCTTTTGAAGCGCTTGACATTGAGGCGTCTGTTTTGCCGGCAGCCAGGAGACTGGCGGAAGCCGGGGGGTCGGATTTGGTCATTAATGCGGATCCCAAAGGCGGCTGGGGAATTGCGGAGCTCAAAACGGAAGAGGAGTTCAAACGGCAGGGCGATAACCTGTCCCGTATTGAAGCTGCCGTCAGGCCGCTCGGATTAAAGGTGAGCCTGCATAATCATGCAGCGGACAAGCATAACGCAGAAGGAGATCTGCGTTCCGTTATTGATTACTCAAGTCCGGAAGTAGGACTTTGTATCGATATGGGCTGGGCGCATGTCGCCGGATGCGATCCGATCGAGTGGATACGGAGATATCCGGAGCGGGTAGCTGCCTTTCATCTCAGAAATCAAATGGGCGCGATTCCAACGGAGGATCTGCTGGAAGGGGAAATCGATATGCGCCTGTTGATGGAAGAACTCGCTGCAATCGGTTACCAGGGCTGGCTTGCATTTGAACTGTGGCATCGCGATGACAATCATCCCGAGCGTACCATGGTGGAGGATGTCCGGAGATCGGCCGAGTATTTGAAGCAGTGCATCAAGGAGCTTGCATAGAAAGGCGGCTGGACATGAACGTGAAGAACTCGCCCCGGCATTTTCACAAAAATCCGGAAACGGAAAAGAAAATCGATTCCCTGCTGTCGCAAATGACGCTGAGTGAAAAAATCGGGCAAATGACCCAGCTTGGGACATTCGCGGATCAAGACAGACAGATGATACAAGAGGGGCGGATTGGTTCCCTGCTTGGCGTCATAGGGGCAGATCATGTAAATGAGCTTCAACGTATCGCCGTAGAGGAATCCCGCCTTGGGATTCCCCTTCTGATTGCCAATGATGTGATACATGGTTACCGGACGATCTTCCCCATTCCGCTGGCCGAAGCATGCAGCTGGAACCTGACTTTAATGGAGGAGACTGCGGCGATTGCTGCGCGGGAGGCTTCAGCGGAAGGAATAAACTGGATACTTGCCCCCGTGGTGGATATTGCCCGCGATCCAAGGTGGGGAAGAATCGCCGAAGGGGCCGGAGAAGATACATGCTTAGGCTCCGAAATCGCAAGCGCCAGGGTGAAGGGGATTCAGCGCAACGATTGGGATGACCGCCCGCATATGATGGCATGCCCGAAGCATTTTGCCGGATATGGGCTTGCGGAGGCCGGGAGAGATTACAATACGGTGGACGTGTCCGAAACCAGATTAAGGGAGGTTTACTTCCCTCCCTTTCAAGCGGCTCTGGAAGCGGGCGCGGGAACGATTATGGCTGCCTTTAACGAGTTGAACGGCATACCGTGTTCGGGCAGCCGATGGCTGCTCACAGATGTGCTGCAGCAGGAATGGGGATTTGAAGGCTGCACCCTCAGCGACTGGGAATCCATTGATGAACTCGTTCAGCACGGTAATGCTGAATCGAGAGAGGCTGCGGCGCGGTTAGCGGTTGAAGCAGGCATGCATATGGATATGCAAGCGCTCATTTATCAGGAGCATCTAGCGGAGTTGATCCGCAGGGGGATCGTTTCAGAAGCGGCAATTGACGATGCGGTACGCCGGATGCGGGTGAAGTTTCAATTAGGCCTGTTCGAGCAACCTTACACGGATAACAGGCTTGCAAGCTCGATAATCCTTCACTCCGATCATGTGCGTACGGCGCGGGAAATAGCAAGGCAATCCATCGTTCTGCTAAAGAATGAAGACGACGTGCTGCCCTTACAGGAAACGGTCCATAAGCTGGCTGTCATTGGGCCGCTTGCGGATAACCATGAAGCTCTGCTCGGGTGCTGGAGCGGGCAGGGGAGAAACGAAGAGGTTGTTTCAATTATCCAGGGGATCCGCTCTTTGGCCGGCCGGCATACTAAAATTATGCATGCCAAAGGCTGCGGCGTGATCGAAGGCAGCGATGAGGAGATCGCTGAAGCTGTACAAATTACGCTGCAGTGTGAAGCAGCCGTTGTGGTTTTGGGCGAAACAGCGAATATGAGCGGGGAGAACAACAGCCGTGCTTCAGTGGATTTGCCTGCAAGTCAGCTTGACTTGTTAAAGGCGGTCTATGAAACAGGCGTTCCTGTCGTGCTGGTATTGGTTAACGGCAGGCCTTTATCGGTTCAATGGGCCGAGGATCATGTTCCTGCCATACTGGAAACATGGCAATTAGGTATACAAGCAGGCACGGCCATCGCCGATATCCTGTTTGGCCGCTATAACCCAAGCGGCAAGCTGGCAGTAACCTTTCCGAGGAATACGGGGCAAATTCCTATTTATTATAATGCCAAGAAAACCGGCAGGCCGCAGATGAAACGGTATGCGGACTCGGAGCATACACCGCTTTATCCGTTCGGTTACGGTCTCAGTTACACTTGTTTTGAATATAACGATCTGCGATTGAGCAGTTCCGTTATCGGCATGACCGAAACGCTGACCGTGTCCGTAAACGTTCGCAATTCCGGACAGCGGGACGGGGAAGAAATCGTACAGCTTTATCTTTGCGACGAAGCAGCGAGTATTACGAGACCAGTTAAAGAGCTCAAGGGGTTCCAGAAAATCCTTCTTCAGGCCGGTGAGAGCCGGAACGTATCATTCGAACTGTCGGCTAAGCAGCTAGGTTTTATTAACGGAAACAATGAGTTTGTGGTGGAACCCGGCATGTTTACCGTATGGGTCGGACCCCATAGTGCCGAAGGCTTGAAGGACAAGTTTGAGGTGAAGGGGTAAAGTCCCCGTATCGCTTCAGTTTTAAATAAATGCCAATCGACGAATCGCCGAAATCATTCTTTTGAAAGCGATATCAATGAATCCTTAAAATTCGATACGCTAATGCTTACCTGAAAATGGGAGGATTTCAAATGGCAATATTCAAGAGCACCATGCAAAACGCTACCCTGAATCCCAAAAAAAGAAAAAGTTATAAGGCTCAGAATATTCATGTGTTATATCTGTTTTTGGTCCCTGCCATCGTGCTTACCTTTATCTTTTCGTATTTGCCGATGTTTTCCAACTACATTGCTTTCTTGGACTATGATTTTAATAAAGGCTGGTTTGGCTTTGGCAGTAAATTTGTCGGCTTCGACAATTTCGCGAAATTTTTAGCCGATCCTAAATTTTATACACTGGTGGGGCGGACGCTTCTCTACAGCGTTACCATGATGGTCGCAACTTTTCCGGCTCCGCTTATATTGGCGCTGATGCTCAATGAATTGAGAGGCGAGCGTTTCAAACGAGTCGTGCAGACTACGTCATATATCCCGCATTTTGTATCATGGGTAACCGTTGCAGGGTTGTTTTACATGTTTTTGACGGTTGATGCCACCGGTATTATCAACAATATCCGTCAATTGATTGACCCGGGTGCAGAACGTATTTCTTATATGCAGGACGCGAAAAATTTTCTTCCCGTTCTTGTCATTTCGGAAGTCTGGAAAGAAACGGGATGGGGAACGATCCTGTATCTCGCAGCGCTGACCGGCATTGACCCGCAGCAATACGAAGCGGCGCAGGTGGATGGAGCAAGCCGAATACAGCGATTGATGTATATTACACTGCCGGGACTAATTCCTACGATGTGCATCCTTCTTATATTCTCTTTAAGCGGGCTGCTCGCAACCAATTTTGACCAAGTGTTTAACCTGCAAAATAAGATGATTCGTCTGGATACGGACACGATCGGCGTGTATACCTATTATCAAGGATTAGTAAGCGGACAGTATTCTTATTCCGCAGCAGTCGGTCTCTTTCAAGGCGTGATCTCCTTTATTCTGATTATGCTTACAAACGCCACTACGAAGCGCCTTAGTAATGTAGGCATCATATAAGGGAAGGGAGGTTACTTCAGATATGAAAGCAATCATAAGCAGAGTTCACAGCGGGAATAAAATCAAACGGACGTCAGGTGAACGGGTATTCGATGCGGTTAACGTGTTCATCATGATCATTTGGGCTGTTTCTGCCATTTATCCATTTTGGTATATATTGGTCATGTCTTTTAACACAGGAGCGGATGCGGCAGCCGGTCCGATCTGGTTCTTCCCCCGCGTGTTTACACTTGAGAACTATGCCTTTGTTTTTCAATATGACAGGCTGCACTCAGCGTTTATCGTGACATCGCTTCGCTGCATCGTTGGGCCTGTAATCTCTGTATTTGTGACCATGCTGGCGGCGTTCGCGCTGTCCAAGCGATTTTTGCCGGGACGCAAAACAGTGCTCTTTTTCTTTATGCTGCCGATGTTTATCGGGGGTACGATCATTTCGAATTACGTGGTTATCGCAAAACTCGGCCTGCTTAACAACTTTTTAGTATACGTGCTCCCGGGTGCTTTCGGATTTTTCAGTATGATCATCATGCGTACGCATATCGAGGATCTGCCACCCGAATTGCAAGAATCCGCTACGATTGATGGCGCAGGATATGTGCGTATATTTCTACAGATTATACTGCCGCTCTGTATGCCGATCATTGCCGCATTTTCGTTTTTCGCCGTAGTGGGCAATTGGCTGGATTATTACACCAACTTGATTTATGTAACAAACCGGAGTCTAAGCACCTTACAGTATGTGCTGTATGAAATTATCAATCGCGCAGAAGCCAATACGCTGATCGATTATACGAAGACATCAGGTGCCGCACAGCGCAGACTCATGTCGATGGCGAACAACACCGTTCCAACGCCTGAAGTGATCAAGATGACGGTCATGGTCGTAGTAACTTTTCCATTACTCTTTGTGTATCCTTTTTTCCAGAAATATTTCGTAAAAGGTATGTTAACTGGAGCAGTAAAGGCATAAAGCCTCTGCAAGTATAGGTAATGAAAAAGGGGAGGAATTTTGTTTATGAAACATAAGGTAATGGCACTCATGCTCGCTGTTTTTCTATCGGTATCTCTTATTGGCTGCAGCAATGACAATGAAGAAACAAGCAAATCGGGAAATTCAAAACCAAATGAAACGCAAGGAGCAGCGGAAACCGCAGGTGCATCAACCTCTGGCGATCCTAGCCAATTTAAAGAAATCCATTTGGAGGTATTGAGCCAATTACCGACAAACCCGCGTAAGCCGGTAGAGGACCGCTTAACTCCGATTTGGCGCGAAAAAACCAAAGTCATCCCTGACTTCGTAGAAATTCCGGCGGGTACGGACTATAAAAGCTGGCTGCAGATGCAAATCCTAGCCAATACAGTGCCGGCCGTTATTGCTAATCAAAATGGTATTGCTGATGATCCGGATAATATGGCTATGCTAAAAAAAGCGGGCATGGTGCGTGAAATTACGCTGGATGAAATGAAAAAAAATATGCCGCTTACCGCTGAACGACTGGCTGATTTAGGCGTTACAATGGAACAATGGTATAAAGCAAGCGTGGATCCGGGCGATGGCAAACTGTGGGCGATTCCTTCGCTGCCAAGTCCGCTTCTCAAAGAAGAATACCGCAAGTCGCCATACGGGAATTCCAGCCTCGGAAACGGCGGTTATGGCGTTTGGATGCGTGACGATATTTTGAAGAAAATCTATCCGAATGCAATGAGCGCAGCCGAGCTGAAAAAATTGGCAGTTGCAAACAAAGGCAAACTATCACTGGAGCAGGTGCTGGATATTCCAATCAAAAATCTGGATGATCTGTACGGCTATCTGAAAAAAGTACAAGACCTCAAACTAACAGAGAACGGTCACCCCATAACACCGGGTCACCTTCAATTAGAGAATTCCAGAGCCGCGCTATATTGGTCGTTGTTCTCCGCAACTGGATTGAGTTTGAGCCAGGCCTATCCGCTTATAATCAAGGAATCCCAAAATATGTATGTGGACTATGAGCTCACTCCCGAGTGGAAAAACTACATTTCGTTCATGAACAAAGGCTTTAAACAAGGTCTGTTCGGTCAAGAGTTCTATATTCAGAAGAATGAACAGCGCGATGCGAAAATCATTAACGGTGAATATGCTGTCGTTAATATGTGGGCTCCAATTGCAGCAAACCAAGAGAAAGCCCGCAAAGAAGGCAAAACCTATGATTGGAGATTCTACCCGATCTTTGCTAATGAAATAAACCCTGATTTTCAAGATGCTGCTAATCAATACTTTCCGTTAACAACAAAATGGAATTCGAAAGCCATTAATCCTAAAAAAGTGTCTGATGATATGATTCCTCAAATTCTACACTGGATTGATTGGAACAATTCGATGGAAGCGGCAGAACTGCGTGCTTGGGGTACACCTGACATGTATACAGGCGAAGGAATGAACCGCCGATACAAGCCGGAGTTCAAAAAGGTTGAAGAATATAAGCTGGTCGGCAAACAAGATGAAACCGGCGACGGCTGGTACTACGGTATCCAAGGTCAAGACGGGACAATGACGAACCCTGAAGTATACGGTTTTGCTATGGCGGGTGAAATGGGTTATGTGTACAGCCCGTCCGTTGTATATCCATTTAGCGAGAGCAACTATGATCAAAGTACAATCGTCAATACAGCATGGCAGCAGCACAACCTGAAAAATACGACGTTGTATGCGGAGCTGCCGGTTGATGAAGCGACGCTTAAAGCGAAAGCCGATTATGAAGCTGTATCCAATGAATTAAATAACAACCTCATCTCGCCGCACAATGATGAGCTCGATAACCTTATCGTTAAGGCGATTACAGGTCCGGTAGATAAGTTTGACAGCAACTTTAAAGATTATACGGATGTGTTGGCCAGCAGCGACATTGCTGAGGGCATAACCAAAGAAAAGGAAGCTTGGATGAAGTATTACAAGCTGCGTGCCACTTTCTTGAAGAAGTTGAATTAAGGCTTTAAATCCCGATGAAATAGACAAGCCCCTGCGAGAAGGAATCCATTCCTTCCTGCAGGGGCTTGTTTACTTGATCGTTGAGGCAATTCGCTGGATCTTGATCGAATTCGACTTTTCTTCAACTCCCAAACACAACTAAAAACAACAAAAAATATAATTAAAACAATTTATTAATATGCATTTAATATTTTGAATACAAAACTCTCTTATATTTAGTCTATCGAAGCTTGAATATTCCGAGCCAACCATTAAAAGGCCTTCCAGACTTTAAAGACACGAACAGTCCGGAGCATTGGGTAGGCATCGATGCTTGGGAAACAGCTATCGTCGTTAATAAAACTGAGCTTGAAAAGAAACAACTTCCAATCCCTCAATCTTCTTATCTGTCACTGCAGCGTATTTATAAGAAATTTGATGATTTTCAGGCTCTAAATGACATTAACCTTAACATTCAAAAAGGCGAATTTATATGTTTGTTAGGACCCAGCGGATGCGGCAAGACCACACTGCTGCGAATTATTGCAGGCTTGGAAGTAAGGGGGACCTGGCCGGATAAGAATATGCAGCTGGTCCGCGCCCTCTACGATTTTGGCTTCATGCGCAATGAATCGATCCAAGTAGGCGATACTCAAATTGGTATCATGGATTGCACTTCCCAATACTTATATCATTCCTCAGAGGGTCGGCAGACTGAGCTGTACGGTTATGCCCTTCATGTCGAAGTTACGGGCCGGGGGCAGGATGGCCGTCAGGTTAGCATTACAGTCACACATACGCATCCGGCATCGGACGAATCCGTGGAAGGCTGGGAGCATCTGGAGTAACGATTCCGGAGCATGCATTTGAGCCTGAAGATATCTTTAGGGAGCTTGCGAAAAGGCAGATTCATATTCAGGAAAAGAGAGAATTTTGCTAGATACGAGTCTTACAATCAATGCCTGCAGCTCTTATAATAGAATTAACCAGTGAGTTAAATCGCGTTCGACAGGAGGTCCGTACAGATGTCGCTGATCGGAGAGGAACGGAAGGATTATATCCTAAATACACTCAATCTCGAGGGGAAAATTAGGACAAGCGATTTGGTGGACCACTTGAAAGTTTCTTCGGAGACCATCCGTCGTTACATGGAAGAATTAGAGGAGCAGAATAAGCTCAAACGCGTCTATGGCGGTGCGGTCAAAATCAATTTAACCCGTGAGGAACCGTCTCATTTCAAGCGTGAAGTCATTCATGCGGATGAGAAGAGAAAAATCGGCCGAGCGGCGGCTTCACTGGTGGAAGATAATGATGTGATCTTTATCGACGATGGATCGACGACGCAGCAGCTGATTCATTATTTGCACAACAAGAAGAATATTACGGTGCTGACCATCTCTGCGCCAGTGATGTATCTGCTTGTGGATTATCAGAACAAAGGGCTTTTCTCCGGAGATATTTATTTTATCGGCGGGAAGGTTAATGCCAAGCACTCCAGGGTGAGCGGCTCGCTGGCCGAGAAAATGGTCGAGCATTTCTTTGCGGATAAAGCATTTCTCTCGATTGACGGGATCATGCTTGAGAAAGGCATATCGACCTTTGACGCGGAGAGAGGCCAGCTGGTGAGACAGATGATGAGTCACGCCAAGCAAAGCATCATCATGTCGGATCACTCTAAGATCGGCTCGGTTCAATTCTATAAAATATCCGATGTGAAAGATGTCGACATCATTGTGAGCGACGTGCAAGCGCCTGTGGAGTGGAACATCTATCTGGAAGAGAAAGATGTCAGCTGGATACATGCACTCTGACGCACGGCGGTTGATAAATAATAAAGAAGCCTGCTTAGGCCAAAGCAGGCTTCTTTATTGGAGGAACAGGAATGATCAAATGAACGCCTCACCGGAGTAAAATCATCATTGTCCGCCCAATAAAATTCCCGTCAGGAACAAACCGATAACACCGACAGGGAGCAGGACATTGAGTACGATTCCGAGGATGGAGAAAACTTTACGCTTATTTCTGCTGCATACGCCTACAATACCTAGAATCAGCCCGATGATGCTTATTCCCGCTGAGGCTATCATCATTAGCGCGCCAAGAACGAGTGGAACATAAGTTGAGAAGTCATTCTTTTCAATGCTATCTTGAATTTCACGCTGAAGGCTGTTGCTGTTACTGAAATTCTGGTCCATAATAAACGTTGATACGATGATGATGCCTATGACAAATAGTATAATGCTGATTAAACCGATGATAAAGGAAGCAATTCCGAGCTTAGATTGAGTTACTCTCTGTTCCTCCACATATGGCGAGAATGGGGGATAGCCGCTGGGCTGCGGATTGAAACTTTCTTCGTAATTGCTGCCTGCTTGCTTATTCTCGTTTTCATTTTCGCTCATCATCTGGTCTCCTTTACTTGCGTAACTACCGTACATTTTAACCGATTTGTCAGTCATTGGAAAGGATGGTGAAGAAATGTTTAGAAAATATGGTGCTTTTGGAGCCATACATGCACTTTTAGCGGTTACACTTGGCGCATTCGCAGCACACGGACTGAAGGATCGGCTTACCGCGGATATGCTGGAAGTATTTGAAACCGGCGTCCGCTACCATATGTACCATGGAATCGGGCTTCTGTTAATCGCGCTGGCTGCTGACCGGATTGGGGAAAGCAAAGGAATTCGCTGGGCGGGACGATTGATGCATATAGGTATTTTCCTGTTCTCAGGCAGTCTCTACGCATTAAGTATGCTGGATTCCAAATGGCTGGGTATCATCACGCCGTTCGGCGGCGTTGCGTTTATTATTGCATGGGCGCTGGCGGCTAATGCAATTTGGAAGTCCAAAAATCATTAGGAGCTGTATATAGGGTGACTGGATCTCCGGAGGCATCGTTGACTTCGGGGGCACCGGTCACTTTTTGCTTGGATGAAAGTTTGAAAGTATATCCATCTGGCTGAACAATGGGTTATAATAATTCCTGTTGAGAGATTATACCATATAGAAAGGAAGATGCTGCGTGTCTGCAACTACGAAGCTGTCTCCGAGGCAACCAGAGCAACCACATCATGTAAGCGGTATCATCTCAAGGGTGGTAGCAATTGGATTAAGCATATTAGCGGTCGCCTGGGCAGCTAGCGGACATTGGTGGCTTTCAACCCCACAATACTGGCAGAGTACACCTATACTGGTGCTGGCCGCATTGGTTTATGTTTTTTGTTTTCATTACCCGATCGTCCAGAGAACAAATTCGTTTGCGCAGGATAATTTACATACACTGATCGTGCAATCCTTATTGAAATATAGTCCTGTGGCACTGGCTGTCATTGATTCGGAAGGCAAGTTTCTAGAGCTCAATGAGTCCTCCAGCCAACTGCTTGGCTACGAGCGCCATGAATTGCTCGGCAAATCTTTTTTGCATTTATTTGATGCGGAGAACCACCAGGACGTGCTGCGAAGCTTCAAAAGCATGTTGAATGGGGTCACGCAGGCTATGTCTATTCGAGTCCTGCACCGCGTCGGTTACTCCTTCGAGATCAATGTCACTACAGCGCCGCTCATTCATGGGAATGAGAGTATAGGTGCGATTATCATCAGCTATGATGTCAGTGATCGCAATCGGAATGCGGAGCGGATCCGCTATATGGCTTATTATGACGACATGACGGGGTTGCCCAATCGGCGGACATTTATGCTTCAGCTTACAGACAGCTTAATAAGTGCAGGAGACGATGACAGTTCGATAGCCATTCTTTATTTGGATGTGGATCGCTTCAAGCTGATCAATGCCTCGTTTGGACGTGAATTCGGTGATATGCTGCTGATGCAGGTGGCGGAGAGATTAACCCGCAATCTGGATGAGCAGGATGTAGTGGCCCGAATGGAGGGGGACGAGTTCGCGATTATGTTCCGCAACGCAGGTGAGGAAGCTCAAATGCTTGCGAAGGCTAAGGAATTGTTGCATTCCCTTGATGAGCCCTTCGAGCTGCAGGGCTTTCCTTTGCATGTAACAGCGAGCATTGGCATAGCGTGGAATAGGTTGGATAAAGACGATGCCGGCATTTTAGTCAAGAAGGCGGATATGGCGCTCGCTAAAGTAAAGGAAAGCGGCAAAAACAACTGCCTGCTTTATTCCGAGGAATGGGACAATAGCTCATTGGAGAGGCTCAAACTGCAGCATGACCTGAAGCAGGCTGTTCAAAAAGGAGAGTTTATCCTTCACTACCAGCCTCAATATGATTTGAGCAGCGGCAGCATTGTCGGAGTAGAAGCGCTGGTTCGATGGCAGCATCCGGTGAGGGGACTTGTTCCGCCAAGCCATTTCATCCCGTTAGCGGAGGAGAGCGGAATGATTGTTCAGATCGGGGATTGGGTGCTGGAGGAGGCATGCCGGCAAAATAAAGCTTGGCAGGATGAAGAACTGCCTTTCATTCCGGTCTCCGTTAATCTGTCGATCAGACAATTCCTGCAGCAGAATTTAACGGAAAAGGTTGCGCATATTCTGGCCAGAACAGGTCTCGAAGCACGCTATCTCGACTTAGAAATTACAGAGAGCATGACGATGGATGTGAATCATGCGTCAATCTGTTTATTGGAGCTAACCAAGCTTGGACTTAATATTAGCATCGATGATTTCGGTACTGGCTACAGCTCCTTCCATTATCTCAAGAAGCTGCCAATTGGCAGACTCAAAATCGACCGGTCTTTTGTCCGGGATATTGAGCAGGATCCAGGAGATGCAGCAATCGTGGCAGCGATCATATCGATGGCTCACAATCTTAACCTTCAGGTTATTGCTGAAGGGGTGGAGAACGAAGCGCAAATGCATTTTTTGCAGAAGCATCAATGTGATGAAATGCAGGGTTTTATCTGGAGCGCACCCGTGGAGGGCAGCCGTATTGCCGAAATGCTGAAAAGTGTTGCCGCCGTTGAATATAAGAAACAGGAGCTCTCTTAGTAGGAGGCTCCTTTTTCTTATATTCATAAAGGAATCATTGTAAAATGCTTACACGACAAAGTCATCGATTTCGTTCAAGGTAAAGCTGTATACCTGTTTTTCATCGACGTGATAGACGGTCAGCATTTGCGTGTGCAGATCAAAATTAATGATCCGGCAAGGGATATTTAATTTGACGCCAAAGCCTTTGTTGATCATGAGGCGGATTAATCGATTATCGGCTATGCAGGCTTGAATCCGTTCGTTGACGAAGGTTAACTCAGCTGCTGAATCGGCTGTTTTCTTCTGCGTCTGATGGCTCTCTGCCGGTGCACTGCTTGAGACGGCCGGACCTGACTGTGAAGGAGCCGATGGTAAGCTGGCTTGTTTAGGCGCTGCTGGCTGCTTAGCTTCTAATTCTTCTATAAGGCGGCCGAGCTCCATGCCGGATTTAATCCGGTAATCTGCAAAGCCGCATTGGTTAAGCAGATGGAGCAGGCGCTCCATCGCAAGTGCGTTTGATTCACCGTGTACCAGCAAGTCTACATTAAACAAAAAAGTAGATTGTCCAAGGGAGATGCTATCGTTTTTCATCGTGTCTATTTTGAATGCCTCCATCGCTAGCTTGAGTACCTTTACTATACCATCAACCGGCAGATTAATGGAATTGTGTAAAGCAATTTTCGCAGTGAAAGTTGAAAGAAAGAGTAGAATTTGTCCATGACATCAATCCAACACCGTACATGAATAAACAGCATATAGTGAAGAAGCAATCTGATGCTCTACATTGGCTTTGGAATGACGGGAGGAGGTGGTTATCGATGATGCGTATGGTTCCCATAACTTTAGACGGGGGAGAAACCGTACTTGGCGTGGAGGTGAAATTACCTAAAACCACTCTAATCGCCGTAACGACTAATAAAGGCTACATTATGTGCGGAGCTTTGGCCATATCACATTTTTATGACCTATAAAAAATCCTTGTATATCACCCTATCCCATACGGGACAAGCTTTCATCACGTTTTCAATTTACTGAATATTTCTGAGTGTTACTATCTAAAACTATATAATGACTGTATTTTGTGACCGCAAATGTGACTCTTTTGACCAAAGAGGAGCTAATCTGTGATTCAATAATCCTTCGAGAAGTATGATCTTGATCTTCTTATCCCACTGGCACTGTTTTCTTTTAATGTTGATTTAATCAAAAAAAAAGACCGCCGAACGAACTCGGATGGTCGAATACTATTTATGAAGCAGACATTGACATCAATACTAGTTATCCTTGGGTGAACGGTTCGACTAATAATACATTTGTTCTGATGTAGAAGATGCAACAATGTGGGCTACAATTCCGTGGACTGGTGAAATTCAGAAAAGATCATTGCACACAGATGATATTAATGGTGCAAAAAAATATTTATTAATAGAAAGGAGAGTGAGAGTTCATGAAAAAGGTATTGATAACGACGGCAGTTGCGTTTGCCCTGGGAGTAGGGGTATATAATTTCCTTCCTACGTATACAACTATACATCAATCAGGCACCATCCCACTAAGCGATAAAAGGCAATTAATTAATGATGCGGCTGTCATTGTTAAAGGGACTGTCAAAGAAAGTTCCGATACAACTTCTTGTCTTTTATCGATATATGTTTTTGTCATCCGACATTATAACCCAGAAACCACATGATTTGTTTATGTATAAAATCCAACTTTTGCAAACATGTGTTCATAACATTGTTCCATAACGCAGCGCCGTGCCTCCCAGACTGCTTACAAGGTTACATTTAATACAAATCAAGACGAACTGTTTATGAAATCCGAAAAATCCGAGTTCGGTTAATGCGTATCGTATAGGAGCAGACCAGCAGCATACTGGCCATCACCACCATCAGGGGCGTTTGAGCAAAAAATTTCCGACTAGAAATTCGTCGTATTGCCTTACTATGACGAGGCATTCATATGCAGAAAAAACAGCAAGACGGCAGCCCCGATGATTTTACTCGGTATAAGGCCGACGATTTGCACGCTGTATTCCACCAATGTTTCTTGAGGGTAAAGTTTATGTAATGTAATGGCTACGTAAACAATGAGATAACCGGCGATCGAACGATTAGCCGAGTCATCCACATATCGCGGCCCGCCACTCGTTCCGAGATGCTCGGAACGAGTAGAACCCCTGTCGAGATAGTGGTCGGGAACATCAAGAAGACCATTTGAAACGCGGTACTTTTCACTCCTTTTGTGATTATTCTGGTTGATAGATGAGTTCCTAGTACCCGTAGGCACTGCCTTTCTTCAAATTGAAATCCGTAAAATCATGTCATTAAACATAACATTAATTTTGATACTTTTGTATTTTTAGTGATTGGTAAGCTCATAAAATCATTTTCTCTATTTTTTTAGCAGAATTTCGTAAGATCATAATATTTATGTTAGATATATTGACATGAAAAACGGAGCCATCTATAATGTGACTAAACCGCATCTCTATATTCCGCAATAGGACCAGGAATCCGTCCTGAATGCTGGCAGCTCGGAATAATCAACGGGTACCAGAATGTAACATTCCGTCCCCTTTCAGTGCCTAACAAACGAATACTGCATAAACACAACAAGACCGTCCGCAACAGCGGCGGTCTTGCCAATATGGAAGCAGTCTGGTTTCAGCCAGGCCATCACATTTCCTGCAATCAATCCCACTCGCCTGCAGACCCAAAAAGAGAAGCAGATGAGAAATTATATGGAATTTACGAGGCTCTTTCGTCTGTGAGGTTGGTAGAATCCTATGAGCTCCATGACGATGAGGAATATAAGATATATTGAAGAAATTGATAAAAAATTTATCGAGCTTATTTGATCCAAGTTAAATATACTCATCGAGACTTTCTTTTTTTATTTTGAAAGGAGACAAGCATGCCATCTTCCATAAAGATCAAAGGGCCATTGTTTGTATCCCCAAGCCTTATTCGTTGGGAGTACGGTACTGGTTGCAGAGCTATTTCCCTTATTACCGTTGATAGCATCCATCAATAACTGAAAACTGCGAAGTAGTAAGCACAAAAGAGGTCAACCATTAAATACTGGCTAACCTCATAATACGAAACAGTCTGAAGCGAGGTTTATAACCCTCGCCTCATCTTTGATGTCTCCCATCAAGTCGAAAGCTTTAATTACTTGATTTAACTTGTTCCCACTCCATTATTATTGAAAAAGGTCATGGACATATTTTTATCCAGAGCAAAATTAGCGGCCCCCAATGCGCCACCGATATCTTTAAACGAAGAGGTTTTGACTTTGGTGGCTGCGGAAAGGGAGCTCATTGCTCTTTGCTTCATGATTTTCGTGGCAGTCTCCACAAAGAGCCGGCTTGAATTAGGGATCGCTCCTCCCAGAATAATGGCTTCGGGATTAAATAGATTCACAAGGTTGGCCATGGCGATACCCAAATAAGCGGCCGCTTGATTCACTACTTTGATGGCAAGCGCATCTCCTTGATCAGCGACAGCACAAATATCATAAGTTTTAAGAAGCTGCATATCGAGACTGGGGTCGGAATAAATGACTGACTTTTCGCCTGAACGCAGGAGTCTGCGGAATTCTTGTTCTATAACGGGTCCTGAACATAAAGCTTGCAGGCAGCCTTGATTGCCGCATGGACATAACGGACCTTCCGGTTCTATAGTAAAATGTCCAATTTCCCCAGCTCCCCCTAACGATCCGGATAATAACTGCCGGTCAATATAAAGTCCGGCGGCTACACCTGTACCCACACCAATATATGCAAGATTACTGAAGCTCTGACCGGATCCGTATCGGCATTCGGTGAGCCCTCTGGCACGATAGCGGTTGAGCACCACTGTGGGCCAACCAATTTCCTCTCTCATGATCTTTTCCACATCGATATGATACCAATTCAACTGTGCGGCACTCGTAATAATTGAATGACTCTCACTGACAAGTCCAGGTACGCCTATACCTAGAAGCGGAATCGGATCCCTGTCCAATGTTTTGATAAAGTCTTTAATTTCACCGGATAAAACTTTGAATGTCATTTCCGGAGAAGAAGCATTCACAGGAATTGTGATGGTTTTGATGACATTGCCTAGTAAATCGAATGCTCCGATGGTCCATAAATTATGATCAAAATCAACCCCGATAATGATGTTCGAGTACGGAACCAATTCCAAAGAAGTGGCGGGCCTGCCGCCTGTGGTCTGTCGATTGTCGGTTTCGTACACAAGATTGTATTCCATTAATTCAGCAATAGATGTTGAGATAGTTGCTCGGCTCAATCCGGTGATCCGGGTGAGTTCGATACGTGACATACTGCCTTTCATCCTTAACGTTTGCAATATGCTAGTTTTGCTTCCTTTTTGATCTCGAATTTCATTGTTCATCATTTAGGCACCTTACATTTACATAGTAGTAAGAACGTATATTATAGAATTGTAAAATAACAAATTAAGTATAAAACAATTTGTATAAAAACTCAATGAAAACATTTTAAAAGTAACAAAAAAGTGTCCTAGTTAAAGGAACTAAATTATATGGATTTTTTGTTAATTAGAATCTTGACATAAGAGAGGGTGTGACTTAATATGAAAATTGTAATTGTTAAGAGAATATATGAGGAGGAAGAGGAATGGTCAATATTGAATTTTCTGTATTTACTAAGCCTTGGAAAGATTTATCTGTATGGGCGTTGGGCAAATTTGTCAGCGAGTTAGGGTTCGACGGTATTGAACTTCCATTAAGAGACGGATACCAGCTTGAACCGCAAAATGCCAGTAAGTTACCTCAATTAGTGAAACAATTTGAGGAACACGGTTTAAAAATCTTTAGTGTGGCCAGCGGCACGGATGAGAAAATATTTGCCGGATGCGCGGAGGCGGGCATTCCGTTAATTCGCATTATGCCGGAAATTACATTAGAAGAGGGTTATATGGCATCTGAAAAGAGAGAGCGGGCCCATCTGGAGTCGTTATTGCCGTTATGCGAAAAATACGGAGTTAAAATTGGAGTTCAACAGCATTATGGAAATAATATAGTAGATTCCATAGGAATGCTTCATTTAATGGAAGAAATGGATCCGAAATATATAGGAGCTATTTGGGACTCTGCACATGATGCGCTTGCCGGACAACAGCCTGAATTTGGGCTTGATATTGTTTGGTCTCATTTGTGTATGGTGAATTTTAAAAACGCCTATTACAAGCGGGTTAATGGTCCGGAAGCGTTAACCGCAGAATGGAAGCGTTATTTTACATCAGGAAGGCAGGGGTTGGCACTTTGGACCCGGGCGGCAGAGTACTTAAAAAAGAGAAGTTATGGCGGGGTCATATGTTTGACGGCGGAGTATACGGATGAACCTGAGGTAAATCGTTTGATTAAAGAAGATATCACCTATGCCAAATCATTATTTAATTAATGTTGGGATGATCTGTCTATGAAATTAATAGTGAGCCTGTAATTTTTATTCTAAGGAGGTAAGAGGATGGGCGCAGTTGGAAAGTTTAAAGTGGTTATGATTGGTGCGGGAAGTAGGGCCAATGCAGTCATTTATCCATCGTTTGCTGCTTTGGAAGATGTTGAAATAGCGGCGATCTGTGATATTGACCATGAACGCCTCAATATTACGGCTGATAAATACGGAATCGAGAAACGTTACGGCAATTCTGTAACAGATTATCAAAGGATGATCGAAGAAGTAAATCCTGACGCCGTAATCGCTATAGGACAACCTCATACGATGTATGATATTTGGATGTGGTGTTTGAACCGAGGATTGAATCTCTACATTGAAAAACCTTTGGGCCTTACTTTACATCAAGCACGGTCTCTTACATATACAGCTGAACAGAACCATTGTATCACTCAGGTGAGTTTCCAGCGCCGCATTACCCCTATGGTAGTGAAATTAAGAGAAGAATGCCTAAAACGCGGACCCATTGTTCATGCTGTGTGCAGATTTTACAAGTCAAACATTGAGCCATTTCTGGGGGCGCGGGATCACATGATGGACGATACCGTTCATTCGATCGATACTTTGCGCTGGATTTGCGGGGGAGAAGTCGAGAAAATAGAAAGTCATACAAAGCGTGTGCAGACACCGGATATTAACTTTATTTCTGCGACCCTGCATTTTGACAATGGCTCCACCGGCTATTTAATCAACAGCTGGTCGAGCGGACGTAGAATCTTTGATGTGGAAATTCATGCGCCTAATATTTGTGTGGAGGCGGAGCATGAGGGCAAGGGTTATCTTTATGCGGATGGGGATACCAAAGGAATCGAATATGATACGAGGGAACTTTCGGGAAGCGACGACGATTATGTTTTTACAGGCGTGAGGGAAAAATGCCGGGAATTCGTGAATTGCTGCCAAGCAGGCAAACAGCCTGATTCAAATTTCACCGATGCCTTGAAAACGATGGAAGTTGCGGAGATCATTCTGGCACAAGCTCTGTTAGCCGGACATTAATTTAATTCGAGTAAAATTCATAGACATTTAAGAGGTGTTCAGTGTGAGATGTGTGGCGGAAGGTCAAAAGTTGCAATTGCAGCTGAAGAGGCAAACATTAAAACAAGATGTGAATGGTTACGAGGTATGGGAAAAGATCATCGACAACGAATGTTGGTTACCCAGTGAAACGGCTTTGATATTGTGTGATGTATGGAATGAGCATTGGTCTCGAGGGGCTAATGAGCGGCTTGCCCTTATGCTTCCACGTATAAACTATACGATAAAAATCGCAAGGGAAATGGGTGTGCAAGTTATCCATTCTCCATCGGACACGATGGACTTCTATGAAGGGACTTCCGCACGGCAGAGAATGATAGACGCGCCTGCCGTGAGGCTGCCGGAATCATTAGAACACATCGATCCGCCTCTGCCTGTAAATGCCTCCGACGGTGGATCCGATACCGGAGAAAAATCGCCGTACAATGCTTGGGACAGGCAACATGCTGCTATTGAGATCGACCAGCAACGTGATGGAATATCGGATGACGGTGTTGAGATATACCATTTTGTTCAGCAGAAGGGCATTAATAATTTGCTGATTATGGGTGTTCATACCAATATGTGTATTCTTAACAGATCGTTTGGGATTAAACAGATGGTCAGATTGGGGATGAATGTGGCATTGGTTAGGGATTTAACGGATGCCATGTATAACCCCGCAATGCCACCTTATGTAAGCCATGATGAAGGGACCCGACTAGTGATTGAGTATATTGAAAAGTTTTGGTGTCCCACGGTTTTAAGTGACGATATTATTTCGAGTAATTAGAGAGGGGGAAAGATGAATGCTAAAAGGCATACCGCGGATCATATCTCCAAAATTAATGAAGACGTTGATGGAAATGGGTCATGGGGATGAAATCATATTCGCTGATGGGAATTTTCCCGCCGCTGCTTGCGCCAAGCGTTTGATTCGAAGTGACGGGCACCTCATAACGGAATTGCTTAAAGCCATAATTCCATATTTCCCCTTGGATAAATCCGTCGATCACCCGGTTATTGTAATGTCTCTTTTACCTGGGGACAAAGAACCGGAAGTTTGGGGAGAATATCGAGGCATCATTAAAAAACACAATGACTCTTTTGCAGATTTTGAATATGTGGAACGATTTTCTTTTTATGAAAGATCAAAAAATGCCTTTGCTGTTGTTGCCACGAGCGATCAATCTTTTAAAGGAAATATGATTTTAAAGAAAGGCGTAGTAAGAGATTAATATATTTAAACAGAAAGATGGGGTGTATCTGTGCGACAAAGAAAACTGGGAAGATCGGAATTAGAGCTCAGTGTTTTAGGAATGGGCTGTTGGCAGTACGGTGGAGGAGCATATTGGGGGGCTCAAAGCCAGAAAGACGTTAATGAAGTCGTTCATAAAGCTTTAGACCTGGGAATTAACTATTTCGATACGGCTGAGGTCTATAATGCCGGCGAAAGTGAAAGATCACTAGGGAAGGCCTTGAAGGGAAAGCGGGACAAAGCGAAAATCGGCAGCAAGATAAATACATCCAATACACAACCTTCGGTTTTGCGGGAGCACTGTGAAGCTAGCTTGAAACGCCTACAAACCGATTATATCGATCTTTATATGCTGCATTGGCCCATTTCCCCTCTTTCCGTTAAACATTTTACTGATGACGAGGAGTTAATCTCAAATCCACCTTCTGTTCAGGAAGTTTTTCAAACACTGCAAACGTTACAGAAGGAAGGTAAAATTCGCTATATCGGCATTAGCAATCATGGCGTAAAACAAATGCAGGAAGTGCAGGAAACCGGGGTTTCGGTTGTCGCCAATGAGCTGGCGTATAACTTGTTTTCCCGAGCGATCGAAGACGGCATCCTGCCATATTGCATGAACAATAACATCGGAGTTATTGGTTATATGCCTTTGCAGCAGGGTTTACTGGCAGGAAAGTACCCCAGCCTAGATGAGGTGAAGCCGATGCAAGCCAGATCCCGGCATTTTCATTGCAGTAGGGGCAAGGGAACCAGGCACGGAGAAGAAGGAGCAGAGACGGAAATCAATAAGGCTCTAAAAGAAATTCAAGGGGTAGCCGACGAACTTGGGATTCATATGATCGAGCTCTCGCTGGCTTGGGCCATTGCAAACGAAGGCATTACCACGACGATTGTTGGTTCGCGCAGTATCGAGCAACTGATACTAAATGCGCAAGGGGGCAATGTTGAGCTTAGTTCTGGCGTGATTGCCAAATTGAATGAAATTACTAAACCTGTGCTGCAAAAATTGGGCAACAATCCGGATTATTATGAAGGGCGAAGTCATAGTCGGATTTTTTAAATTTGGCGTAATTAGAAAGGGAGTCTAGATTGTGAAAATTACGAACTATCATTTATACAAAGTTCAGCCGCGATGGCTATTTTTGAAAATCGAAACGGATGAAGGAATATCCGGGTGGGGAGAGCCTGTTGTTGAAGGGCGTGCCGCAACGGTAGAAACCTGTGTAAAAGAATTAATGGAATACTTAGTCGGAAAAGATCCGCTGCGGATTGAGGATCACTGGAGTCTCATGTACCGGAGCGGTTTTTATCGCGGTGGTCCAATATTGATGAGTGCGATAGCAGGAATTGATCAGGCGCTGTGGGACATCAAAGGGAAATATCTTAATGCCCCTGTTTATCAGCTATTGGGTGGTGCCTGCCGCGACAAGATCCGTGTATATTCGTGGATTGGCGGAGACCGGCCGAGTGATGTTGGTAGAGCGGCAAAAGAAATTGTGGAGGCCGGATTTACAGCTGTGAAAATGAACGCGACCGAAGAGTTACAATATATAGATTCTTATGAAAAAATTGATCAGGCGGTAGCTCGGATTGCGGCGGTTCGCGAGGCAGTCGGTAATGAGGTTGGAATCGGCATCGACTTCCACGGCCGGGTACATAAAGCGATGGCGAAAATTCTGGTAAAGGAATTGGAGCCATATCGACCAATGTTTATCGAGGAGCCCGTGCTGCCGGAAAACAACGAAGCTTTAAAGGAAATTGCAAGACATACGTCCATTCCGATCGCCACCGGGGAGAGAATGTACTCGAGATGGGATTTCAAAATATTGTTGTCTGAAGGGTACGCGGATATTATTCAGCCTGATTTATCCCATGCCGGCGGTATTACGGAATGCAAAAAGATTGCATCGATGGCCGAAGCATACGACGTTGCGCTGGCACCGCATTGTCCGCTGGGTCCAATTGCTTTGGCTGCATGCTTGCATGTTGACGCTACAGCGCATAATGCCTTTATTCAAGAACAAAGCTTAGGGATCCATTATAACCAAGGTAGTGATTTGCTGGATTACTTACATGATGCTTCTGTGTTTGCTTATAAAAATGGGTATGTCGACATCCCTCAAGGGCCGGGATTGGGTCTAGAAATCAATGAAGAGTATGTCCAGGAACTATCATTAATTGGTCATAATTGGCGAAACCCTGTATGGAGACATAAAGATGGAACGATCGCCGAATGGTAAAAGTCAGGCGGTACTTGTAATTACGCTTAATAATAAAAAAGCAATGCTTAATTTATACGGTTTTTAAATATTCTAATTAAATGTGAAGGTAGGTATTCGCAGAGAACATTAGATTATTTGTTTTGAAAATTAAGGTCTTTATTCGATATTAAACATAAGTATTTCTTGAAAAACTGCTATTCTATTGGTAAATGGCGTATTTATTGTCTACTTAATTTAAATATTTACATAATATTCAACCTGGTATATGATGGATGTATTATATAAAAACGCTTTAATAGAATCTTTGAAAGCAAATATTTTGAAATGGAACAAATGGTTTCTACTTATAACAATGGAGAGGGTCAAAATATGAGTTCAAAAGTAAGAGTAGCAATTATTGGAGCGGGAAAAATGGCGAATTCGGTTCATTATCCTTCCCTTGCCTCCTTCGATGACGTTGAGATTGCGGGGATCTGTGATATCGTTCCGGAGATTTTGAACGCTACTGCGGATCAATACGATATTCCAAATCGCTATACCGATTACAAACAGATGATCAAAGAGACTAATCCGGATGCAGTGTATGCTATCGGACAGCCCCACATCTTATACGATATTTGGATGTGGTGCCTCGAACGGGGTTTGAATTTATATATTGAAAAGCCCTTGGGGATCACGATCCACCAGGCCCGCACATTAGTACATACAGCAAATAAGCATAATTGCATCACTCAAGTGAGCTTTCAGCGACGCAGTTCGCCAATGGTGGCCAAACTGCGGAAGGAATGCCTAAAGAAAGGTCCAATTACACACGCGGTATGCCGGTTTTATAAATCGGAGATTGAACCTTTTTTAGGGGCCCGCGACCGAATGATGGACGATACTGTACATTCCATTGATACGCTACGGTGGATGTGCGGTGGCGAGGTAGTGGAAATCGAGAGTACGACCAAACGGATCCAAGTTCCCGATATTAACTTTATTTCGGCAACACTTCACTTTGATAACGGGGCTACGGGATATCTAATTAACAGCTGGTCGAGCGGGAGAAGAATTTTTGCTGTCGAGATGCATGCCCCGAACATTTGCGTTGAAGCAGAGCATGAAGGCAAAGGCTATCTTTACGCCGATGGAGATACGACGGGGATTGAATATGATGCCCGCGAAATTTCCGGTAGCAATGAGATGTATATATTGGGCGGATTTCAGGCCAAGCACCGTGAATTTATCGATTGTTTAAAAGAAGGAAAGCAGCCGCCCTCTAATTTTGCCGACGCCTTAAAAACGATGGAGGTGGCTGAGAAGATTATAGCCCAAGCTCTCTTGGATGAAAGAAAGTAAACGTTAATGTATTGTGAAGAAAACCGGTATTTTATGGTGTATGGACATAATCCAATTCTTTATAAGGAGGTGATGTAATTGGAATAAGGGAATCACTGATCAAAAAAGACGGGGTTTGCAAAACGAATTATTGTCAGAATTTTATGATAAAAGACAGGGAGGTTTGTATTCATGAAAGGTAAACCGTTAATGAAGGTCTCGTTTGTGATCTTTGTTTTAATTGCTCTTGTGACTGTCTCTGCATGCAGCAACTCTGAACCATCTCCCCCAAAGTCAGATGAATCTTCCAAAACCGGGCCATCCGAATCACAGGAAGCATCGGGTTCGCCGGTGACTATTTCTTTTTTGCTTCTCCAAATACCAACGTCATAGACTTGAAAACAAATGGATTTACAAAATACGTGGAAGAAAAATTTAATATTAAAATCAATTGGCAGACAGCGCCCGCGAGTGATTTAGCGCCTAAACAATCTCTTCTTCTAGCGAGCGGGGATTACCCGGAAGTCTTCTGGAACGGTATTTTCAGTCCCAGCGACATATTGAAATATTCTGGCCAGGGCATGCTGCTTCCCTTGAATGATCTACTTAAAGAGTACGCGCCGAACGTTTGGAAAGCAATTGAAACCGTGCCAGGATTGAAAGAGATCACCGTAGCACCGGATGGAAACATCTATGGTCTACCCAATTACAATTATTGTTTCCACTGTTTCTGGCCAGATAAATTATGGTTAGACACAACGGTATTAAAGCAATATGGACTGCAAATGCCTACCACTACCGAAGAATTTAAAAGTGTATTGAAAGTATTTAAGGAAAACAATCTGATACCGTTAACAGGCGACATCGATGGATGGCATGCAGATCCGACTATTTTCTTAATGAATGCCTTTATTTATCATGACGGGACAGATTATTTCAATATAAATAATGGCAAAGTGATCTTTGCACCAGCCCAACCGGAGTGGAAACAGGGTCTGGAATATATTCATGATTTGTATGCTGAGGGTTTGATAGATCCTCAGACTTTCAGTCAGAAAGAAGAAGTTGTGATTAGAAATATCTCGCAGGATAAAGTCGCTATAGCAGCTCATGGTGGGTCAAATATTATTATCCAGGGCGGCAGCGCGAATCCAGAGTATAAAAATTGGTTGAGTGTTCCCCCGCTTAAAGGCCCTGACGGGGTTCAATATGCTGCTTTCTATGGGAATATACCGACTAGTTTAACTTTTGCAATGACCAATAAGGCTACCAAGGAACAGCAAATTGCGATAATGAAACTATTGGATTATATTTGGACGGCTGAAGGAACGCAAACACTGAATTTTGGTGCTGAGGGAGAGTTTTGGACAAAGGCCGAACCGGGAAAATTAGGTTTGGATGGGAAACAGGCGTTGTTCAATACCGCTTGGGATAAATTTTATGCGGGCGGCTCCAGGCAAAATTCAGGTTGGGATCAAATGGGACCGATTTATCAATCTGAGGAATGGAGAAATGGAGGAGTTGCAGTTTCACCATTTTCTAAGGGTGGCGATCAAACGATGCTCCATTTGGAAACAATGAGGAATATGGCAGGACATCAACCTGAACTAGTCTACCCGGGTGCCGTTTGGATTTCTGAAGACGATAATCAACAATACTCATTGTATAAAACAAATATTAATAAATATGTGGAGCAGTGGACGGCAGAGTTCATTGTCGGATCGAAATCTATCGATAAAAATTGGGAACAGTATATTTCAGGACTTCAGAAACTAGACCTTGAGAAATATCTGGCAATAGCAGAGAAAGCGATGAATGAACCTTTTGACACCAGTGGATTTAAGTCAGACTCAGCCATTGTCAAGTATTTATTATCAATTCAGTAATTTGCAGCATTACAATGGTTTAAGGGCACAACTAAAGTGTGATCCTTAAACCATTGTCTACCATACCTAATCCATTTCTTTGGAAGGGAGACCTCATTGTGGCAACGCAAAAGATAGTTCCAAAATTCAGGAACAAATCCAGGTATCAAGAATATGCAAACAAAATTTCGCGGCATTGGCAGTTGTATTTAGTCATCGCAATTCCAATGGCATTTTTAGTGACATTTAACTATATTCCTATGTTCGGGGCTGTGATTGCTTTTAAAAATTATAATCCTATGCAGGGAATATGGGGAAGTCCATGGGTAGGCATGCAACATTTTAATGTTTTCTTTCAATCACCGTTTTTCTGGCCGGTCATTAATAATACGTTAACCATCAGTGCTTACTCACTGTTAATTGGAGTTCCGTCAGCGATCCTGCTAGCAGTGGCACTAAACGAAATAAAGCATATCCGTTTTAAGCGTACGGCACAGATGGTGACCTATGCTCCTTATTTTATATCTACGGTCGTTCTCGTAGGGATGATGCAAATTGTACTTTCACCCTCTGTAGGGTTGTATGGAAAATTCGCCCATCTATTTGGGGTTGCTCCAGATATAATGGGAAGTCCTACGGCGTTCCCTTCCCTCTATGTCTGGTCAGGCGTTTGGCAGGAAACTGGTTATGCGGCCGTTATTTATTTAGCGGCGTTATCCAGCGTAAATCCGGAATTGTATGATGCAGCTAAGATCGACGGGGCCTCACGCTTCAGTAAAATCATTCATATTGACCTACCGGCTATTCGTCCTACCATCATTGTACTTTTCATTCTAGCTGTCGGTCAATTGATGAATGTGGGATTTGAGAAGGTGTATTTGCTGCAAAACCCATTAAATTTAAGTACTTCGGAAGTCATTGCCACGTATGTCTATAAAGTGGGATTGATAGATGCCAACTATAGTTTTGCGGTCGCCGTAGGCTTATTCCAGTCCGTTATTGGCTTTATTTTAATCATTATCGTTAATTTCGTGGCACGGAAAACGACCGATTCTAGTCTGTTTTAAACGGAGGAGAGGAACTTGCAAGCTAACATAACGATTAAAGAATCTATGAACGATCGACTGTTTTTGATCGTACTATACACCATATTAAGTACTATTGTGATACTGGTATCTTACCCGCTAATTTACATATTAAGCTCTTCTTTCAGCTCTTCTGAGGCCGTTATGTCAGGTAAGGTGTGGCTATGGCCGGTTGATCCTACCCTATATGGATACGAGGCGGTTTTTCGGTACCCTGAAGTATGGAGTGGATACTTCAACTCTACTGTTTATACGGTATTAGGCTCCATTCTTAGTGTATTGCTGAGTATTATGTTCGCCTACCCATTATCCCGAAAAACTTTTTTTGGAAGAAATATTTTTATATCAATGATATTATTTGCCATGATATTCAGTGGTGGGTTAATCCCGTTCTATTTAGTGGTCAAAAATCTAGCACTTCTTAATACGATGTGGGCGGTCTTCGTACCTTCTGCATTAAACATTTTCTCGGTGATTATAGCCAAGACGTTCTTTCAATGGACGATCCCAAATGAGTTGTATGAAGCTGCGCAAATTGACGGGTGCAATGATATTCGATTTCTCTTAAAAATCGTATTACCTCTCTCTAAGCCCATTATTGCGGTTTTGGCTCTTTGGTCTGCTGTAGCTATTTGGAATTCCTATTTCAATGCGCTCATTTTTTTAAATGATAAAGACCTTTATCCTTTGCAATTGGTATTAAGGGAGATATTAGTTCTAGGTAATGTAGAGATGACAGCAATGAATCTTTCCCCAGAGGCAATCACAAAGTTTCAGGATATGAAAAATTTGTTAAAATATTCTGTTATTATTGTTGCAAGTGTTCCTGTATTAATTTTGTACCCTTTAGCTCAAAAGTACTTTGTTCAGGGTGTGATGATCGGTTCAGTGAAGGAATGATAGCTCTGGGACGAACGAATGTGCCAGGATACGTGTTCTATATCAAAAGCTCTTGAAAACAAGTGTGATTGTACGGAATATTGCACCTAACAATTATTCCATTCGGATATTTCGTTATCTCCAGAGAGTGAATCTCTTGAAAATTACGTTATACAATTATCTCAAATGAAATGGGTGAAATCAATGACAGTGTATCGGACAAATTTAATTCCCAACAGCAACTTTGCTGATGGGGACGAAGGTCAGGTCCCTAAACATTGGAAAGTTAAGGGTCCACGTCAAGCCCTTATCCCTAATTTTGGACTGGTGATGGAAGATGATAGGAATATCCTCCTGACCAGCGGGAACGGAAACGAAAATTGCATTGGTTGTATATACGCAAGATTTACATTAAACGGTGGAAAAACCTATCATATGAAAGTTCAGTTTCAAGTATCGGATGATGTAAATCCTCATAAAAATATGCTTTTTACCTTTTATTCTGATCAGGGATTCAATAATGGTATCTTTGATTTTAAACGGATGGAAGACGGTTGGATTGAAGGAGATAACCGATTTTTCGTTCCCGATGATGGAGAAGTGGTAGGGGAAGTAAGCATTTGTTTCCGGTTGAGCAGAAGCGGGAAGGCCTGGATCAGACAAGTCTCTTTCGAGGAATGCGAGCCCATACTACCGAGAAATGTCAGCGTGGCGTGCGTGGAAGGTACGGCACCATTAGAAGTATGGGGGCAGGTGATGGATCTTGCAGGAAGTCAGAAAGTGGACTTGATTCTTTTGCCGGAGATGTTCAACAGCTCGGATTATAAACAGGATGAATCGCTGGACGGACCTGCCGTCATGCTGATGTCCCAAAAAGCTAAGCAATATGGTATGCATGTTGCGGGCACTTTTTATCATATGGATGTATCGGCGGATTCCTTATATAATACAGGTCTTTTGTTCGGTCGCCAGGGGGAAATTATAGGCAGATACGATAAAAATCATCTTTTTAGTCCGGAATTATTAGAAGGCGGGGTAAGGCCGGGTTCCGATATCCCGGTGTTTGAAACTGATTTTGGCAAAGTGGGGATGATGATTTGTTATGACAGTTGGTTCACGGATGTGGCGGAACTGTTGGCATTAAAAGGAGCGGAAATTATCTTATTTCCCAATGCGGGATATTACCAAAGCCTTATGCCGGCACGCGCATCGGATAATTGTATAAGAATTGTCGCCAGCAGTTTGGGAAGTCCTTTAGGGATTTGGGATACGTCTGGCGCCGAGGTCCGGAGTCCGGATGCGGACCTCACCAGGCACGCCAATTGCGATACAACGTTCAGTGATGTTCACCAGGATGAGTTCAGCGGAATCAAGATCTTGTTCGCCACTTTAGATCTAAGTCAATCCCCGTCACCCCACAATTGGGGAGGGCCGATGAAATCCGCCCCGGGAGGAAGGCGCAATCGGAGGGAACAAAAAGATTTATTGTTAGATGAGATCAAAACTCATATCAATAACTGGTAAATACTTGGGTAGACGGCTCCACGGCGACCGGCGATCTGCTCATCGGCGTTGACGGCGCCAACTCCCGGGTACGCCGCCAGTATCTGCCTAAGGCCGAACGGGTCGACACTGTTGGCATCGGCGGCAAGCTGGAGCTGACCGAGGAGGAGCTGAAGCTGGATGGGACTATTATCTGAATATCTCAAAGGAATTGCCCGGCTCATATCCGGATTACTTGGGAGCAAGACAAGTTTTCGCTTTGGGCGGAAGAACATTGTTCTGGGATGCCGTCGCCACTCGAATCCAAACATCTTTGTTAATGGAATATCCGGTACCCCTCCGTGAGCTGGAATCGTATTACGAGATCGCCGAGCGGGTCTTGAAGGTTTCGGACAAATTTTTCGAAGGCGCGCAATTTACGGAGATTCTGCTAAATCGTATTGAGGAGGGCGGTTTTCCTGAGGCCGTCATGCTTCCTATGGCTGCCGATCTGAAGCCGTCCTCCTATAGAGAGGTTAATTCCGACGTTATTACAAGCTCTTTCTCTTTCCTGGCAAAAGCATTAAATGCCAGGCCGTTTGACTTGGCTGTCCAGTCCCGTGCCGTCCAAATACTCGTCGATGACGGAAAGGTAACCGGCGTAAAGGTGATGTCTTCGGATAAACGTTCCTTTACGCTTAAAGCAAAGAAGGTCGTGTTGTCGGCAAGCACATTTGAAACTCCGCGCCTGCTGCTTCATTCGAACATTCAAAACGGGGCAATCGGGCATTATTTGATGAATCAATCGTTCCTGATGGCCAGAGGAATGGTGGACCGCAAGGAGTTCTCCGAACAGCTTGGAACGCTCGGAATTTATATCCCTCAAACGACGGAAAGGCCCTATCAGGTTCGTTTGTACGGTCCCGATAGTTTCTGGTATTCCGTTCATCAACAAAGGCGGTTAACAGAGGAATTGACAGTTGACATTCTGACTTTCGGGGCGATAGAACGGCGCTATGAGAACCGGATTACGCTGCAGCAGGACAAAAAAGACGAATATGGGGTTCCCGAAGTGCAAGTCCATTTTTCTTTTACGGAAAAGGATCGCGATGTCATGCAGCAGATGATGAATGAAATACGCCTTCTTGCCGTCGCAGCGGGGATCCGTCCCATAAATGGACAGAATTTCTTTTGCCAGGTTCCCCAAGGGGATTTGCAGCATAGTTCCGGAACATGCCAGATGGGCGATGACCCTTCCACATCCGCCACGAACGGGTATGGCCTGGTTCACGGGCTTTCCAACCTTTATATCGCCGATAACAGTGTCATCCCTTCCATTGGGGCCGGAAATCCCACTTTGACGACTGTTGCGCTTGCCATTCGAACAGCAGATCACATCTTTCGGATGCATTAGAATTAGAAATCATCTATTTCTTCAAACCAAGACGATACGCTAAGCCTACAATCATCACCGGCTTAGCGTATTTTCTTACTCTTAAAGCAATCTACACCTTATGTTTTCGGGATGTCTCCTGACCTTCTTCTATTAGGGGTACCACCAAGGGTACCGCCAACAAAACGCTAAGCTAAGTAAAAATATAATCAAACAAGCCATTTCAGAAGAAATCATGAAAACTAAATCAGCCGCGGGATTCGCGACTGATCTTGTCCTATTCAATTACATTCTGAAAATCAGAAGTTCACAGCTACTTGTTTTGCGCGCGCAATACCATCAACGGAGGATGTGCCGTAGCGCATCCTGGCTTTTATTATATCAGTCTGATGTATCTATTTATTATCTAAAAAACGATCGTTTTTTAGACTTTATATACATCAGCTTAAAATACCCTAAATTGATCATTGTTTCAGTCTATTAAATCGTCTAATATTCAAAGTGTATTAAACATACTCAACGAAGGTTTAATAGACAAAAGGAGATTGGAAAATGACTAAAATTGGGTATGCACGTGTTTCTACTTCCGATCAGTCCATGGATTTACAAATCGATTCTTTGAAAGCATCCGGATGTGAACGTATTTTTGAGGAAAAGGTCTCCGGGAAGAAAAGTGATCGACCGGAGTTAGCTCGCTGCTTGGAGTATTTGCGTTCCGGGGATACATTAATTATCTGGAAATTGGATCGCCTTGGTCGGACGACAAAGCAGTTAATGAGCTTTCGCATGATCTTAAAGAAAGAGGAATCAGTCTGCAGATCATCACATTGGGAGTAGATACCAGCACACCGGCAGGCAAGCTTTTTTTTGCTATTATGGCTGGCTTGGCTGAAATGGAGGCAGAGACGATTCGAGAGAGAACCCAGGCCGGCTTACAAGCCGCTCGGGCTCGAGGTAGAAAAGGAGGAAGACCGCCATTGGATAAGAGCAAAGTTGAAATGGCGTTGCTTCTATATGATAGTCGGAAATATACCATAAAAGAAATAACCGAGCAGACCGGAGTGTCTAAAGCAAAGCTATATCAAGTTATTAATGTCAGGTAATGTATAGTATTACCTGTATGTTAGCAGTAAAAGAGCCGAGGGGATCTCTGTTTTTGTCGAAATAAAATAAAATATTGGCCGGGTACGTCATTAAGCTCCCATGGAAGAACACATTACTTCCATAATCTGTGGTGTCGCGTGAGCGGCATGGATGGCTAACGGGCAGGAGGTGTCCGCACCGTCGGGCACGGCGGGTCGGCGAACCAGTGTTTCCAAAGCAAAATTATATCAAGTGTTGAAGAGTCGTTAAATTGCCGGTGGAGTCTGTAAAATAGATTGTGTAAACTCCTAAACCCATTACAATGGAAGAATAAGAGAGGTTGGGGAGAACACATGGGATTATGGACGAAGCAGCAACTCCGTCAGTTCATCAAGGAAAATAAGTTGGTCTCGGCACAGGATGCACAGAACGCGTTGAAAGAGTTGTTTGCCGAAACGCTGCAGGAGATGCTGGAAGCCGAGGTGGATGAACATCTGGGCTATGAGGAGCACGACATGCAGAACAATTGACAATCCGTCTATCCAAAAAAAACTGGTTGAAGTCAACCATAACGTACGTCTCGATGAGGAAAGAACGACTTTAAGACAAATATACCCCACCACAATTAAAATGTGGTGGGGTATATTGTTGAACATTACTTATCAAGTTGATTAGCGGCGAAGGTTATGCATTGTTTACCGCAGTTGTCGTATTGGAAGCAACATCACTAACATTGGTGACCGCTTGATTAGCCGTAGCGCCAACCGGAGCTGTCGTCGTGGAAGCAACATCACTAACATTGGTGACCGCTTGATCAGCCGTAGCGCCAACCGGAGCTGTCGTCGTGGAAGCAACATCACTAACATTGGTGACCGCCTGATTAGCTTTAGCGCCAACCGCAGCTGTCGTAGTGGAAGCATCGCTTACATTGGTGACCGCTTGATCAGCCGTAGCACCAACCGCAGCTGTCGTAGTGGAAGCAATATCGCTAACATTGGTGACCGCCTGATTAGCCGTAGCGCCAACCGGAGCTGTCGTAGTGGAAGCAACATCACTAACATTGGTGACCGCTTGATCAGCCGTAGCGCCAACCGCAGCTGTCGTAGTGGAAGCAATATCGCTTACATTGGTGACCGCTTGATCAGCCGTAGCGCCAACCGCAGCTGTCGTAGTGGAAGCAATATCGCTTACATTGGTGACCGCTTGATCAGCCGTAGCGCCAACCGCAGCTGTCGCTTTGGAAGCCGTATCACTAACATTGGTGACCGCTTGATCAGCTGTATTGTCAACAGCAGCTGTCAGCTTAGAAGCAATATCACTAACATTGGTGACCGCCGGATCAGCCGTAGCGCCAACCGCAGCTGTCGCTTTGGAAACCGTATCGCCTATAATGGAACTACCTGAAACACTAATTCCATTCAGCAATCCTAATCCAAGACTGCTCGAAGAATTATCTGTTTGAACAGTATTATTTGCTTGAACAGTAGTTTGTGTCTTTGATTGCAATTCTGCTGCAAATGTCGTATGCGAAATAGTAAAGATCCCTACAGCCATAACACCTGCGAGCATAGATATTTTCAGTACGTTTTTCACTTCGATCATCATTGTTTAAAGTCCTCCTTCTCAATTTGGGAAAATGTAATTACATCCAGGTTTATGAGAAGAAGGTACTTTGTGGTGGTTTCACCGGTGGGGGCTGAGACCATTGATTTATTCCTATGTCCCTTCGGTTAAACAACTGCCCCGTATATTGCGGCAAAGATACATCGAGCAAAGGGCTTTCTACCATCGACTGTTTGCCAAACGAATTTGAACCACCATTATCCCTGGAGGAGCTGCCAGAACTATGATTCTCTCCGCGTAGGATAGGTGCAGGTGGTAAAACAGGCACGTCAGAATGTTTTTCCGGTAGGGATTTCGGAAACGGTTGTTGCTGTCGCTTACTTCCATTTAAAGATTTGATGGTGACTGAATGCATATCAGCTTTTGAATTCTTTTTGTTTTTTCCTTCGCCCATCAGGGGTTCACTCATCTTAGTTTGCTGTAGGTAAGCAATTGCTGGAGAGCTTCCCGAAGATTTTGGTATTGGAGAAACAGGTTCAACAACTGGAGGTTTGGAAGTCATATCGCTTAAATTGGTTACGGCTTTAGCAGCCGTATTGCTAACCGCAGCCGTGGTTTTAGAAGCAATATCGCTTACGTTGGTGACAGCCTTAGCAGCCGTATCACTAACCGCAGCTGTGGTTTTAGAAGCAATATCGCTTACATTTGTGACAGCTTTAGCAGCCGGATCGCTAACCGCAGCCGTTGTTTTAGAAGCAATATCGCTTACATTTGTGACAGCTTTAGCAGCCGGATCGCTAACCGCAGCCGTTGTTTTAGAAGCAATATCGCTTACATTGGTGAGAGCCTTAGTTGCCGTATCGCCAACCGTCTCTGGAGTTGTTAAGTTCACGACAGGAATGTCCACTTTGAGCTGTGGGACGGCCTGCTTGACTCCTAACGCTTGTATCGGCTCTTGACTCGTATTCTTCAGGAATGAACTGTTAGTCTGTATTTGACTTTCAGGTTTTTGTTTCCTCTGATCTTGGTCTGTGACCTGAACAGATCCAACAGAGTTTCCTAGTGGTAACAGTCCACCATCTGCCGCTTCTGCTTTCTTGGAGTCAAGATTCAAACAGAATAGACTTATAAACGTCGCAACTCCAATTGCAAACAAACGTGTTCGATTTTTAAAAAGGGTAGAACGAAGATTCACCTGAGATTCACCTCCTTTCAGAATGGAGTTTTATTAAGGCTATCCATTACGGATTTTTTAAATAAATTCGAGTAGGCGTTCTATGTCAAGTCCGAGGGATTGACTAATTTCTAAAATGTCTAGTTCAATCCGTGGATCTTTATTGATAGATATAATAAACTCCTCCTCACTCTTTTTATTTGATCCTAGTTGATTATACAGAAGGGAATTGTAGAATTGTGCAACATTAAAGATTTTTTAGATAATATCGAAATTACGAAGAAGGAAATTCTCGCTCGTCATGCGAATCAAACAAAGTGGCGCAAAAAAAATGATTACAAGAAAGAAAAGAACCGTAGCATTGTGGGCTGCGGTTCTTTTCTTTTCATGTTCCGAGAGGATCGGATATCTGCACAAAATATGGAGTTTGGTAAAGTGAGTAAAAACTTCGCGTTTAAAGTTAACGATTTATGTAATGCTGATGAGCGAAGAAGAACGTACGCGTCTTGTCCATGATGGAGGTCCGAACACGTCAAGGTCGTTCGTATCGTAATTTGTTTTACGTATGGCAAGTGAAGTCATCCCCCATCGTAAAATTTTTCGATTTGATTATAGATGCCATCTAACTGTTTTCTTAAATATTTAACATCGTCTGCACTTACATAATCCACTTCGTTAACCTGGGCACGTTAGTTGGGAGCTTGCCGCGCGGCAGCTCCTTTTTCTTTTGTTGAAGTAACTGGCAGGATAGCGTGGGAAGTTTCAGTTATAATAGCTGTTAGTAAGAGTACCAAAGGGAACCTCGGAAACCTAATGTTTTTCCCTTTACTGTTTACACTAAGCTTAAAGGTACGCGGCTAGCCCCATTTAAAAAACCTCTTATACATCACCATATTTCCTTGAAGTGGGACATCTGTTTTGGATGCGCAGTTTCTAGATTTATTGGCCCAGAAATATGATACGAAAGAAAAAGTTGTAACAGAAATCATTAACCTTGAAGCAATCTCCAATCTTCCCAAGGGAACTGAGCATTTTGTCAGTGATTTGCATGGGGAGTTCCAGGCTTTTCAGCATGTACTAAGAAACGGTTCGGGTACCGTAAAAGAGAAAATCAAAGCCTTGTTCCGTGAGGTTTGGACGGATCATGAAATCAATGATTTTACGGCGTTAGTTTATTATCCGGAAGAAAAAATACAGCTGGTTAAAGGAGATCTGTGCAATAAACAAGCCTTGAACCGATGGTACAGACAAACGATTGAACAAATGCTTAAGCTCATTTCTTATGCCTCTTCCAAATATACGCGCTCGAAATTGCGTAAAGCTCTGCCGGAGCAGTTTGTATATATTGTAGAAGAGCTTCTATACAAGACGGATTCGACCAACAATAAGGACCCTTATTATGAGGAAATATACCGGCAAATTATTTCCTTGGGCCAGGCGGACAAGCTCATTATCGGCCTTGCTTATACGACCCAGCGCCTGGTGGTTGACCATCTTCATGTGGTCGGAGATATCTATGACCGCGGGCCGGACCCCGATAAAATTATGGACACGCTGATCAACTACCATTCTGTAGACATTCAGTGGGGGAACCATGATGTCCTGTGGATAGGCGCCTATGCGGGTTCCCTGGTCTGCCTTGCGAATATTATCCGGATCTGCGCCAGATACGACAATCTGGACATCATCGAAGACGTATATGGAATCAATCTTCGCCCACTGCTGAACTTGGCGGAGAAATACTATGATGACAATCCGGCCTTTAGACCGAAGCTGCAGACCGACCATAACGGTTCGGAGCAGGAAATCCTGCAGATTACCAAAATTCATCAAGCCATTGCCATGATCCAGTTTAAGCTTGAAATCCCGATTATCAAGAGACGCCCATACTTTAATATGTCTGAAAGGCTTTTGCTTGAGCAGATCGATTACGACAAAACTGAAATCAAGATCGGCGGAAAAACTTACCCGCTGGAAAACACCTGTTTCGCAACCGTAAATCCGCAGCAGCCTGAACAATTGCTGGAGGAAGAACAGCAGGTGATGGAAAAGCTGCTGTTCTCCGTTCAGCATTCCGAAAAGCTGGCCAGACATATGAATTTTCTTATGAAAAAGGGCAGCCTTTATTTAAAATACAACGGGAATTTGTTATTTCACGGCTGTATTCCTTTGGATGAAGAAGGAAACATGGAAGAAATGCAGATTGAAGACAAGACGTATTCGGGCCGTCAGCTGCTCGATGTTTTTGAATATTATTTACGTTACGCCTTTGCGCATCCGGAAGAGACGGATGATCTGGCTACGGATATGGTATGGTACATCTGGACAGGGGAACGTTCCTCGCTCTTTGGAAAGAGAGAAATGACCAGCTTTGAACGGTACTTTATCCAAGATAAAGAAACCTATAAGGAGAGAAAGAACCCTTATTACCAATTGCGTGAAAATGAGGAGATCTGCCGGAAAATCCTGCTGGAGTTTGATATGAATCCGGATCATGGACATATCATTAACGGCCACACGCCAGTTAAAGAAATTCGTGGAGAGAACCCCGTTAAAGCAAACGGGAAAATGGTTGTCATTGACGGCGGTTTTTCCAAAGCCTATCAATCCACAACGGGCATCGCCGGATATACCTTATTGTATAATTCCTTTGGCATGCAGCTCGTTGCCCATCAGAAATTTAATTCAAAAGAAGATGTGTTATGTAACGGAACGGACGTATTGTCTGTAAAAAGGCTGGTGGACAAAGAACTGGAGCGGAAGCTGGTGAGGGAAACCAATGTCGGGGAGAAGCTGCTGCAGAAAATCTCAAATTTGAAGAATCTCCTGGAATATCGCTACATGAAATGAAACAACTGCTAAATGAAACAACTGGTACAGCCGCGTTACGCTAACGATCCATCTACTTTGCCCTTGGTGTCAGCGACGATGGTATTACCCCTTGTAGAGTAAAGGGTCCGGTTTTTCATGTAATGAATTGCTTAGCGTACGATTTTTTCCTTTTCGTGAGGTGACCCCTACAATGAAGAACGGATCCAATGCGGCTTAAACAACAAGAGCCCAGTTGAAGGCTCTTGTCGCTTAATGGTTTTGAGGGTTATTTTCTTCATTGTCTACTTGACAGGGGTAAGTTCAACAGGGGTAAGTTCAAGGTGGGGGCTATTTGACGCTTACTTTAAACATAGTTTAGACATTAGAATCCGTTCATTTGTAGAGTGAGATCATTTTTTTGATCAGGCTTGCCGTATTCATTTACTGCGTTCAAGGCTGCCACATCGATCCCGCGGCAGCTTCGATGAATACTACTAACTACGCGTTTTTCATAATGACTTGGGGGGCATTCAGTTTTTATTTCTCAAACTATAAATCAAAATAAAAATGATTAGTAAATATTAATACTTACTGTACATGTATGCATAACCAGATTCTTCGCAGTGACAGATAAGCTGACGTAGTATATATTAAATAACTGTGAACGAGATGATTGAAGAACATCGAGTTCATTTCATAACCTTTTTTACTCCTCCGGTGTTTGAGAGTCACCAGAGGAACCTTCGCCCCAGCCCTAATAAGTTGGGGTTCTTTTTTAAAATAACTAAAGCGGCTGCTGTCATCGATCGAGACCGTTGCCACGGATTAATCATCTTCCTCCTCTCTGGCTGCTTCCTGCTTATCTGGATTGCCCCGTGAACCGTTCATAATAACGGCCCGAATCCGCTCGTCTTCCTCCGTTAATTCGACGATTAACCGCAATATTTCCTATTCACTCCGCATTTTCGCCATCATCTGCTGCCCCTTCTGAGAAAATTTTAAGGAAATTATATTTTTTTTAGAATGTAAACAAACTCGCCCCGCTGTGTTAGAATCGGAAATTGATGAAGAATGTATAATAACGAATTGGAGGGGCATCACTCATCATGTACAAGCTTCCAACTCTGCTCGTTCTTTTCTTAATTATTACCACAGCCTTCGTTAGCACGGAGGCGGCGGCTGGACCGTACCCCTATCAAAAGCCCGGCAGCAAAGACCCTCTAACGGAAGATCTCCAGTTCCGGCTGCAGACGCTCGGATATTTCAACGGTCCGATAACGGGCAATTTCGGAAATATCACCACCGGCGCATTAAAGCGGTTTCAGAAGTATAACGGACTTGTCCCCGACGGGGTTGTCGGCCCCATGACATGGCGGAAACTGAAAAAGCTGACCGTTTACCGAGGAGAACTGTCCATGATGGCGCGCGTTATTTACAGCGAAGCCAGAGGCGAAAGCTTCAAGGGCCAGGTGGCGGTTGGCGCGGTCATTCTGAACCGGCGCCTGTCTCCCTTATTTCCGAATACGATTAGAAGCGTCATTTTTGAGCCGAAAGCATTTTCCGCCGTTAACGACGGGCAGTATTGGCTGCTGCCGGATCAAACAGCGTTCCAGGCGGCCAGGGCCGCGATCAAGGGGTGGGACCCGACCGGCAATGCGCTTTTCTATTATAATCCGAAGGTGTCCAAATCGAGCTGGTTCAAAACGCTTAGCTTCACGAAGCAAATCGGCAATCATCAGTTTTACGTTTAGCCAGACACTTAGGAAGGAGGCCTCTATCGAATGAACCTTATCGTCAGCGACCATCATCAAGAACGGGTGGAAGCTGTCGTTGATATTATAAAAGCGGTCACCGGACATGATTCCGTCTCGGATACGTTCATCGACAGAATGAACAAGATGAATTTCGAGGAGCTGGGCCGGCTTGTCATGAAAATAGCCGCAACCCGGACCGTGGACGATAGCATTGAGATGCTTTAGGGCTAGCGTTTTCGTCGAAATCGGCCTAAGCAATGTTATAACTAGTATTATACATAGTGAAAATATTATGCCGAATCCGGCCATGCAGAATGACCGGTACGGGGGAATTTATTTTATGGGGTGAATGCTCGTCCAGCTGTTAGCCGGCCAGCTAGGGAATTCCTCTTCCCGAACCCGTCAACTAACCTCGGAGGCAACATGGAGGCGAATTATTTTGAACCGATTGTTCAAGACCGCTTTTTTGGCTTGCACGGTATGGGCTGCCGGAGCCGCAATGCATGCAGCGACCGCCCATGCTTATTCCGCTCAACACGGAGTGAAAATCCAGATTAACGATTCGATTGTTGCGTTCCCGGATTCGGCGCCGTTCGTTGACGGCAATGGGGGCATGCAGGTGCCTATTCGGTCCGTAGCCGAGCAAATGGGATACAAGATCGACTGGCGCATCGATGGATCGGAGGTACAAATAACACTCCAAAACAACGGCCGAACCATTAAGATGAAAACGGGCTCTAAAGACGCCGATGTGAATGGCAAGCGGGTGACAATGACTTCGCCGCCGGCACTGTTCAAGGATAACCATATGTTCATACCGGTGCGCTTCATCTCCGAAAGCTTCGGGTACAGGATACAATGGGACAACAAGAACGGTATCGCGATCATTTGCAAGGACGGCAAATATCATGCGCCGGCTTGGCATGCTCCGGCACCGCAGCCGAAGACGCCCCCTCTATCCGCAAAGCTTATTAAGAAGGCCAAGACACTGCTCGGCATTCCTTATGTGTGGGGTGGAACGTCGACCTCCGGATTCGACTGCTCCGGATTCGTCAATTATGTGTTCCGGCAGCAGGGGTTGGATTTGCCCCGAACCTCCCGCCAAATATTTCATACCTCGGGGAACCGGGTTACCACTTCGAATCTGAAGCCGGGCGATCTTGTTTTCTTCTCGATTGGTTCCAACTCGCATGTCGGCATCTATCTGGGCAACGACAAATTCATTTCCGCCACCTCGTCGCACGGCATTCATATCGATTCGCTGGCCAGCAGTTATTGGGGATCGAATTACATAGGCGCCAAACGGATTGTATAAGGTTTTCTACAAAAAAAGAGAACCTGATACATCAAAGTCCACAATTATCTGAATAATTGCGCTAATGCTTGAAGGGGTCCCGCCAACATTTTAACGATAATATACGCTAAGCCTTCAATCGTATCTGGGGTTTGGCATTTTTTTTACTCTAAAGGGTACCTCCAGCAAAACGCGGATTTACAACGTTAAGGAGATATGGATACAAAAATAGCCGCTTCTCACCACGCTAAGGGTGCAAAAGGATGTACCTGTATTCGCCCATGATAAATATTGATAATAAGGGGTCCTGCCAACATTCAGAAAAGGGGCAGTACCAGCGTAGCTGTCATGAGAGGTATTCGTATGTTAGTTCTTGGTAACACTTTGCGATCTTTGTCAGCTTCGCTGGTTCCTTTTTATGGATAATAAATGGAAGGGTTTACATCCATTTTGCTCCTCATAACAGCTACGCTGGTATCGGGCCGTATGAGAACTTCCTCCGGAACCTTGGTAACGGTCGGCATAGGGATCAGGAAGTTGAAACACCGTTGAATCCAGAATACGAATACGATGAAAATACGCGTTACATTCACAAGGTAGTGAGAAAGAAGTCATGATTTTTTCTCGGAGAAGTGTTGAAAAAAGGGATTGAAGGAAGGCTACTTGCAGAAGGATTGAACCGCTGGTTCAATCCTTCTGCGCTCATCGAAAGATGATTGGATGCATCAAGTTGACTGCATAATCGTGCGAGGGGGGTCACTGATACAGGATCATTTAAAAAGACACATAAGGAAACCATATCCTGTGCAGTATATTTGCTTTTACGTTGGACAAAGCCGGCTTTTCTAGCGAGCTCTTCAAGCTGAGAAGGAGAAAAATGACGTTGTAATTGCTAGCAGTTGCATTTCTTCGCTGATAGAAAGTGGATTAGACTTCATGACAAACCATCCTTTCTATGGAATCATGCCTGATATAGAAAGGATAGCTTATTTTTCCATTTTGGGGTATAGATTCATTTTAGCTTGATGGGCATGTGGCGGGACCCCTTTATTATAAAAACAACAAGTTTAAACCAAGTAACCATGCCGAAACCTTAAGTTAGTGCCTGTTTATAAGAGGAAATGGAAGATAATCAGAAAAACACGTAGACCCCACAACAGATTCATGTGGGGTCCTATTTTTTGAGTGAGGCGCGGTCAATGTCCAGTGATATCGCGTCTGACATCCGCCCGGTTCGCGAGAAAGTTGGATGTTTAAGGTGGTAGTGTTGACAAGGGCAAATCTCTCGCTTATTATAATACCCATAGGGGTATACGTATAAATAATAAATATCCCTTGGAACTTGTCTTCACTATCTGACCGTAAAAAGAAATATTTTCCCCCTGCTGGGCACATTAAACAAAGGCCAAATGGGGTGAAGACCAAAACATAAGGAGGTTATTGATATGTCTTTACCATCAGGTATCCAGGCAGATAAGACACTGGATTGTAAAGGACTTGCGTGTCCCATGCCCATCGTAAAAACGAAAAAAGCCATGGACGAACTAAAAGCAGGCCAGGTGATCGAGGTTCTGGCTACGGATAAAGGTTCATTGGCCGATATGCAAGGCTGGGCTAAAAACACAGGCCATCAATACCTAGGGACCATTGAGGAAGGCGAGGTTTTGAAACATTACCTTCGCAAATCGAATCCGAATGAAACCAAAGAGGATGAGAAGTTTCCTTTTACCATAACAAATGAGGATTTGCAAAAAAGGCTGGCTGCCAATGAAAATATAACGGTTTTGGATGTGCGCGAACCGGCGGAATATGTCTTTCACCATATTCCCGGAGCAAAGTCCATCCCACTGGGGGAATTGGAAAGCCGCATTCATGAGTTGGACCCTAATGAAAAAATTCAAATCGTCTGCCGCGTTGGCAACCGAAGTGATCTGGCTTGTAAGCTGTTAGCGGAAAAAGGATTTACAAATGTGAAAAATGTACTTCCTGGCATGTCCGGCTGGAACGGGCCAACCGAGCAGAACTAAATTAAAAAAATAAGTATCGGAGGAAATACTCATGTCTAGTAAAGTAGCAATCATTGCAAGTAACGGCGGATTGTTTGATGCCTACAAGGTATTCAATATCGCGACGGCATCGGCGGCAACAGACGCCGAAGTCGCTATATTCTTCACGTTTGAAGGACTTAATTTGATTCATAAAGAGGCGCATCATCAATTACCCCTTCCAACCGGGAAAGAGCATTTCGCGGAAGGATTCAAAAATGCCAATGTTCCCTCCATACCTGAACTGGTGGCGATGGCTCAAGAGCTAGGTGTCAAGATTATTGCTTGCCAAATGACCATGGATGTCCTGAACCTCAAAAAAGAAGATTTTATCGATGGAATTGAAGTCGGGGGCGCTGTTACATTCCTGGATTTCGCAAAGGATGCCAACGTTTCACTAACGTTCTAAGTTAAGGGGGAGAGCAAGCGATGACAACCGCAACAGGATTAAACACGATGACATCAAGAGAACTGACCCAATTCGTGATGAATAAAGAAGAACTCTTTATTCTGGATGTTCGGAATGAAAGTGATTTTAACGATTGGAAAATCGAAGGGGAACGTATTGACGTGATCAATATCCCTTATTTCGAGTTGTTGGATGGTGTGGACCTTGCACTTGATAACATCCCCAACGGTAAAAACGTGTTGGTCGTTTGTGCAAAAGAAGGATCGTCCAAATTTGTCGCCGAACAGCTTGTCGAAGCCGGGCGAAGCCCCGTTTTTTACCTGGAAGGCGGCATGCAGGCTTGGAGCGAACATTTGGAACCGGTCAAGATTGGCGAATTAAAAGATGGGGGCTCCATTTATCAGTTTGTCCGGATCGGCAAGGGCTGCTTATCCTATATGGTTGTGTCCGGTGGTGAAGCGGTTATGGTAGACACACTCCGAATGACTGATGTGTTTGAAAACTTTGCAAACGAACAAGGTGTGAAGATTACGCACACCATTGACACTCATCTTCATGCGGATCATATATCAGGCGGTAGGAAGCTCGCCGATCAAGTCGGGGCCACCTACTGGATTCCTGCAAAAGATGCGACCGAAGTCACGTTTGACTATGCCAAGCTGGAAGAAGGCCAGGCGATTACCGTAGGCAAGACCACGATCAACATTCAACCGGTATATTCTCCCGGTCACACCATTGGAAGTACATCGCTGGTTGTAGATGGTCAATATTTACTGACCGGGGATATCTTGTTCATCGAGTCGATCGGGCGACCGGACTTGGCCGGTCAAGCCCAGGATTGGGTAGGAGATCTCCGGCAGACGCTGTATGACCGTTATAAAGAACTGTCACAGGACCTGATTGTACTCCCGGCTCATTTTGGCAAGGTGTCCGAACTCGGTGAAGGAGGCCGGGTGTCCGCTCGTTTGGCCGATTTATATGCCAACAACCGTGGTTTAAATATCGCGAATGACACGGAGTTCAGACGTATGGTGACCGAAAATTTGCCGGAGCATCCGAATTCGTATCAGGAAATCCGGCAGACCAATATGGGCAAAATCGCCCCAAGTGATGAAGAGCAGCGCGAAATGGAAATTGGTCCGAACCGCTGTGCCGTTCACGATAACTAAGGAGGAATGACGAATGCAAGCAGATCTGATTGTCGATACCAAAGGAATGGCATGTCCGATGCCAATTGTGAAAGCGAAGAAGGCACTCGATGGATTACAGCCGGGGCAGGTCATGGAGGTACTCTCAACGGACAAAGGTTCCGTAAACGATTTTCAAGCCTGGGTGAAACAAACCAAACACGAACTCATCAAACATGAAGAAGAAAACGGGATTTATAAATTTTTCGTAAAAAAGATCTGATTGGGTCAACTATAAAAATAAGCGAACACAATTAGTGTGTTCACTTATTTTAAGCCGTCATATAGGATTCTAACCCCCAAGGAGCAGTAGCTTTCTTCTTTATAGTGTCCTTGTGGACAAACCTTTGTACAACAAAGGGACTGATTTATGGGGGTTAATCGTTGATTGCACGTGGGACAATTATCTTCAAATATTTTTTTCAAAACGCTTATCATAAGATATCACCTTATTTCTGATGAAATTACTTGGTTTAATTATAACCTATTGTTTAAAGCAGAACAAGGAGGGAATTATGGACATTCTCCTTTACATGGTCATGACGTCACTGGGTTTTGTCGGATCGTTCTTCTCCGGCTTACTCGGCATAGGCGGAGCTATTATCAATTATCCCCTTTTGTTATTTGTTCCATCCACTCTCGGCGTCGCTCAATTTACCGGGCAAGAAGTCGCAGCCATTAGCATGTTCCAGGTGTTCTTTGCATCCTTAGCCGGATTGATTGCATTTCGGAAGAAGGGCGAGAAAACGATTCATAACGGACTTGTGTTATATATGGGAACCAGTATATTGCTGGGCAGTCTGATTAGCGGTTTTGGCTCACGCTTTTTACATGGGGACGTTATTAACATCATTTATGGAACATTGGCCATTATAGCCGTCGTGTTGATGTTAATGCCAACCCGAGTAAAACAAGCAGATCCAGAGGGCGTGATCACGTTCAATAAATGGATCGCAGCTATATCCGCCTTTATTGTGGGAATCGTATCCGGTGTTGTCGGTGCCGGTGGCGCGTTTATTCTGATCCCGATTATGCTGACGGTCTTAAAAATTCCAACACGTATTACGATTGCTTCCTCACTTGCCATCGTATTCATTTCCGCCATTGGCGGTGTGATCGGTAAAATAACGGCGGGGCCGTTCCCCATTTTACCTACAATATTTGTGGTGCTCGGCAGCTTGATCGGCGCTCCGCTCGGCTCCCGAGTGAGTTCAAAAATAAACGTACGGTTTTTGCGCTACGCGTTGGTCATTTTAATATCATTAACCGCCGTAAAGGTCTGGTCATCTATTTTGTAACGGCTCCTGGATAGGATTTTCTTGCGCTCTAGTCTTGCATTCATTTCGTTTGTCTTGAATTATACCTATAGGGGTATAAGTATATAAAAAGGAGGCATTTATAACATGGAAGCCACAAAACAAAAAACAACCATTGTCCTATTCAGCGGTGATTTAGATAAAGCAATCGCGGCCTTCATTATTGCCAATGGCGCTGCGGCTTACGACCACGAAGTAACCATTTTCTTTACGTTCTGGGGATTAAATACGCTGCGCAAAGATGAAGTGGTGAAAACCAATAAAGGGTTGCTGGAGAAGGCTTTTGGCTGGATGATGCCAAGGGGCGCGAAGCGACTCGGATTGTCCAAAATGAATATGGCCGGTATGGGACCACAAATGATTAAGCATGTGATGAAAAAGCACAACGCGCTTTCTCTTCCGCAGCTGATCGAATTGGCACAAGAGCAAGGCGTAAAGCTTGTTGGCTGTACGATGACGATGGATCTGCTTGGGCTGCAGCAAGAGGAACTGATGGATGGCATCGAATATGGTGGGGTGGCCGCTTACTTGGGAGATGCGTCAGAGGGTAAAGTAAATCTGTTTATCTAATATCGTGTTTTTATTTTTTGACTTATAATATACCCATACGTGTATATGTGAAATGAAAGGTAGGGGTAAACTTATGGAGTACAATTATACCGATGAATTGAAAACACGCTTGAGAAGAATCGAGGGTCAGGTGCGCGGCGTGCTTCGCCTGATGGAAGAGAACAAGTCGTGTAAAGAGGTTGTGAGCCAGCTGTCGGCTGTTCGTAATGCATCCGATAAGGCCATCGCCCAAATCGTTGCCGAGAATTTGCAACAATGTTTGTTGGAAGCGCAAGCCGCTGGAGGAGATACAGACAAGCTTGTTAAGGAAGCGGTTGAACTACTTGTGAAAAGCCGGTAAATCATATTCTAATGAATATTTCGAACGCAGGAGGGATTTGATCATGACGTTTCAAATACCAAAAGAGATAACACCGCAGGAAGTCTCCACACGTTTAAAACAAGACGAGTCGATCTTGATTGTGGACGTGAGGGAACCGAACGAATGGTCCGCCGGGCACATCGCCGGTGCTAAACATATTCCGCTGGGACAATTGATCGAAAGACAACATGAACTGGACCCTAAACGCGAGTGGTAACCGAAGCGGACTTGCGTGTGAATTGCTAACCGAAAAGGGATTCGATGTCGTGAATATGACCGGTGGACTCAACGCGTGGACGGATGAATTGGTTTAAATTGAAGAAAAGTTGTGATGCCTGAAAAGCTGGCAACAGCAGTCGCTGTGCGCTACTTTAACTGTAGGGAGCTGTGGAAGGTAAAGGAGGACAGTAATGCCAATTCTTTTCTTACTGCTCGGTTTCGGTTTTTTTTGGTGGATACGAATGGTTTGGTCGGTTAAAGGCCTTTTATTCGTAGACCCGAAGGTATTGAAAGACGTATCGAAGACAAACTTGAAAATGCTTGATGTCCGGGATAAAAAATCGCCCGAAAAAGCCATCGCAGATCTTCAAGAAAGCTTGAAGGAAGAAAAATTCGGTGTGTTATGGCAGCTCGACATGAAAGAAAAGCTGAACGAGAAAGGTGTGGAATTCGACCAGACCTATCACATCCTTGAAGTCTGCAATCCGGTGGAGGCCAAATGGGTTTTGTCTGAAAATGCGCTGGTTGGTTATTTTCTGCCCTGTAAAATTGCGGTCTATGAAGAAAATGGTACAACAAAAATAGGAATGCCAAAACCTACGGCCTTAATCGGGCTCGTGGAGAACGAACAGTTGATGGCTCTCGCACAGGATATCTAAAACCGTTTGGTTATCTGTATTGATAGTAGTCTTTAAGGGAAGAGTCGCTTGAAATTCTGCCTGTCAGTTCAGGCTACCATACAAATATTGAAACAGGACAGCTCATACGAGCTGTTTTTTTACTTTTCCGATTTAAACGGTATATGCAACCGGATCGCCACAATGAAACAGGGTGATCTTGTATTTTTTCTGGGGACCGATGTTGCTACTGATATTCTTTTGGGTGGTTTTAGCTGCTCTTATTTTTGGAGTAAAAACAAAAGGTAGCGAAGGACCGGTGTGCTAGGCAGCAAGAGGCAGCATAAAAAACCTTTAGTGGCTGTTTTGTTTGTCTTGCGCCCTTACCGGGGACTCGAATTGTGGCTTATTTTGCAGCCTTTTTTTCTGCAAACACTTTTTTAAGTTCTTCTATCATAAAGGTTCCCTTAATGCCGGAAACATTCACTTGCAACTTATCATTGTTGTATTCTGTTTGTGAGAGTCCGTCAGAGACGACATATTGACCAATATCGGATTTAGGTTAGGAACAACAGATACTTTTGATTGGCTTTTACTTTATCAGTGGATTGGTAGAGTTTAACGGTTACGTCCTTGGCTTGGCCGTTCTTCGACGTGTAAAACGGCTTCTTGATGGGAAGCTTCGGGATCGCCTTGGGTGCTGTCTTTTACGTTGCTCACCGATTCCACATTCGCCAGGACAACCAGGTCTGTTTTCCCCTTCATCATCTGATCAATACTGTACATAGGAACGTCTACTTGTGCGGGTGGGACCGTTGAATCGGAAGCATTGCTTGCTCCATTTGCTGCGGAACATCCTGCGAGTATCAGTCCACAAACCGTAATGATTGTCAAAAACCTTGTTATCTGCTTTTCCCTCCCTTCTATAAAAATCGACGTCACTGTCAGAAAAAGGTTGCAATTTAGGTAATATTTAGGGCTAACCCTTACCGGGTTTGTGCCTTGATAACATTTCCACGTACTGTAATATTATTCGCCCATGTGTTATTTTTAGAAAACAGGTAGTTCTATATGGAACGGGTGAATAAATTGAGCGATCTCGTAAAAAATCAGCATTGTATACCGCAAAGCGTATTAAAACATTTTTCTTCCAACGAAAAGGTCTTTGAAGCCTTAGTGGATGAAAACAAAGAGCCGTATCCGACCCACTACCGTAATTCAATGTCGGAGCGATTTACATATGAGCATCCAAACCTGGCTCGAAATCAATTAGAGAAATTTTTTCAGGAAGTCGAAGCCGATTACGGCCCCGCGATCATCGATCTATCGAAATGAACTCGTTATTTTTCTTCTTCAAGCGATTTTAGAGATTCGATATAACCATTTTTTAACGCGTAATTTACTAGATCCGCTCTGGACTCCAAGTGCAATCTTCTCATGATATTGGAACGATGTGTCTCAACTGTTTTCACGCTAATATATAATTTGCTGGAGACCTCTTTGTTTGTAAAGCCATTTGCAAGAAAAATCAATACTTCTGTTTCTCTGGGAGATAGGTTATCAAACAACTCGGCCTTCCTAGATTTCTTCAATATTCTCTCTCGAACTTCATAGGGCAACCGGCTTGGGAGGTAAGGGTAGCGTGAAGTTCCAGTTCGAAGTGCTTCCAAAATTTCTTTACTATCATCATTTTTAAATACAATTCCATCAACACCGACTGCAATCATTCTTTCGATATGTGCATTGTCATCGAACATGGTTAACATGACCAGGCGTATTTGAGGATGTAATTCACGAATATGCCTTGCAGCGGTAACACCATCCAGTCCATACGGCATGTGTACATCCATTAAAATGGCATCTGGATTCAACCGTTCAGCCAACAGGACAGCCTCTTCCCCAGAAGATCCCTCTCCAACAACTATGATATCAGACTCCTCTTCGAAAATGAGCCGTAATCCTTTTCGCACTAATGGATGATCATCAATGATGACCAATTTTTTCTTATTCATCAGAATTCCTCCCCTCGTGTGCTGCTATTGGCTCTCAAAGAATTAGGGAATTGAAGCTCCACTCTTGTACCTTGATCGACTGAAGAATTAATAATAAGTTGACCATTTAATGCCACCACTCGTTCTTTCATATTTTTTAATCCGTAACCGGGAGATTCTATTATAGATTCGGTGTCAAATCCTTTGCCATTGTCCTCGATTTTCACAAGACAAACCTTATCGCAAGAAAGAGAAATGAGGATTCGGGAGGCATCTCCATGTAGAATTGCGTTATGCAAAGCCTCCTGTACGATTCTGTAAACATGCACGGTGCTTCGGCTTAATTCATCTTGTATCCAATCAGAGTCAATATTTACTTCGATCACGCGTTTATTTGTTTTCATCTGATCAGCTAGGGTTCGAATGGCTGCAGTTAGTCCTAAATCGTATAGAACAGCAGGGTACAATGCTCGTGACATAGTTCTCACTTCTTCGGCACAAAGTTTTACCTGGTGCTTAATTTCGTCAATTTTAATTTTTTGATCCTGTGAATGGTTTCTCAGATGCTCCAGGCTTAGGTTAATGCCGTATAAAGTTTGAGAAATGCCGTCATGAAGTTCCTGAGAGATCCTTTTCCTTTCTTCTTCCTGCACCTCCAATGTCCGTTGATTTAATTGGGCTCGTCTCTCCAATTCTTTAGATTGACGTTCAACAGTGACATCTCGAATGGTGATGACCATATCTCCATTCGGTGCATTGCGGGGGGACGATAAAAATGTTCGACTCATTCCTACCGATACAGGCGTTCCCATTTTTGTTGGAAGATCAGATTCGAAATAGCTCTGCTTTGGTTGGCTTGCCAAAAAGCATCGTTCTTCTCCAGGGGGGACGGGTCTGTTTTGACAGTACGTACAATATGGGATGACATCTCCCAACTCCCATCCAGTAATTCGGGTTGCTGAAGGGTTGATAAAGACAATAATCCTGTTTTGATCCATAACGATAATTCCATCGTTCAACAAATTAAACAACTCGCGAAGTCTGCGGGTATCCTGGTCAGGTGCGTCTGACATGGTTTTATCCTCCTACCTGGAATTATAGGGTACTACCTATTCGTTACCAAACAAATCAGGGATTTCCCCGATTTATTCGTTTCTCTTTTGATTATACATTTACATCATGAAAGGGGGAGAGTCATTGTCTGCAGTGCAGGTAGTTCTTGCTGTTCTATCAGGTGGCACGGTCGGGTTTACCTTGGGATTGCTTGGTGGTGGCGGATCCATCTTAGCCGTTCCTTTGTTGCTGTATGTTGTGGGCATTCAGGACCCGCATGTCGTAATCGGCAGTACTGCTTTCGCGGTGGCTGTTAACGCATACCTGAATTTAATTCCGCACGCAAAAAAGAAGCATGTGAAGTGGAAGGTTGCCGTTTCTTTTGCAATTCCAGGTTCACTCAGCGCGTATGCCGGATCCGCCGTCGGAAAATTGGTTCCTGCTAATCAAATTTTATTTTTGTTCTCTATCTTGATGATTGTCATGGCGGTTCGAATGATATTGCCAAGGAAAGGTACAGGTCAAAAAACATTAACTGAATCTGTAGCATCCCCTAAAATGGTTCTGGTTATTGCGATGGGTGTATTAGTCGGATTTATCTCTGGTTTTTTCGGCATTGGCGGCGGATTCCTTATTGTGCCAGGCCTCATGTATTCTGCGAGTCTACCGATGATTGAAGCTATTGGATCATCCTTGTTCTCAGTTGGAACATTTGGGCTTACGACTGCTGTTAACTACAGTATTTCAGGATTGGTAAACTGGTGGGTCGTCATTGAGTATATCACAGGGGGGATCATTGGAGGGCTAGTCGGTACTGTTTTAGCGTCCAGGTGGAGTACGAAACAGAAAACGTTGAATTACATCTTTGCTGGTTTTGTGTTTGTTGTTGCCATTTATATGCTTGTCCTGAACGTGAAAGCCTTGCATTTCTAATAATAAATCAGGGATTTCCCCGATATATCTCTACCTGTCAACGCAGTACGGTTAAAGCACTCGACATTTGTCGAATTAAGAAAAAGGAGTGAAAGAACATGCATTACAAGGTAGTTATCGTAGGCGGGGGAAGCGGCGGAATTAGCGTGGCAGCCCGCTTGCTGCGCGAAGCTCGAAATTTGTCTGGTCAAATTCTTATCCTTGATCCGGCGGGGAAACATTATTATCAACCGCTCTGGACATTGGTAGGCGGCGGGGCCGTCAACCGGGAGGCGTCAGAGCGCGAAGAGTCTTCTGTGATCCCGGAGGGCGCCGTTTGGCTTCAAGAGGCCGTTCAATCGTTCAACCCGGAGGAAAACAAGGTGATGACTTCTTCCGGAAAGGCAATTTTGTATGATTATCTGGTTGTTGCCGCGGGCATCCAAATTGACTGGAATAAAATCAAAGGATTAAAAGAGTCCATGGGCAAGGATGGTGTATGCAGTAACTATTCGTACGATTATGTGAATAGTACTTGGGAAAATTTGCGTAACTTCAAAGGCGGGAATGCCATTTTTACGGCTCCCAGCACAGTCGTTAAATGTGGAGGTGCCCCACAAAAAATTATGTATCTTGCGGATGACTATTTCCGTAAGTCGAAGGTTCGCGACAAGGCTAAAGTGATGTTTGTTTCGGGAGGTACGAAAATTTTTGGTGTAGAAAAGTATGCCGATTCCTTAAATAAAGTCATTGAGCGCAAGGAGATTGAAACACATTTTAAGCATAATTTAATTGAAATTCGGGGTACAGAAAAAATCGCAGTGTTTGAACAGCTAGATACCAAACAACATGTTGAGATTCCATTTGACATGATCCATGTCGTGCCTCCTATGAGCTCACCTGATTTTATTAAATCGAGCGCTCTTGCCAACGCAGAGGGATGGGTTGATGTAGATAAATTTACACTACAGCATAATCGGTTCTCAAATGTGTTCGGAATTGGCGATTGCGCAAGCTTGCCAACTTCGAAAACGGGAGCGGCCATCCGTAAACAAGCCCCCGTTGTAGTGGCAAACCTTCTTAGTATGATGCACAAGCAACCCGTAGTGAAGGAGTATAACGGATATACATCATGTCCTATCGTGACAGGCTATGGGAGTCTCATTCTAGCAGAATTTAATTACACCAACGAACCGGACGAGACATTTCCGTTTGACCAAGGAAAAGAAAGATGGAGTATGTATCAGATGAAAAAGGAATTGTTGCCTCTGATCTATTGGAACGGAATGCTCAAGGGCCTGATGTGATTATTTGATTAACGTAAAGGAAGGAGGGTGTTCGATGTCAGAGACTCAAAACTCGAACAATCCAAATATCAATCCGCTTGAGGAAGCTTTATCCAGACCTGAAATTCAATCCAGCATAGCAAATGCATTAGAGAATCTGACTGACTTCTTGGAAAAGTATGATGCTGTTAACCGTATGCTGACGTTTGCCAATGAGGTCATGAAGGATAAGGAATCTCTGAGTCATTTGCTTAACGGTTTAAAGGGGGAGTTTCCTTCTGTACACCTCAGCCGAGAAACGCTCGAATCTGCTCTCATCCTTCTGGATAAGCTTCCAAAAATCACAAAATATGTACAGATAATGGAACAAATATTCGATACGTTTGAATCTGTTGCTACGGATAAACAATCCCTCGGGTATCTCTTTAACAGTGCGAAAGAGATTGTAGAGCCCTTGAGCTCAAAAGTACAAGATGGAGTTTCCATGATCCAAGAAGTTCAAATTAGGGCAGAGAGCATTACGAGGCCAGTTACGGTATTCTCGGTCTTGAAACTTCTAAAAGACCCTTCTGTGCAGAGAGGATTTCAGCTATTTAGCGCATTCCTGGAAGTTGTTGGAGAGCGTCAGGTTCAGGTCAACGCAGAAAGTCGTAATCAAAGGTGATGCATTAAGATTTTAATTGGAGGGATTCGAATGTTATTGAAATTTTTTTATGATGAAAAGTTAGCCCAAGCCTCCTATCTTGTTGGTTGTCAGGCTACAGGAGAAGCGATTGTGATAGATCCGTCCCGCGATATCAAACCTTATCTCGAGACTGCGACAAAGGAAGGGGTTCGTATTGTTGCGGCAACTGAAACTCATATCCATGCGGATTTTGTATCTGGAGCAAGAGATTTGGCGGCTCAAGCAGGGGTGAAGCTGTATCTGTCCGATGAGGGGGGAGAGGGCTGGAAATATCAGTTTATGGACCAATATCCCTCACAAAAGCTGAAGGATGGCGACAAATTCAGTATTGGAAATATCCACTTTGAAGTCATGCATACACCGGGGCATACACCGGAACACATCTCGTTTTTATTTACAGATGGCGGTTCGAAGGCAACAGCGCCGCTGGGTATTTTTACAGGTGATTTTGTCTTCGTGGGTGACGTAGGGCGTCCGGATTTGCTTGAAAAAGCAGCGGGCGAACAGGGTACATCAGAGGAATTAGCCAGACTGATGTTCCGATCATTGAGAAAATTCAAAGAACTTCCTGACTTTATACAAGTGCTGCCGGCACATGGTGCAGGGAGTGCGTGCGGCAAGGCGCTAGGAGCTGTGCCGTTCAGTACGGTCGGATATGAGAAGCTGGTCAATTGGGCACTTCAGTATAACGATGAAGAAGAATTTGTTCAAAATTTATTGTCGGGTCAGCCGGAAGCGCCTAAGTATTTTGCGATGATGAAAAAGCTCAACAAGGAGGGCCCCGCTTTACTTTCCCATGTTGAGCAGCCTGTAACGGCGCCTGTGGACGTAGAAATAGTGTCGAACTGGGTAAAAGAAGGCATCGTAGTTGATACGCGTCCTTCCAAACCATTTGCTGAACATCACATCGCGGGTACGATTAACATTCCATGGAATAAGTCATTTGTCAATTGGGCCGGCTGGCTGCTTTCGTACGACATACCCATCTATGTATTAGCGGGAGAAGATCATGTTGCAGAGATTGCCCGCACTCTCCAGTCCATCGGACTGGATAAGTTGGCAGGAACCATGAACCCATGTGTGGTCGATTTAGTGGGATCGGATGATCAAGCATACGATTATGTCACGATTCAAGAGGCGCGCGAAGCCATTCAACGCGGAGAGGTATACGTGTTGGATGTTCGGAATAGCAATGAATGGGCAAATGGGCATATAGCTGAGGCTCATCATATAATGCTTGGACAGTTGCCAGAGCGTTTAGGTGATTTGCCGACTGATAAACCTATTCTGGTTCACTGCAGGAGCGGCGGACGGTCAGCAATCGCTGCAAGTATCCTTCAGGCTAATGGCGTCAATAAGGTTTTGAACCTTCTTGGCGGATACGATGAATGGACGAAAAGAAGTCAGGATTTTCAAGTGCGTTGATTTTTGAACGATTGTAGGTCCCAAGACACTCATCACGTTCATCGGATTACAACCTAATCTCGAACAATGGAAAAACGTGGACGGCTATTTTAAGTGTTTTACCCGCGAAATATAACGCAAAAGACATAAAAAAAGGAATACAAAGCCTCCGCTAAGGGGGTTTTTGTTTATTTTCCGATGTTTACGAATGGTACAGAGCCGTTATCGGCACCAGAGGAGTTTTCCCACCTTTCGAGCATAAAGGTTTGTTTTTTTTTTGTTATGAATATTTAAAAAGGAGATGAAAATAATATGTAGAAAAACTATACAATGGGGTTTAGCAATGACAGATCAATGGATTGCAAGTGTCATCGATGGTGGGGTGACTACTCTAGGGGTATGGATAATAATTCGTACTTTTAAAGAGTTTAAGA
>NZ_JBHSOW010000137.1:0-797 GCF_042656405.1 Paenibacillus solisilvae | reverse complement strand
CTCTTTATGTGCTGGATGATTGAACCGGAAAGTGTACTTGGCCAAATAAAAAATAACCGTAACAGAGCTATTGATTTGAAGTTTGGGGTAGGAGTTTGCTTTTGACTTTTCCCCAAGGCTTCTTAACGGAAATTAAAATCACAGCTAATAATAAGATCAATTGACTCGCACCGAAAACAAGAAGCATCAATCGGTCATGGATATAGCTAGGATTATGAAGGGCGTTTAGACGTTCTAATAATGTAATTTGAATTGCTTCTTGAACCCATATATTCAGTACTCCTCCTGAAAGAATCAGAACAAAAGAGATAACTTCCTTAGAAATAATCCAATAATATTTCGTTAGTCCCCAATGTGTTCGAATGGATAAGACAATTCCGGTAATAACAACTCCCAATGCTCCAGGAATAATGAGAGCCAGGTCAAAAATATGCATGAATGAATGGGCAGAATAAAGAAATTCTCCACTAGTAGTAAAATACACAATTAAGATCAAAACAATCTGAGTAAAACCGCCCCCAATCCACATGGCTGTAAAGAGAAGATGGAAAATTAACCACCAATTTTTTTGATGTTGAGGCATTTTTTTGGACATGCTGCACACTCCTTCATTTTCACTCAGAAAAAGAGTTATAATAGGACAATGATAACTTATCTTTCGTAATAAATAAATTATCTCGCGAGATAAGATAATTATAATTGGAGTGATTCAACGTGTCAATCAATCATAGGGAGAACATGCTGCAAATTTTTAATGAACAACTGCGACATTTCAGCACGGATACCATTTTGTTTCA
>NZ_JBHSOW010000136.1:0-6730 GCF_042656405.1 Paenibacillus solisilvae | reverse complement strand
ATAATTCCGGAACGGCTGGTAAGCCCCAAAGTCGGCTTTATGCCCACGAGTGCGTTGCTTGCAACCGGCCCCCGAATGGAACCGAGCGTATCCGTGCCCATACCGACGACAGCCAAATTTGCCGCCACGGCCGCAGCGGGACCTGAGCTGGAGCCGGAAGGACCCCGGTTCAATTTATAAGGGTTCAATGTTTGCCCGCCTGACGAACTATACCCGTTAGCCCCGCCCGGCTTTCCGGGGCCAGGCGCTCCGCCATGGGCCCATTCATCCATGTTCCCTTTGGCCAGAATAATCGCCCCGGCGTCACGGAGTTTTTTCGCCATGAACGCATCCTTAACGGGGACAGTGTCTTTAAGAGAAGCGGATCCGCCTGTAGTCGGCATATCCGCCGTATCATAATTGTCTTTCAATATGACAGGAATCCCGTGCAACGGCCCTCTGGGCCCCTTTGTTTTCCGTTCCTTATCTAATTCAATAGCAGTTTCCAGCGCATGCGGGTTCACCGTAATAATCGAATTTAAATGAGGACCTGCTTTATCGATTTCATCGATTCTTTGCAGATAAAATTTTACAAGTGCTTCCGATGTAAGTTGTCCCGAAGCTAATGCTTTCTGAAGGTCTTCAATTGTGGCCTCCTCGATGACAAACGGTTTTTTGGCCGGAGAGCCTCCTTTGGCAACAACAGAGGTCGGAACAACCACAATAAGCATTAGCAATAATAAGCAAGCTATTCGTAAATTATTTTTAACCATTCAAATCATCTCCCTCTTGGCTATCATTCTTACCTTGCACGAACATGAACTTCTTGGAATACAATCCCCGACCTTTCGATGTTATTTAATTTCACATAGACATTACATATCCATTACAATATTAATGAAAGTCATATTAATTTTCAAGTGGGTAAAAATTCCAAATATCTGCCTCTTTTCGCATCGTTTGCGACAGGTCCGTATTCTTGTTCTCTTACTCCATATTTCGCCGTTAGTTTACGACCACACAAAAATGAGGTCGACCAGAAAGTAAAATGTACCCTATAGAGTAGACACTTGAAAAAGGTCTGCCCTATAGGGTACTTTTTGTATAACTTATAAAATAGAGAAACAGGAGAAAATTATCAAATGCCAAGAAACCATTTTACCCAGAAAGAAGTAGAACATCTATCCACTAATCCTTATGTCAAATCTGTAAGTATCAAGGAGATTACGTATACAGATGAGTTCAAAAGAATTTTTATAGCTGAAAATAAAACAGGAAAATCACCAAGACAGATCTTTGAGGAGAATGGTTTTGATGTCGAAGTTATAGGTATTGTCAGAGTAAATAGAGCTGCCCATAGATGGCGTACTGCTTTTAATAAATCAGGAGTGTTAGGCCTTCAGGATATGCGTAAGAGAAATTCTGGGAGACCGATCAAGAGAGAGCTTACTTTAGAAGAAAGAAATGCTCGATTAGAAGCACAAATTAAACTGTTAAAAGCCGAGAATGAATTACTAAAAAAGTTAGACATCCTGGAGAGGGGGCTGCAGGAAAACGAGTGAAAGTCACTGCTGAACAGAAATTCATTCTGATTCGTTCAGTAATTGGAAAGTACGCGCTTAAGAATATGGTCAGTTTCTTATGCAAAATTTCAGGAGTTTCGCGCTCAGGTTATTATAGTTACATTTCTTCAGATTCCCAGGAAAGAAGAAACAAACGGGAAAAAGAAGACTTAATCCTTAAAGGGAATATTTTAAAAGCCTTTCATTTTAAAGGTCGGAAAAAAGGTGCTCGTCAGATTAAGATGACCTTAGAAGGACAATTTCAAATTACGTATAACTTGAAACGGATTCGAAGAATTATGAAGAAGTACAAGATAATTTGTCCTATAAGAAGAACTAACCCGTATCTGAAAATGTTGAAAACTTCTCAAGAACACTCTGTACTTCCGAACTTATTAAACAGAGAATTTAAACAGAAAGTTCCAGGGAAAGTACTACTTACCGATATTACATATCTCTATTATGGTAATGGCCAGAAGGCTTTTTTATCTACCATTAAAGACAGTTCAACGAATGAAATTCTTGCTTATAATGTTTCCAATCGAATGACATTAGATTTAGTAACGGATACATTAGTAAAGTTGAAAAGGAATAAACGAGTAAAGTTTGCAGAAGGTGCAATTATCCATTCTGACCAAGGGGCACACTATACAAGTCCCACTTTCCAAAAATACGTACGAAAATTAGGGCTTGGACAATCAATGTCAAGGAGAGGAAATTGCTGGGATAACGCTCCGCAGTCCTTCTTTGGTCATTTCAAAGATGAAGCTTATATTAAACCCTGTAATACCTTAGAAGAACTTAAAAAGGAAATAAGAGACTATATGACTTACTATAACAATTTCCGTTACCAATGGAATTTAAAGAAGATGACCCCTGTAGAATACAGAAATCATCTTCTTTGTGTAGCCTAACCTTTTTTAAATGTCCTTTACAAAGGGTACATTTTAAAGATCTGGTGACCTCATAATACGAAAACCAGCTAATATCTTGTCAACATTTTTCTCTTAATATTAGATTCTGACCGAGGTATACTGAAAAACAGGTGCACTAAAGAACCTTCTCCGCACATGCTGGAAGGTTTTTCTTTTGGATTATAAATGTGGTAACTAAGCTAAGTCGACAAACCGTTCTTGCTTAACAAGTAGAGCAAAAATCCAGTGAAGAAGCTTATTAACACAAGCGATGAGGGCAACACGGTAAGGCTTTCCAGCTCGGCTGTATTTCGGGAGCATCCAGTATCGAAGACTTAAAACAAATGCTTTTGGATAGTGGATTTTCGAATATTACGATTGAGCCTAAGGATGAGTCGAAAGATTTCATTAAAGATTGGGTACCAGGAACGAGCATGGAAAACTATATTGTTTCAGCAGTAATTAAAGCCGTAAGACCATAAACAATGTGAGGTGAGCCGTACTATGTATTTAAACACATATGTAGCTGAAAAGCTTATGGAATATAAACAAGCTGAGCTAAAAGAAATATCTTCATACGCATGGTCTTTACGGAAAGAAACTAAATACTTATCTCTGTTAAGAAAAATATTTGCATTAAATGCCCAGAGAATAGTAAACAATACTCCTTGTTGTACGTAAATCCGTTTTTAAACAAATAGTGACTATCAGTCAGGACAGTATTTGTACGCCCTAGTTCACGATTTAAATAACATTTTCTCCAACCGATTAAGTTTAATTAATGACATCAAACACTTAAACTCTAACCGAAGAATTCCCGATTTATTATTTAAATGGCTTGATGAACAAATCTATCAGGCAGTCGGTCAGTTAATCTTCTTCTTGAAACACTCCTTTAATCGTTGAGCATACAATAAAATACTTGGAGATGAATGGGGTTTATTATGCAACCGACTCAAATATATTGTGCCTCATGTAAGCAAATCAGATGGAGCGTAGGAACATTCTCAGATATGAAGCAGTTCACGCTTCCTGGATTTGATAGCTACCCTGTCGCTATTTGCCTTGATTGTGAAGAGGAGATTATCTCTAATCTCAATAAGTTCATTCAAAAGAATAAGACAGAAGGCACAAAATAGGACACTCTATATGGAGTGTGTGGCCATCTTTTTACTTATTCTTTTCAGACTCTTCATGAAAGATCTTAATAATGAGAATAGATATCCATTGAAACCAATTTTAGGTTTATCCTTAAATATATAATGATTAATAAATGAGGGTATGCAATTGGCGAATTATCAAGTAACTCCAGGCGGTAATACGAAATTCGAACCGAGCGTGGCAGTTCATTTGCTCAGCCCAAATATCATTGTTGCAACAGCCACCGATAACACAACCGGCAGTCCGCTGGTGGGCTTATACCGATCAATAGACGGAGGTGTCAACTGGGTAAATACGCTGCTGCCCATTCCTTCCGAATTTGTCGGGGCCGAAGCCGCGTATGTTGCCTATTGTTTCGGCGATCTATTTATTATTGTGGCACATGCTTTTCCCCCCTTTGGCGCAGCCGGAACGGTGATTGTGTATCGGTCGACGGACAGCGGAGCCACTTTCTCTGCTCCGGTGATTGTAAATCAGGGTTACGGGACCTTTATCAATAACGATGCGACCAGCATCAGGATTGACCGTTCGCAAAAGAGTCCTTATCAAGGGAATGTTTATCTTAATTATACCCGCCAGACTAATATCGATTTTAATGGAAAGTCCCTTGCCTTTTATCAGCGCTCTACGAATCAAGGCGTATCCTGGGATAATCCGAAGCTGATGTCAAATCCGGATGACACGACAACAGAACGCCCGTTTACGGCAGTCGATTTGTTCGGAAACGTCTACTTCTCGTGGATCACCGCGCCTCCCTCTGCACCAAATTTCTTCATCCGCCGGTCGTTTGATGGCGGAGGCTCTTTCGGCCCGCCGATTTTGGTTTCACCGGTATCGTTTGTCCCGAGCCCGCTGCCGGTTTCAGGCTACGCCTTTCGCTGCCTGACCTTCCCGGTCATTGCGGTGGATACTTCCTTGAACCCCTTGACGAGCAACACGATCTATGCAGTTTGGCAGGATAACCGGCAGGGATATGCGGATATTTTCATGTCCAAGTCGCAGGACCTCGGAACGACGTGGAGTACGCCAAGAAGCGTAACCAATGCTACATCCGGTTCGCAAAATTTCTTCCCGGCAATAGATGTATCCTCGCAAACGGGTGCGGTCAAAATCATCTATTACACGAACAAGCTGGACGGTTTTTTGCTGAACGTGTTTGTGGCCGAATCCAATGACGGAGGCACTACGTTTACGAACAGGCAGGTAACGACGGCATCCTCAAACCCGAACGCGGGAAGCCCGACGCCGGTCGTGCTCATTGGGGATTATATTGATGTCAGCATCGTTCCGACAGAAAGATTTCTTGCGGTTTGGATGGACACGCGAACAGGAACTCAAACGATATTCGCTGGGAATTTGGATCCATAACCCAATCCAGAATTCCATCCCATCTCATGCACGCTCATGAAAGGATAAATCGTTCCAAATTTAAGCGAAGAGTCGGGTCAATAAATTCCATAAGATCAGTCCAGTTGGTTTACAGAAGATAAGAACATCATTGGAATGGTGACAACCGATACTTCACATTCGACGCGTTTGCGCAGCCGTTTTGGCAATTGGTTTGTAGAAAATCAAGTGTTATCTTTAAAAGTGAAAGCCCAGTCCATGCCTTTTGCTTCTGAAACTTTCGACGCGATAATTAGCAATAGGATCTTTTGAAATGATAGGCGAAAAACGTCCTCTTGCGTTATCCGAAATGATTCGAGTGGCAAAGACAATTTGTGGTGCCCCAAGAGGGGCATGGATGGCTACACGGGTACGATAGTTTGAATAAAACAGCAAAAGGATCCGCATCGGCGGATCCTATTTACTTCTGCACAAAATAAGAGGTTATATACAGATGTCCTAATGGACGTTGAGCTAACTGGCAGGTTAACGCAACAAAACTTCCGTCGAACCCGTCTTTATGTTGAATGCGGTTTTTAATAAGAAAAGAGGGTGGTTTCTAATGAAAAAGATATCTTGTTCGTTATTGTTGCTCCTCTTTCTATTCGCGATTATGGCGGTAGGTTGCGGGAAAATTCCTTCCGATAAAGAGCCAGAATTGACCTCGAAGGTTGGAACCCAACAGTCGTTTGATATTAAAAGTGAAAAAGAGATATTGAATATTAGATTACAATGTACGGTTGAGTGTAAACGAATGGAGAAGCCTCCAATATTCACAGAAAAGATATTTGAAGATGCTGATGAAATAAAAATCTTTGTAAAGGCAATAAACAATTCCAAAAAAATCGAGGCAGAACTTGATTACAGTACGTTTTTTCTAATGCACATAACATTTAAAGACGACACTGAAAAGGTATATGTCTTAAATGTTAACGATGCAGAAGGAGCAGTTGGATTACTTGTAAAAAAACCAGGTAGCAGCGAAGGTTACTACTCCATCCCTGAAGAACTTCATAATGAGTTAAGAACCCTAATTTATTATTGATGATTCTTTTACGTATCGCGACAGGGAAGGACCTATCAAGAAACTGCTTGTTACGCTCCCGGAGAACGATAGCATTCCTGTAGAGCGTTAAATTTCCGCTTTGCAAAAAAACGAGCGCCTCGGTACGATGGAAGTACGCAACGGGTCATAGCCCTAAAAATTCCATCATCCAGGAGGACGCTCTACTATGAAGTTTAAATCGCAGGACAAACAAAATCAACTCATTGAAAAAATTACCGCCCTGCATCTGGTCGTCGGGATCGACATCGCTCAGCAAACCCATGTCGCACGTGCAGTTAATTTCCGAGGAATCGTGGTCGGGAATCCCCTATCCTTCTCAAACGATGAGGAGGGTTTTCACAGCCTTCTTCGGTGGATTCAATCGCTGCAAACCGCTCACACTTTAACGGCAGCCATTGTTGGCATGGAGCCTACCGGACACTACTGGCTTAATCTATCCAAATGGCTCTCAAATCGTCAGTTTGAAGTTGTTCTCGTCAATCCACATCTCGTAAAAAAGAACAAGGAAAACCGCGACAATACGCCATCCAAGAGTGACAAAAAGGATGCCCTGGTCATCGCCGACATGGTCAAAAACGGCTACTACTCGTTCATACGCAACACACCAGAAGCCTTTGAAGAACTACGTGTCTTTCTCTCAAACCGCGACTCTGTCGTAACGA
>NZ_JBHSOW010000135.1:0-30482 GCF_042656405.1 Paenibacillus solisilvae | reverse complement strand
CCGTATGCGGACCCGCATGTACGGTGGTGTGAGAGGACGGGGGCTAGCCGCTCCCTCCTACTCGATTTCTTAGGGCAATAATTAGTCCTCGTCTTCGTTATCATGGTTTTCATGATCGTGACTTTCATGTTGACCGTGATCGCCGTCATGGTCATCGTCATCATCTTCGTCCTCTTGCTTGCCGTCATGGTGGTCATCGTCCCGGTCACCTCGAGCGAATTGCTTTTCCTGCTTCTGCTTTGCTTGCTGCTCTTTATGAGCTTTTTGCCAAGCTTCTTGCAGCGCTTTTTTCTTAGCGATTAGCGCTTTTTTCTGCTCTTTTTGCGTTAGTTGATCTTTATTTGCGAGTTGTTCCTTTTGGTCATCTTGCTCTTTTTGCACGTTTTGAACTTTAGCATTGACGTCGTCATCATCTTTTTCTTGTTCATATTTCAACACTTCAAGTCGATTCGTCAATTTGATTTCGATTTTGATTTCCACCTTGGCCGGTTCGACAGCAAAATGCTTGAACAGCGCATTCAATACTTGCTGCTTATTCATGTTTTCTTGCAATTTGACAGCATCCAGAAGCTGCTGGATAAATTGTGCCGCTTCGCTGCCTGTTAGGTGGTTTTCCTGATCCTGGCCGCGGTTAATTTCTACCTTGGACTCGACCTTCGCTTGTTCCCGTTCGAGCTCAATTTCAATCTTTAGGCCATTGCCTGCGATTTTAATTTCCAAGTCTTTCAGCTGATCGAGCTTGATCGGTCCTTCACTTGGACTCGGTTGAGCAGTCGCGGGCTTAGGCGTCGCAACAGCCTTTGGAGGGACAACGTATGTATCGCTTGCTGCAGTTGGTTTGTCCTCTGTTGTTGCGGACGAATCATGATCCGCGTAAGCGACGAATCCATATGAAAGTATGATAGAGCATAGTGCACCGATTAGCATATAGGCAATTTTCTTCTTCAAAAATGGACCTCCTCAAATTTGCATGCATGTTTTTTTGGTTCGTGGCAGCCAATATATGAATTCGTCATGCAAGTCTGGTTTTTAGTCCGTTCAGGGTTTTAAAAGATCGCAATTATGAGGGATATGAGGTAGGAAAAGGCTAGAGAGGGACATTTTCTTTATATCTATGAGGGGGATAAGCAAATCGCTCTAATCGAGAAAGAATTGATTGTCACCGATAATAAAGATATGGGTTTGCCTGGCGATTGCAGTCCTAGCATTCCTAAAATGGAAACGAACGCCGGGATATTTAATTTTTAGGTTTTTAACTCCAAACGTATATATCAAGCCCTAGCTGCTGTAGAAACAAAACAAAAAACGCCCCTGATCGCCGAATAGTGGAATTCGTGATCAGGGGCGCGTTACTTTTATATATATCAAAAGTAACGCTATTCACTACGATTTTCCATACGATAGAACTTGAAACAAGTCGCTTCTCTCCATCGTCCTACAAACTTTAATCGTAATCCAATTCTCTAGATATTTCTTCTGATATAGTTCTCCCCTATCCACTGAAAAGGATTTTTTTATGCTTGGAAGAGGAGATAATTGAACATTTTGAGAATTGTGAAAACATTTATGCAACGATAGTGGAAAATTATAGAATTTTAATGATACAAAACGTATCATAATATGCTATAGTACAAAATATTACTTGCAAATAAATAATGCTTTAGAGAAACAGGTGTGATAATGAGCGCCATACTCGGTGTGCTTCAGCATGATAATCCAGAGCTAATCCATCCCGAAATGATTGAACATATGATGGGCGCTCTAAAGCAATACCCTGCTGATGATGTGCGTATCTGGCATAGCAGAGGAATATCTCTCGGTTGTCATGCACAATGGATTACCCCGGAATCAGTCCAGGAGATGCTGCCTTATTATGATGAGGAGCATCGGTTGTCGATTACCGCTGACGCGATTATAGATAATCGGGAGGAATTATTCAACAGGCTGCAGGTTGAGCATGCAAGACGGCACAACATGCCGGACAGTCAGTTAATCATACTTGCCTACCTGAAATGGGGGAAAGACGCGCCTTGCTACTTGATCGGCGATTACGCCTTTGTTATTTGGGACGAAGCGAAACGCCAGTTGTTTGGCGCACGAGATTTACTAGGTAACCGTTCTTTATATTTTCATCATCAGCAGGGGCAATTCGCTTTTTGCACCGTCGTGAATCCGCTCTTTTCGCTGCCAGGCGTTAAGAAGGAGCTGAATGAGTCATGGTTCTCTGAATTTCTGGCCATACCGGTTGTTCTGGATGCGATTGACGTTTACTCGACCGTGTACCGGAATATCGAACAGCTTCCTCCTGCCCAGCGATTTACGTTGGTTTCCGGTAAGCTGAGAGTGGAGCAATACGGTTCATTAGTCACTCCGATAGAGAAGCTGAAGCTGCGGACGGATGGCGAGTATGAGGAAGCCTTTCGCGCCGTATTTCAAGAAGCAGTGAACTCCAAGCTTCGAACGTTCAAGCAGGTCGGCGCGAGCTTAAGCGGAGGGCTTGACTCGGCCGCGGTTGTGAGTTTCGCCGCGGATCCACTGCGCAGTGAAGGGAAGACATTGCATACCTACAGCTACGTACCGTCGCCGGATTTCGTCGATTGGACTGGCAAAAGCATGGTAGCTGACGAACGTCCCTACATGAACTCCATCGTGCAGCATGTCGGGAATATGTCTGATCGTTACTTGGACTTTCCGAATCGAAACTCGCTTGAAGAGGTAGATGACTTACTTCATCTCATGGAGGGCCCATATAAATTTTTCGAGAATTCCTTCTGGATTAAAGGTATTCTCGAGCAGGCCGAGCAGCATGGCGTTGGCGTATTATTGAATGGAGCCCGCGGCAACTACAGCATCTCGTGGGGACCTGCCGCTGACTATTACGCCAGGCTTATGCGACGGTTTCGATGGGTTCATCTAAACCGGGAACTTAAGCTCTATGGCCGCCATTTCGGCGTGGGAAGGAAGCGATTGCTGCCGTACATCGCGAAGCAGGCTTTTCCATTCGCCCGCCAGTTCCCCTTCTTCCGAAAGCAAGCAGAGGTACCGCCGCTCTTGATCCACCCGGATTTTGCTGGCCGGACTAAAGTCATCGAGAGACTTCAGAGCCATGATGTCGGATTACGCGAATATATGATGGATGAATTTGAGTCCAGAGTTCGACAGTTCGGGGATTTATCCGTATCGAATCATCAAGGGACGTCGACAACGAGATTCTCTTTGCGCTATGGCGTGTGGGAGAGGGATCCGACCAGCGATCCAAGGGTTATCCGGTTCTGCTTGTCCGTACCAATCGAGCAGTATGTTCAAAACGGCGTGGACCGGGCGCTCATACGCAGATCCACCGAACGGTATTTGCCTGACTCCGTCCGTTTGAATCAGCGCATCCGGGGAGTTCAAGGAGCGGATTGGATTCATCGTATGCTTCCTTCATGGCGTTCTTTTACAGAAGAGGTGGAGATGTTTTGCCGCGATTCTGCCGCTTCGGAATATTTGAATGTGAAGCAAATTAAACAATCACTTGCAGTCATTGGGCATTCGCCCAAACCTGAGGCCGCTTTTGACCCCGATGCACGATTGTTGATGCAAAGCTTGATTGTCTTCCGCTTCTTGAAACAATTCTCATCCTAGGAATCCTTATTTGAAGGGAGGTGATATCTATGACAAAGCAAACGAAAGTATGGGAACAGCCAGTGCTGGAAGTGCTCGAAGTCGAAATGACTATGGGTGGTCCTAACGGACGGATACCGGACAAAAACGGTAAGGGTAACCACAAAAACGCTCCGGAGTCTTCCTAGTATACTTAAGGTTTATCACGATTAACAACGGCCCTTATACCTCGGTATAAGGGCTCTCATATCTTGTATGGAAAGGGCGGGTATCCGTGTGGCGCAAAGGGTCGAAATTCTTAGCATTGTCTACAAGGGAAAAGCTGCTGCTGCTCGAGTCTTTTCTTTATCTGGGCTGGGCGCGCATTCTTAAAGGACGCACCTTCTCGAAGGTGGCTCCATCGCTGGGAACACCGATGCAGGAAACGCCGATGCTCTTGGACCAAGAGAGTGAGGCCCTTATTCTGGCGATATCCAGTACAGTGAACAGAATGAGTCATCATACTCCGTGGGAGAGCAAGTGTTACGTTACAGCGGTCGCCTGCATGAAAATGCTGGAGCGGCGCGGTATCGGAAGTACCTTATACATGGGGACGGCCAAGGATCAGTCGGGTAAAATGATCGCACACGCCTGGCTGCGAAGCGGACCTCACTACTTGACAGGCATGGATGTCATGGAGGGATTTACGGTCGTTGGCATTTTTGGTAAAACAGTCGCCTAGCAAGGGCAAGGGGAGATCACCAGTGGCACATCTGCTCATCTATTTTCGAAAGCTTCATGCTTTCGCAGGGCTCAAATTATATATCAATTTAATCGGCATGGTCGTCATCAGCATGCTGGAGGGTTTCGGCATCTTTTTATTAGCGCCGATGCTGTCGATCATTGGCTTATTCGATTCCGGAACTGGCGGTATTCCATTCTCTTCAGCGCTAGCCGGGCTTCTTCAAGGGCTATCGGATAGTCTTAAATTAACGGTCATTCTTACCTCGTTTATCCTATTGCTTATTATTCAGGGGCTGCTGCAGCGTCGTCAATCGAATTTAAATGAGACAATCGAACAAGGCTTTATCCGCCACCTTCGAATCGGGGTCTACGAGTCCTTGCTGCAATCCGATTGGACGTTCTTCCTGAGAAAAAGAAAATCGGATTTCATCCATCTGATGACCAACGAGCTTGCTCGGGCCAGCTATGGGATCTACCAGGCACTCCGCATGCTCACGACGATTCTCTTCACCTTGGTGCAGATCGGTTTCGCCCTGTATTTATCTGCGCCGCTTACGGCCTGCGTATTGGTATGCGGCTTGGCCCTTGCCGTGTTCTCTCGAACCTTTATCCATAAGTCGAGGACGATAGGGAACGAGACATCGGCTTTGTCCCAAAGCTATTATGCCGGCGTGACGGATCACTTTAATGGGATGAAGGACATAAAAAGCAATCGAATGGAACGGCAGCATTTGATCTGGTTCCGGACGCTCTGTTATCGAATGGAGCATAACTTGATTCAATTCACGAGACTGCAAATGACTTCACAGTATTATTACAAAGTTACATCGGCTGTATTGATCGCCTTATTCGTCTTTCTATCCTTTGCCGTTTTCCAAGTACAGGCCCAGAGACTTGTTTTTATCGTTATTATTTTTTCGCGTTTATGGCCCAAGTTCACCTCGCTCCAGTCCAGTTGGGAACAGATGGCACAGTCGATGTCGGCTTTCGGAAGCTTAATCAATCTGCAGCAAGAGGTGGATTCAGCCAGGGAGCTCGAACTTCACGATTTGATGAACAATGACAATTCTGAACGCATGGAGCAGAGCATCGAATGCCGCAGCGTAAATTACCGTTATGACTTGAATGACTCTGCCTATGCCCTTAAACATATAAACCTGCATATTCCGGCGAATAGTATGACGGCCATCGTCGGCAAGTCAGGTGCAGGCAAAAGTACATTGATCGATCTGTTAATCGGACTCGTTCGTCCGGAGAAGGGAAGCGTCCTATTAGATGGAAACCCGCTCATTGGCGACAACGCGATTTCACTGAGGAATACGGTCGGTTATGTCTCTCAGGATCCTTTTTTGTTTCATGCCAGCATTCGGGAAAATCTGTCCATCGCCGCACCGGATGCAACCGAGGAGAAGATGTGGGAGGCTCTCCGATTCTCGGCCTCCGATGAATTCGTCCGGCTTCTTCCGCAAGGATTGGATACCGTCCTGGGAGACCGGGGCCTGCGGCTATCTGGAGGGGAACGTCAGCGGATCGTACTGGCCAGGGCGATTCTGCGCAAACCGTCCATCCTTATTCTCGATGAGGCTACAAGCGCCCTGGATAGTGAGAACGAGGCGAACATTCAGGAAGCGCTCGGTCAGCTGAAAGGCAAAATGACAATTATCGTTATCGCTCACCGATTATCGACCATCCGGCATGCCGATCAGGTTATTGTGCTCGACAACGGCCGAATCGTTCAGCAAGGTGCTTATCAGCTGCTATCCATGGAGCGAGGCGGCATGTTCAGCAGGCTGTTGAACTATCAGGCCCAGCATGGAACCTAGCGAAAAGCAGAAGTCGTTGCGGGAAATCCGCTTTGGACTGCGTGATCGGGCATCCCCTTTAAGTAAACAGTGCGTAAAAGGCACTTCCGTTTACTTGGAGGGGATTTATTTGTTTTCGCCCGGTAGGCTCAGCTCAAAGTGGTTCTACTTCATTTCACATGCAGCGCTAATTTCCGTGGTGGCCGTAATTTACCCGCATTCAATCGACGTTCTCAAGGTAACGGTTATATCAATTGAATTAAATCAAAAGACTCTTGAAGAACATTTGGAAATCATGGTAAATTTTAGGTAGATACTTAAATGAAGTCAGTCTAATGGTAATCAATTGTCCCCGAGCAACCTACGTGATATATTTTCTAGCCTCTAACACCCACCGATTAATTTGCATTCCAACGTAGTCGGACTTGGCATTTATTTTGGATTTTCCATATTTCCTTATTCTCAGTCACCGGTAACTACAACTGGTGCTGCTGTGCAGACAGATCTTCAGGTCGGGGCACAGGCATGGGGAATCACGGGATTCCTTGTATCTGCGGCTGTAATAGGATGTAAATGTAATGGACTCTACAATGATAAAAATGTAGCGATTTATTTAAGGACATAAAAATTCTTCTTTTCTAAATCATAACTTATTTTTCATCAAAGCGTCTTTTATATATGGTGAGTGTCAATATATGGGGGGATTAAGGTTTATGACAAAAAGAATCGGCACGTATATTATTGTGCTGTTTTTGACCAGTATCTTATTTGTCAGTTGTAGTGATGAACAAAATTCCGAACCTGATATAGCTCAAACAGGAAAATCAACCACACCAACAACTCAATCAACATCCGATTTTGACCCATCGCTTTCAGATGAAAATATTCAGGGCTATTATGGGTTAATGTGGGAAACGGCAGTTGAAGCTCAACGGTATTCCTTATATTTTAAAGCGTTTACACAACGTGTTCTATACAGCGAGGATTATATATGGGTGGCGGGCAGCGAACAACAAAATGACCCCATATCGGTGATTAGAAAGAGCGAGGATAAAAATAATAAAATGTTAGGGATTAAATTTGCTAATCCAATAACTACGAAAGTGAATCAGTTACCAAAAGAAATAATTGAAATATGGTTTAACATCAACAAGGAAAAATCCTTTATGTATCTGAAGTTACAAAATAATAAATGGTATTCTTACACTATTCTCGATGGACACGCTGATGTGTACAGGATATATGCCGATACTCGGGGTACCACTGCCAATTATGATTTGGAGTTCAGGAACAATCATGGAATTAGCCGCAGTCGGTCTCATGCTCAGCGCTTACAGGCGCAAGGATATGATTGCATCTTCCAGCCGAAGAATATAGAAATGGCTAAACTAACAAGGAACGATAGTTTATAAACAGCAGAAGGATCCGCCCCGTCGGATCCTTCTTACTTCTTCACAAAAATAAGCGGTTATATACAGATGTCCTAATGGACGTTTTACGTGAGATAAACCCTTAAAACCGAGGGACGGGTACGATAGTTCAATCAGTACGGGGAGCAGTCCACCATGGCGCTGCTCCCTACTTCTTCATCTTCTAACTGCCAAGTACCCCACGCTACATCCCGGCCGCCTTCTTAATCCGCGTCCTTTCGCTCACGATCACCATCCTCAGTGTCTCTGTACCGTATGCCCCTGCCGTAAAAGCATTCGCCTTCTCATAGAACACCATGCCCAGGGAGGTTCCATCCTTCAAGTGAACACGCAGGAAGATCCCGTATTCCGGGTCGTTGTTCTTGTAGATTTCGTCGAAGCCAACATAGGCGAGGGGCAGCAACTCCTTCGCGACAATGGCGGACGCTTCCGGCATGAAGTCACCGATCGTGCTCCCGTCCATGCCGCTCGCGAGGCTTACCGTAGTGATTTTGCCTTTAATATCCCACAGATCTCCGAGCGTCTTCGCATGTGGATTCCGGCTCACTTCATACATCTTGCCATCTGCAATGACCCGGTACGATGAGCGATAGCCCTGCATTTCATAAATCGGCGTGCCGATCGGCAGGAAAGCCGCATCGCCATTCTTGGACACATGATCCGTACACGCATGATCACTCAGCATATACGCAACCTCGCCAACCTTCTCTCCCTGCTGCGCTGCGGACGCTTCCTTCGTTCCATCACCATTGTACGTATACATAATGTCATCCAGCATCAGAAAGTCGACCCATTCGATCTCTGCATAGCAGTTTCCATCGCTATTTCCCCCGTCAAGCGTCACCTTGGCCCCGTATCCAATCATCAGCACAGCCACCACCATAAAGGTCCAGCCGACCCATTTCAACCCATTCATAACGCTTCACCTCACCTTCTAGACGCCGTCATCCCGCTTGAAGTTACAGCCGGCTCCTGAACTTACACCCGAGGTATACCCGAGAACCTTATGGATAGGTAAAATACTCAGAATGAGGGGGAAAGACTTGTCGGCTATGCTGAGGTAACACAAATATTTAATGAATATCTAAAAAACTGAATTAATCTAACGGGTTTCTATAGCTTTATGATGACCCGAAGGCAGCCGGCCACAAAGATCGGTTGCCTTCGTTGAGCTCCCATGAAAATTAAATCGTGGCTGCTGTAAAATTTTCATTATCTGTGGTGCGGCGATTGCGCTGCATGTGTGGCTAACGGGCAGATTACTTCAGTGTTACCTTTGCAGGCATTAGCAGTACTAATAAAGAAATTGGTAATAACTTAAAGGGGGAGAAAGCAAAATGTCATTTGTTAAAGTGCTTAATGCCGGTTATGTACGGCTTGTAGATCACATGGGATCCGATTTAACTGTCGTCAATGCTGCTCGTGTTTCATATGCCAAGGAGTCATTAGAGCTCAGTGAGCGAATGTTTAGCGTAACGCAAGTGAACAGCGATGTGCACCATTATTTCTACTGCCTCAAAGCTCCAGCGTATTAAGTCGGCACTTTTCATTTCTCATAAGAATGTGTCCGGCGGAGATACTAAGTTCAGTTGGTATATTCGACCTGCGGAGGTAAACATATGGCTTTTGCGATTTTCTTCTCCTTGACCGTCATCGTAGCCGTTTCATTCGCGGTGACCAAGAAAAATCTCCATCCCTTCGAGATCCTCTTCATGTGGATGGTTACCGTCATTATCCATCATACTTTCGTGACGATCACGGCGGTCAATCTGAAGCTAATGGACTTAACCGAACATCCGGAAAATTACTGGGCGTTTGTCTTTAACCGGGTCTTCCTCATACCGCTTCTGATCATTTGGTATTTCGACGCTATGGTGGCGCGGCGTCCTTACCAGAAGTGGCTTTGGCTGCCGCTGGGCATCTTGATCCTCTCTGGCAGCGAATATTTCGCGGAATGGCTTGGCTTATATACCTATACGCGGTGGAAACTCTGGTGGTCGCTGATCGAATGGTCCGTTATTTTATTGTTGATTCACTTCGCCTGGATGTGGTACCGCAGTCTACTCAATAAGGAGGAGGTCGGAAATGCTGCTTTATCCGCCAAAACAGTTTGACGAGAACGAATGGTTTGTCCTGCTCAGCATCGCTGCCGGTTACATCTTGATGGCCTTCTTGCCCAAAAGATATCCTAGTGCCATGTCCGTGCTGATCGTGCTGTTTTGTGTTTCTGCCGCATATGCCATGGACCATGCCATCGCCAGCCCTCCGCTGGATCTATATGATATCAACGACCATAAAGAGTATGAGTGGTTCGATCTGATCACTTATTTGATGTATACTCCCTATGCTTTATTGTGCGTCTATTTGTATCACAAACTCAGCCCAAAAAAATTATGGTTTACCGGTTACGTCATCGGTTGGTCCTTGTTTTGCGCATTCTTCGAATGGCTGGCCATCTTGTCCCATGTGTTTATCTTTCATGGCTGGAACCTTGTCTATTCCTTCTCCGTGTATATTGTCATGACCACCATTACTTTGTGGTTTTTCGAGTATCTCCGGAGAAATTTTCGCTTGCCCTCCGTTATTTCCGATTCCGCGGCGCAGGATCGACGAATAGACGAAGCTTAACGCAGAAAAAGCATCTTTGTGGGCTTTGCTTATGAAGTCTGGGTAATCCCCATCGATTAAGCCGATTACGCTGTCATACAGCGCAGAAGCAAGCATTAGGATTTTTAACGAGGATTTCGTCTGCTGTTGGAATGTGTGTTGAAGCTGATTGTTCAGAAGGGACTCCTTCAGACTCGTGCAAGTTATTCAAATAGTTGCAAATATGGGGAGGAACCTTGTTTAATCGTCAGCGGTCGTATTAATGATTGCCGGACTAGCTGGATTTTTACCACAAGCGATTTTAGGTCCTTTTATAGGCGTCTGGCTTGATCGCTGGAACCGTAAAAAAACGATGAAGGTCAGAAAAAACAGGTATCTTGTGACTAAGCTGCCAAGTTCTTGGGGCTCTTCTTTTTTGTTGGCTGATTTAAATCTTATTGTTGCTTTTAGGTCAAATGCAACCCGCCTTCCTAAAAAGGCGGTTAATTCGTGTTCCGTAAATTGAATCATTTAAGACAACCTGTAAGACGATAGTAAATGGGGTGGGGGCTGAGTTTGGCAGTCCTCACCACTTTTACTACTCTGTTCTAATGAAAAACGCGGGTGGTTCTTGCCCAAGCAAGCGTAAGTAGACATACCCTTACCCACGGTGATGAATCTCATTTTCCAGGGCGTACGTTAGCCAGCCAATCGCAGTACATTCAGGGACATAAGGTGCCGATGCAGGACGCATCTTGGCCAGCGCATCAAATGATATAGTTGGTCACAACTGCCTAGTTTCTTCACGTACACTCCTGCCGAATTCCAGTACTTCGGTAATCGGAGACGTACGCAACATCTCCGGTGGGATACGAACTTTTAGAGCTGTAGCCACAGCTTTATTTCAATACTCTTTTATAACAGCGGTATTTCCTTGCTGTAATTTTTGATTATTCAATTTTCTGAATCGGCATATCTCCTTGGATGTAGACACGAATTGGTATTTGGGAATGATATCCATAGGCGTATGGGTTATTTTCTTTAGGCATTGAATTTACAGCTTAAAAGCAAAAGATAAGGGACTTCGTAACAACAAAGCCACCGTGCTCATTAAAGACGGAGAGCCGTAAAAGTTGATGAATGAAAATTAAACTGACTGACATAATAAGAAAAAATGAAAGGGGGCTTAGAGAAATGAATATCATAAAAAAAATGTTGATGGTTTCGATCATAAGTCTGATATTAGTTGCAACGGGTTGTACAAATAATCCCAACAATCAGACGAAACAGCAAAACGTCAGGGATAATCAGCAAATTCTGCGCAATCAAAACGTGGATAATAATGTAAACCGTCCCAATCGCGGTTTAACCGACGGGGATGACCGAATCGAAGTGGCCGATCGGGCTGCAGAAAATATTACGAAGCTAAAAGGCGTCCGTTCGGCCAATGTACTCGTTACGCGGCAAAATGCTTACGTTGCGGCAGCCCTAGATAACGATCAGAATAAGATGACGCAGGATATTGAAGATCAGATTGCCAAGCAAGTAAGAGCGACAGATGCGAATATCAAGAATGTCTATGTATCCACAAATCCGCAATTCGTGGATCGCATTAACATGTATATCAATGATGTTCAAGAGGGAAGACCTGTCGCCGGTTTTGTAGAACAATTTAATGATATGATTTCAAGAATATTTCCCAACGCTAGATAGTCTTCATTCCCGAAGCGCAAGGTAAATCCCATCTTAACAGCGAAGATGGGATCTATTTTTTATTGTGGTTCTCAGACCGTTGGAAACAACGGATTCCTCACTTTTCAATTATCGAGTCCGAAAACGGGCTGCACGCTGGTCTGGGTGTTGAAGGAGGGCATGTAAATACAACGATGCATTATATCCGGAACGGCACGCTGAACGGCGTGGTGACGCTTGCATCCGTTGTTCGTCCGGCGGTCCACCCAAAGATGAAGAAGAAGAAAGGCTTATCGTTCCTCCCGTCCCCTTACGTTTCTTTTGTGTCTTGAAACAGCACTTATGAGCGGCGAATGCTTAGCAATGGCAAGCGTAACAGTTGCACACAGAAAATTTCAGGAAAAAGATAGTTCCCTTCTCACCTTCCTTATTCTTGGCCCATATCTAACATGAATGTGTCTTCTACTTTTTGCTTGAGGCATTCTATTCCATTAAGCAAAGATGGACCACACTCCTTAACGTGAACAATCAATCGAATAAAAAATCCGGGTGTATTTGGGGGAATTGGGATAAGATTGTTCAGTATTGTTCAAAGATAAAATGTATAAAGGATTAGTAACGAAAAAAGCCGCTCAGTGAATTTCATTGAGCGGCTAATAACCTATCATCTATAGAAAAATACCTCCTCCTTCTTCACTTCACCGTTCCAACTCACCTGACCGCCAAGCAACTCGGCAGCTACACGAACCCCTGTCGGATAAGCCTATAGTTCGATAGCAATAACAATTGGTATTTTATCATCTCGACCGGCGGTCCAAAGGCATTATTTTGTCCGCTCAGTAGACCCGGAATATCCGCAACTAACCATTGCGCCGTGCATATGGGTAGTTTCATGACGTTAATATTTGGGGGAGGGATTGAAAATATGGATTGGGGAGTGCTAGTCTATTACTATCGCCAAATGTTCAGCCGATATGGGCGGCCAACTACGCGCACGCACTTGGGTTGATCAAGGATGCCGTACAAGATGAACGTCTCGATGAATTGTTCTACGATGACATGATTCATTTAGAGAGGAAGGTATTTAAGAATAAGAAACAATATAAATCCCTTCGTTTACTTTCCATTCAGCATATAATACATTTTTCACTTCATTTATCCCGTGAGACTGGATCTGCAGTTCAAGCCATTTTTTATCAAAACCAGCAGCTTTCAGATTGTCTCCAATGATTTCTCCGTCAGTGATCAATGTTGTTGGCAAATATACCTGTTGTGGCGGTAAATTCAAATCTTGACGTTTTACGGTATCATAGTCAGATTTTTTAAGAACGCTTATACTTCCGTTCGGTTCCAATAGAGCGTATTCTACTTCACGCACAGAAAAGGCATTTGATTGTCGCAGCAAATACATCAAATCGTGTATGTTAATCCTGTTCTTTTTTAATTCTTTTCGGATGATCCTTCCATTCCGAATGACGATAGAGGGTCTCCCGTCGATCCAACCTCTTATTTTTAAAGATTTCTGCCCCAACACTTTAATGGCCAACATGAGCAACCCCCACAAAAATAAACAATACAGCATCGTTATGACGGTTGCTTTTTCATCATATAGAGCACTTCCCACAACCTCTCCTAAAAAAATAGCAGAAATAAAATCAAACGGTGTTACCTGACTAAATTGTGTTTTTCCTAGCACCTTGGTAATGATGAACAAGCCTACAAATCCCAATAACAGTTTTATCGTTAATTGGAGAAACAAGATTTTCACCCCTTTCTATTGCCAGATATGAAGGATTGTAAAAATGAGCGCGTTTTTATTGTAAGTTATATCATCGGTGAAAGCAGGCGCGCTCCTTGCTCCAATAATCGTTGGGGAAGTGTGCGATGCAATAAATCCTCGATGCGCAACGGCACAGAATCAGTGAGGTCTTGCTCGAATTGCTTTGCGAGTTCCCTAGCTACATCGGTACTGTAAATGACTTCGCACACCTCGTAATTCAGTCGAAAACTTCTCATATCATAATTAGCTGCACCAACCTCGGCGATCTCCCCATCGATGACCATTGTTTTTGCATGCAACATCCCTTTATTGTACAGATATATATGAACCCCAGCCTCTAACAAATCACCGAAATAAGTACGGCTTGCAAGGTCCACTAATTTTTGATCCGAATGGTGAGGGACCAACAATCTCACACGTACCCCACGCGCCACAGCGGTCTTTATCGCCATGATGATATCTGCATCGGGCACAAAATAAGGGTTTGTGATATCCAAGGTCTTTGTCGCTTGTGTCAGGCAAATGAAATAGACCTCACGGATCACTTGAGTAGGAATGCCAGGATTACCTTCAAACGTCTGCATATACGCGTCGCGCAATGCTTCTGTGTTTGTGGCGGTGTCAACAAAGTTGCCACCAATGGTACCCAACTCAGCGGCCCATTCTGCCGCTTGCCCGGAAACAGCAACCCCTTTAGGAGTTAAGTTATGTAATGGATGATTTGGCCCTTCAATGGGCTTTTGTGCGTTCTCAACTAAGGCGTTATTGTATGCTCTCACCTTTATCCGTTCCGGTGCAGCCATATTCCAATGTACGTTGAAAATAGTGTACAGGTCGACAGCAGCTTCACCTATTATTCGCAGGTGGGTGTCACGCCAGAACCCTACGTTGGGCTTTAAGCCGGTATACTCATACCCAATGTTGATACCGCCAGTGAAAGTTTCTTTTCCGTCGATCACGACGATCTTACAATGATCCCGGTAATTCCAATTAGATAATACCCAAGGGAAGCGCATTGGAAATACTGTACGGCATTCAACCCCCGCATCCATCATCCGAATAATCTGCGTTCGTGGAAATTGCTTGCTCCCCCAACCGTCTCTCACAAATCGGACTCGTACACCAGCCTTGGCCCTCTCGATCAACAGATCCGTGATACGTCTGCCAATTTGGTCATCTCGATAGACGTAGTATTCCAAATCAATCGAGTTTAGTGCACTCTTTATGGATTCCATCAGTCTCTCATAGGTTTCATTGCCGTTCTTAAGCACCTGGACTCTGCCGGTTCGAAGTCCATATACGGACAAATGCCGTAAAGAATGAGCGATAACCGAAGCTGAGCTGCTGAATGAATCAGGCAACGCGTCAGACTCATTGTGAGGTAACGTCAGTCTTTCACGAGAAATGTATTTGGGATTTGTAATACTAAGATAGAATACGAAACCGATGACAGGAAAAACGAGGCAAATAGCAAGCCAGTTCAAAGCCTTGGCCGGTCTACGCACCTCGCGGATCGCTACGATTAACATCAAGAGTGTATTGATTAGATACAACCAAAGAATCCACACCAATTGAATTTCCTCCTTTGTTTATCTATAACATGCGCAAGATTACGCATCTATACTCTTAAAGTAACCGATCAATTACACCAATATTCTACAGAAATTAAGATTAATTCAGGGATCTTGGCGTAAGCGAGTAGATTTTGCGTCGGAGTTCGAAAAACGGCCTGTAATCCACAAGATGAAAGAAGTTTTGCCGGCTGCTCTCGCTGTTGTTCTAGGCGGAATCGGTAACACCAAAATAATTCCCATCTCGGTTAATCAAGATGGGATTATTTAGTTCCCACAAACCCAATTATCTATGAGCTACCTCGCGCATGATCCCGATGGCTGCTGGGAAAATGCGGCGCAGTACGAATCGATACTGGAGCCTCATCCCCGTTTGGTGGAGTGGAGGGAGGAAGGACCGTAGCAGGATCGGAATTTTGACGCACAGCTTCGACATATTCGGAGGGGGATTGGAATGGTATATTTACAATCTTTGCTCCGTCATCAGCTAAATGGGCGCGGAACCGGAGGTGCATCAGCTGTCTTTTCAAGGCGCGTTCGGATGGCAGGTGGAAGGCATCCGGGTATTCGGTTACCCTGCAGCGACATGCGGCGAGTCCCCCTTTCATTAATGAAGCAGGCAGGATTATCGTTCCGGAGGGATTGGAAACGATAGCGGATACGCAGGTATGGGATCGGATTTGGTCGACAGAGCCGTCCTATCTTTGGGATGCGTTAAGTTTGTCCATCTACGAAAAGGTGTGCCGGCTGACCGGCAATCTGAGAGGGAAACGGATACTGGAAGCCGGCTCAGGTTCAGGTAAAATATCGCTCTACATGGCCATGGACGGGGCGGAGATGATTTTGACGGACTACTCGGAAAGCTCACTGTTCCAAAGCCGGCGTGCGTTTTCGACGCAAAGCAAGAAGCGAGCGTTTCTGAAGGAGGATATCCGGAGCCTTTCCCTTACGGGTGCCGTGAAGGCCGCATGTACCTTGCAAGCGTCCTGGATCTGTAAAGCCGCAAGATCGTGGGCTGGGAGTTAGGGGATCGCATGACGACGGATTTGGTACTTGCAGCGTTAGACAAGGCGTACGAGGTGCAGAAGCCAAAGCATAAGATGACCCATCACTCTGACCGCGGTTCGCGGTACACTTCCGACGAATACTGGAAGAAGCCTATAGGTTTGGAAATACCGCTCGGTAACACTGCGAAATCTATATGGTTTTAAATATAGGTGGAGCAACTTAAGTGACGGTAAGCGGCATCCTGGGCTGGTAAGATGCAGTTGCGAAAGTAATCACAAATTCATAAGTGTTCGTTAACGCGAGAGAATTAGGCAATTATTTAAGATGAATGGGATAACGGTCTCTTTTTCATTTGTTGCATAATAAGGATGAGCTTAAATTTCTAAATATAGATGAGTAAATTTAAAGAAATGGAAGTAGGGATATTAATTGTCAGATTCAAAAGAACTTACTTTTGCTCAGAAAAACTTCGGAGATTTTGCACCAAAGATTGTTGAATTAACCGATGATGTTTTATTTGGAGATGTATAACTGTTCCACACGGACAAAGGCAAGGAATTTGATAACAAGCTTATTTCTGAGGCGCTGGCAGTCTTCGGTATCAAACGATCCCTAAGCAAAAAAGGCTGTCCGTATGACAATGCGGTAGCCGAAGCCATGTTTAAAATCTTCAAAACTGGATTTGCCAACCACGTTTATTTTCAGCATTTGGAGCAATTGGCGCTGGAGCTCAACGACTACGTTAACTGGTATAACAATCATCGTATTCACGGTACGCTAGGGTATCTTACACCTGCAGAAGCTAGACGATTGACCTCATAAATGTTGTCCAGTTTTCTGTTGACAATCCAATTTGAGATGTACTTGATAATAAGCAGGAAATCCAGGGTTGGAGTTTTTTTGAATGCAATTTTTTTCTTCCTTTAATCTGATCCAAAACAACGCTTTTGAGCCATAAATTGAACCGAGCAAACCTCCAACTGTTGCCATTGTCATCAATCCGTCAACTTGCGGTAGAACGCTTTGCGAGCTCTGCAATAAGGAACGAGTTACCTTACTCATGAAGAATTCGAAGAACGGTAATAGGCTCAAGGTATGTAACTCTTGTTACAAAGAAATTTGGGGACCGTCAAAGTGAAATTCTTACAAAGCTTCATTTTTCTCAACAATTGAAGGAGGGCAATCTTGGCAAAATGGGTGAAGGTCAATTTCAACAATATGTTCATCAGAACCTACATTTTTTTCCTTTAGACAAACCCCTACATTTAGAAGTCCTCTATCCGTCGATTTGAATGCAGTCTTATAAAGGAATTTCGCTTGGTCGTTATCTAAAACTTGGTTACAAATGAAACAAACGAAGACTCGGTCGTTAACGTTTAACATCTAAACATCAACCTCCAAAGAACCTTATTAATAAAAATCAATACCCAAAGGTTATCATCATGAAACAATTGTTAACACAAAACAGACATTTCCGGAGATCCGGGGTGAACGCATACCCATGAATAGAACATCAGTACTTAATTTGAGAGGAGCAATTATAAATGAAAACATAGTCAGCGTTAATTTCACAAATACCAACAAGAAGGACGAAACGGTGTTGGAATAGGTAGTTTATCGGATAAACAAGTCATTGGACTCGCTCGGCTGAAAGCTGTAGGGGGTGTTCGCGGAACTATTAGTGCAGATGGTTCTGTCGATCTAGAAGGCTGGCAGAAAGTGAAGAAGACCAAGAAGAATGGTAGCGAGAAGATGGCAATGCGAAGCAGGAACGGAGTTCCGGAGCAGAAGTAGCAAGGTTGTATAATCCCGAGAGCAAGGGGGCGGAACCGCATTGATAGCTGTGCTTTTACTTAGATATGCGGCTTGCCCCTCCTTACCTTTATGCACTGTTATCACATGATTTATGCAACGATATCTATTTTGCGGTTATGGTATAGAGGTTGTGCCTCTGCCTTCTAAGCCGAAGAGTGCGGGTTCGAATCCAGCTCTCAGCTTCATTTACTAGCTTCATTGCAGCACAGCTTTTTTGTTTGGTTTGCCAGGGCCGATTATTTGCCCAATCCGGTATTAAATTGTTAGCATAGACTGTTTTATTTTTAAAATGACCTAAACGAAGTTTTTTGTTGAAAGCCTTTATGAAACAATGGGTTATTGACCAAGTTTAGGGAGGAGGCAAAGAGTATTTTGAAACAGATTAATAAATGGCAGCGATTGTCTGCTATTCGAAAAAAAGCAGCCATCCGTGAAGAAAAACTGCAGTATATTAATGCCAATATTAACGAGCTTAAATGGTTGAATTCAGGTAAGAAAGAGAAAAGCATCTTACTACAGGGAAAAGAGAAAGACTGAATAAAAATGAAATGAGTAATGCATTCATGATGTTGAAGGAAGAGTAAACTAAATGAAAAGCCGCTTACAGAATAGAACTAGCAAGCGGCTTTTCAAACAATGGTCTGATTTACCGTATAACAGTTGCTTTCCCAATGCTTATATTGTATTGGATGATGTAAATGTTTATTTCTCCAATGCTTTTGCTGTACGCAGCAAATAACCCTCCGCATTTTTCTGTTGTATTGTACATATCCCATACCTCGAACTTGAAATTCTAATACCGTTTCATCCTTCTTGTTTGTATTGTTCTTTGTGGAGCGTACTGCCGTTCGGCTCACATTAATTGTTATATTTACGATTGTAACGCCGATACCGGGATTATTATTTTTCTTATTTTCAGGTTTATTTTTAATTGTTGAGGGATTACATCGTTCCGGTGTGTGGATCGGGTGGAAGTTTCTTATTGACTGGGTTTTGCCCGATGACTTACTGCGAATTAACTTCCTCATTCTGGTAAAAAAATTGATGATTATTATAATTAGACTCTCAATTATTATGATTGGACTTTATTTTTTGTCATTTGGTTTGGCCTTTTTCGTTGGCTCTTTGACTAACAGATAACGATAGATTTGGATGATAATGCTGCGGCAATCAATCTAAATGAATATAACATAGATGAAAAGATTGAACTTAATGGATTGGAAATCATTAAGGATTCAACAATAGATGAATTTAAGCCGTATTATGCTAAGTTGGATCGAATTTACAAGCAATTTGAACATGAAGGGATCAATAAAAGAATTTCGGTGTTAAGAAAATTAACCTCATTTTATGAAAAGGAATTGTTGAAGAATATTACCAATGTAGAGCGATTTTTTAACATAGTCACAAATGTTGAAGACTATATTCTTAACAGCATTAATTTAGAGAACTTTGAAGAAGATATAATTGAAATGTGCGTACGGATCATAACGTTTTGATGCTTTTATTAGATGCAAGATTTTCAAGAATCCGAAGGGGTATAATCATGTTGCTTCCTAATGAAATAAAACCTGAGATGAGCATTTTTTATTATGCAGCTTTGGTGTTAAAGGAAATTAGAAATAATAATTACAGTGACATACTGAAACTTTTTCATTCATTAAAAGAGCAATATGATATCTCATTAAAAGTCTTTTCGTATTGTTTGGATTGGTTGTACTTGATTGAAGCAGTGATAGTAGATGAGGAAGGACAAATTTCGCTATGTACCTAAAAGAGTTGATTATCTCTGCTCTAAACGATACTATCCGGAGAATCGAGTTTCATTTAGGCGCCAATTTAATCGTTGACGAAACTACAGGAAAAAGTGATCTAGAGACTGGTAACAACATTGGAAAAACCACAGTACTAGCATTGGTGGATTATTGCTTGGGCGGAGATGCTGAGCAAATTTACATAGATCCTGAAACTAAAAAGAAGTTGAATTGGTTAAGAACTACCTGGTATCAAGAGAAGTTTTTATTACTTTGAAGTTAGTTGATAATCTAAATGAGGAAAGCTCTACAGAGGTTATCATAAAGCGGAATTTTTTGCAAAGAAATAAAAAAATTATGATTATTAATGGCGAAAATTTGCCACAAAATAAAGGTAAGGATTTCGAATTAAAGCTTGATCAATTACTAATTGGTGATAGAGAAGTTCATTGGCCGTATCGCCTACTGTTGATTCCTTAGCCAAGATTCGTAGTACTACTTGCTCCTTAAATGCTTTGTCAAACTTCTTCCGCTGCCCCATATTAAATCCCTCCACGTATATATTATAGAGGTTTTCTATGTGTCTATCTATTCGGAGCAGGGTCAAGATGTTTCAAACGGAGAACGAGTACAATACATCAATGAAAAAGCCATTCAATCGGTTGCCTTTTCCCCGTTAATGGGCAGGATAGCATAATGAACAAGTGAAAAAAATATAAAAAATTACATATCATCCATGTGTAGTAGTGGTAAAATTAGAAATGATTGGGTGTGGTATGTGATCATTATTGATTTAAGATATTGAGAGGGAGGAAACGATATGCAGGCAAATGAGGACATCAAAGTGGAAGAAAGACTGGAAGACATTACGGGTATAACTTGTATTTACGTACCAGTAAATGATGTTTACGAGTCTATTAAATGGTACCAAAAGAATTTAGGGTACCAACCTGCAAACAACGACCATATTGAGCCTGGGATGGTGATGGCTGTTTTGAATTTTCCCGATCGGAATGGAAACCTGCCTTCACCTGGTTTAAGGCAAGTTGTACCTGCTCTGTTCCTTCACAAATCGGACGAAGAAGGCGGTCGATTACGCTTTTCATGGCCATTAGACAGCGGCAAACCCCATGCAATGGCATGTTTCATTACTCCACGGATCGAGGAGCTATTTGAACGTTTTAAGGAAAACGGAGTGAATATTTTAGGAGAACGGGTGACAAGCGGACCAAACATAACGTTCGCTGATCCTGACGGTAACATATGGGAAGTTTGGCAACCATAATCGATTAAACAGATCTATTACGCTGATATGAACGAAACTGTCAACCCACCACACCCCGCAGCGGCCAGCGCTTGGAAGACGAGCGAACCGGCGAAATGAAATTCTATCGCCGCGAGAGCAAACCACAAAATGAAATCATGGCGCCGGTGCATTCCCCTGAATGGATCCAAGATCGTAACCGGCTATGGAACGAAGTCGAAAAAGCCGAGAAAAGAAAAGACGCGCAGCTCTGCCGCGAAATCAATGTCGCACTGCCAAAGAATTTAGCTCCGAGCTGCAAACGAAAATGCTGCGGGCTTTTTGCCAGCGGGAATTTGTTGCGCGGGGCATGGTCGCGGATGTGGCCATTCACCGAGACGATGCAAACAATCCGCATGCGCACGTCATGCTGACGATGCGCGAGATTGGACCAGAGGGATTCGGGAAAAAGGTACGCGAATGGAACGAACGCGAGCTGATTGCGAAATGGCACGAAGCGTGGGCCCACGATGTAAACCGTGTTTTTGAAAAGGCGAATCGTCCGGAGCGAATCGATCACCGCAGCCTGGAAAAGCAGGGCATTACCGACCGGGTACCAACCATTCACGAAGGGCCGACCGTTCGCGATATGGAGAAGAAGGGGAAGCAGACAGATCGCGGCGATATCAACCGCGCTGCCAAAACGCATAATGCTATCGTTTATGAAATGCAGTCTTATTTGAAACAGCGCGAGGAAATCCTACAAGGGTTGGCACAGATCCAGGGCGCACCGCAGCCAAAGTCTATGAAGCAAGTGGACGAGGAGCATAACGATCTTTACAACCAGCGACGGGAGAAGATCAGTGAAATTAAGAAGCTGGAAACCACGCTTAAACAGATTGAGCAGCGTGATTTGCTCCTGCAGGAGCGAGAGAGGTTAAAAGAAAAGATCAAGGAGATCGAGCCCAAAGGCTTCTTGCAGCGCATTCGAAAGGCAAATGAAAACGAAATTCGTGGGCTTCATCGTGACCTTGATCGCGTCGAAAATCGAATCATTAATGAGCATAAATATACGCCGAATCGGGAAGAGATACCGATAATCCAAAAAGAGATGTCCGTCCTACACGGCGCGTTTAAGGCTATGGATCGGGCCTTTCAGGAGATCGGACGACAGCGTAGTCAAATGCAGCAGGAAGAACGCATGCGCCGCATGAGGCAGCAGGCGAAGTCCCCAGCGCAAGATAGAGATCGTGAGTGGGAGCGGTAGAGCATGTTCAAGAAACACCTCTCGCTCGCCTCGGAGTGGGGACAACGAAAAGCACGTTGCCCCCAAACCTCGACTCGCTTCGCGGCCAGGTTAGGGCCTCCCCGGCCTGAGTAGCGCCAACGTTTGGATGACTTATCGCGGCTGAACACCTGCAAGGCGGTTTCCGTTTAACGAGCCGATTTCTCTTCTTCATAGACGCGTTCAATTAAAAATTGCTTCATGAGCGTCTGATACCCCATATGCTTTTGCGCCGCGACTTCCTGGATGCGCTCGAGTAAATCGTGTTCCAGGCGAATAGATATCGTTTTTGTACGGCCATTCCGACGCGGTAAATCATCTTCGGTCGTAGAGGCTTCGAGCAGCTCTTCACTCATCGTGTGAGTAGCCCAAAAATCGGCAGCCTCTTCGTCGGTCATATTCGCCGGAATCTCCTCTTTGGATGTAATTCGCTTCATTGTGATGACCTCCTTTTGTTGTATAGCCGTTTCTCATCGGATTCGGCATTTCGGGCCGTAATGACTCGAATACGATTGCCTTCCTTCTTTACAAAAATGACAACTAAACGCCGGCCTTCGTCCGTTGCCCCAATAAGGCCGCGGTGACCACTATGGGCATGAAATGGAAGCCGGTCCTCATCCCAAAATGCTTCCTCGGCTTCATCGGGGAGAACGCCGTGCCGTGCAATATGCTCGATATTGTGATCGTCCCAAATGAAAAGATCCTCTTCGTCATCAAACACAGGTCATCCTCCAAAATGTATATGCTATAGTATATACATTTTACACCGAATGAATACGCCACTCAATAGCCCATTTTTTGAATAACCAAAAATCAATCGCGATTTCCGCCCAAATCCAGCAGTGAGCGACGATTTTCCTTCCGTGGAACAATGACAAAAAACGACCGCTGTTCGCATTGTTTGCGACAGGGCCGTCTTTGTGTTTTCGTAGCTTCGAATTACTCTGCCTTTCAAATTTTGATAGGCGGGACTACTGCACAAAATAAGCGGTTATATACAGATGTCCTGATGGACGTTGAGCGAACTGGCAGTTCTCGTTAATGTTCCCCGGAAGTTGATAAAATTAATAATGTACCTTGTATCAGGGCATTATAGCCATAAAAACTGATGAGGTAATTATGAAAAAGATTTTCTGTCTTGCCTTAATTGTTGTAACGTCGATGTCGATTTTAACTTGTTCAATGGTGTTTGCGGATATGGAAAATCCATTAGCTAAAAAACGTCAATCATTTGAGGCCCCGTTCCTCGGTTTAGCAGAAAGTAAAATTGAATCCGCTAAAATATCAGCTCATTCTTTAAGAAGACCTTTAAAGTCTGGTGAAATTAAATCATTTGTGAGCTTGATAAATCAAGTCGATAAGGATGACATAAGTGAATATAAGGACCTGCTCCAAAAGGAGGCCCAGTATGTATTACTGTATTCTTAAAAACAAAGGAAAATTTCACTTTAATTATGAATGGTGAGTATTTCCTGTATAGCGGAAAAACTAAAAATTATCAAGCATATCAGCCAGAACTATGTAAGTTTGCAAGAAGTTTATTGAAGTTACTATAGCATAATGACGCCTGCTGGTATCAACCGGTAGGCTGCTCAACTATCGGAACATGATAGCATAGTTCAATAATAAGATGAAAAAGCAGCCGGTCGATCGGCTGCTTTTTCCATGCTAACGGGCAGATTTGTATAATAGCAATCTAAAAGAAATCTAGCTGCCGCTTCATGCTATAATTGGTTTAGGTAAATTGTGTATCTTAGCCACCTTGAAGTGATTGATGATGGCATTTTCAAACGACAATGCCTGAGAATAATATATTCATATAAGGAGGTTATGTAATGGGAACAGGTAATTCGGTAACGATAACAGTGGGAACGATCGTTCATTCTCCCGTCGAAAGCGTGTGGAAATATTGGACGGATCCGAAGCATATCACGCAATGGAGTAAGGCTTCCGATGACTGGCACACGCCATACGCCATACGCCGAGAATGATCTGAATGTCGGTGGTAAATTCGTCTCGAGAATGGAAGCCAAAGACGGCAGCTTTGGATTTGATTTCGGCGGAGTATACGACGAGGTGAGTATTTACGAGAGCATCTCCTATACGATCGCTGACGGTAGAAAAGTGAAGATCGCTTTTATTCGCCAAGACAACGACACGCAAATCATCGAATCGTTCGAAGCGGAAGAAACAAACGCCATCGAGATGCAGCAAGCCGGATGGCAGGCGATTTTAGACAATTTCAAAAAATATGTGGAAACGGCTAAAGAAAAATAAGAAACTTTCGCAGCCTTAGAAGCGCATGCCGATGTCGGCATGCGCTTTGCTATGTATGCCCAGCCCAGGAGGAAGCAATGCTCGCGTTCTGTTCACAGATTCCAATTCTCGTACCGGATATTCGATCCATCCGAGTTCAACCACAAAAAGACCGAATAGCCATGTGATGACCTGTTTGAACAATATGGCCACTTGAGCCAACCGGAATTGATTGCGCGGAATGAAGAATAAAAAGAAGGAATGTCAAAGTCCAAACTATGATCAGAATTGTCCACTCTACGTTCATTGCGACGTTCTCCAATTCTCTAAGTTCCGAGCGTATTTCTCTTCGAGCTTCCAACAAGGAACCATCTGTGCCAGGAGCACCCAGCGGCTAACTTTCGACAGTTTCCCGCCAAATGGCAGGAAGAAGTCACTGGGCAAATTCATTTGGCTTTCTGTTCGCTGATCCATCTGGACGTCTCCAAGTGCACGGTTTTTGACGGGGTTACGCCCGTTTTCCTGACACTTAATTCGACAGAAGAGGCAATAAACTTTTTTTCTTTTGTTCAACAAGCCCTAGTTACTTCGATGTTATCGAATAGAAACGGCGTTCTCTTTGGTATATAATTTAGTTGTGCACGAAAAAAATAAAAAGAAATAAAAAAATGGAGATGGAGATGAATCGCTTGTTGTCAATCGGATGGATCGGATTAGGAAGTATGGGCGTGCCCATGGTCAAGAATTTGCTGAAGGCGGGCTTTCAGGTTCGTGTCTATAACCGTTCCCCCGCAAGAGCCGAAGAGGTGCTGAAAGCCGGTGCGGTGTGGGCGGGGTCGCCAAAGGAAACGGTTCAGCAGTCGGATATGACGTTTACAATGGTATCGGACGCCGCCGCTGTCGAAGCTTTGCATACAGGAGATGAAGGCATTCTCGCCGCACCACTCGCCGGCAAAATCGTGGTCGATATGAGCACGATCGGGCCCGAAGATTCCCGACGATTCGCGCAGCTTGTCAAAGAGCACGGCGGAGAATTTCTGGACGCGCCAGTGTCCGGTTCGGTCAAGCCGGCCCAGGACGGGCAGTTGGTCATTTTGGCGGGTGGAAATGCCGACGTCTTCGAGATCTGCCAGCCTATGTTCAGGGCGCTCGGCAAAAGGTCGATTCTGTTCGGGGAGAACGGAAGCGGATGCTTGGCGAAGTTGGTCATCAACCTGCTGTTGGGCATAACGGTGCAGGGAGTTTCCGAGGCATTGGTTCTTGCGGATAAAGTGGGGCTCAACCGCGCGCAAGTGCTGGAAATGATGCTGGAATCCGCGCTGGGCTCGCCATTTTTGCGCATGAAGCAGCAGCTTTTTTTGGAAAATGACTTTCCGGCGGCTTTCGCTCTGCGGTTGATGCATAAAGATATCGGGCTTGCCCTTGATGTCGCGGGACAAACCGAAACGCCTTTGCCGGCGGCTTCCGCGGCCAATACCGTTTATTCGGAGGCTATAGCGAGCGGAAAGGGCGATCTGGACGTCAGCGCGGTTTATTTGCAGCTCAAAGAGATGGCGGGGCTTTAATACGTATCGGGATGTCGAAGGGTCCAGTTCGGGGAAAGGGATCCCAGCATTTAATCTCAAATACGGCCAAGCCCGTAGCTGCTGGGTACGTTAGATCTGATCGGCCAGCACCGATTTAGGATAGAAGCCAAAGCGGGCGCGGTAGGCTTCTACGGAAGCCTGCAGCGTGATGCCTTCATTGTAGTTAATCCAGATGAAGTCTGTATGATGATTTGACGGGATGCAGACGGTTAAGTAAATAAGTTCGTACATCATTTTGGAGGCTTAGGTTTTGATCCCTCTTTTCCCCAGTCGTTATCTAATTGGCTTTATAAAAACCGTTGAGAGTGTCTCAATAGTGTTCAGAATGGACTGTTTTAAATATCTTATGCTCTCGTCGACCAGGGAGAGAATGGCGCTTAAAAATATAGAAATGTCAGCAAACGTTGAATTACATACGGATAGGAAGAGATCAGAAGAGAACTACAACCACTTTTTGTGCTCCCCTATAAAAACAACACCATAAAGCTACCGCAGAAAAGGGGTTTAGTTACGGGTATCCGGTGTAGAACGTCTCTGCCCGTGGAGCCTTGACCACGAAGGGTGGTATGGGTTATTTTAATCGGCCGTTACGGGCACGATAGCTTAATAAAGACATTTGACGAAGGAGCTGCCTCGGCAGCTCCTTTTGCTGTGCGCCCAGCATGGGCGCTATCTCTAGGGTTCAAGTCCCGAATGGTGAAGGCAGTAGTAGCCATAGCTTAAGGCAAGGGTGTCCACCGCGAGGTGGAATCTGAAGGAAGCCGGCGGCAAATCTCCGGTCTGAGGAACACGAACTTCATATGAGGCTAATGTACGTTGGATGAGGTTGCAGTACAAACCAAAGTCCTTACTGCCGAAGGCGTACGAGAGTAAATGAAGCAGATAGATGGAGAGGAAGATAGCGTTCTTACCTGGGGAGATCTGTACGGAACGCGAAATAATTTCGTAATCCTGCTTGTGAAAGTAGGCTGAACGTACAGAAGTCAGCAGAGGTCATAGTACGGAAGCTGTTGCAACAGCTCCCGGAAGGGCTGAACATGAAATAGGTATTTGTACATCAAGGCGTTCAGGATGAGTGGCGAAAGCAGAAAATCCGAAAGGACCTGACTGAAAGAAGGAAGCGGTGAATTCCGTGTGGGGCTTCGGCAGGGCAGAGCTTATCTCTGGCACAAGAGGAAAGTACAAATCACGTAAGGAGTTGTAAAAAAAAAAATGTTGGAGCAGTTGCTGTCACGGGAAAACCTTCTTGAAGCATTAAAGCGTGTAGAAGCAAATAAAGGAAGCCACGGCGTAGATGGCATGTCTGTAAAATTCCTACGGGAACACATCGTACAAAACTGGCTGACGATACGCAAAGAGATAGAAGAAGGAACCTACCAGCCTAGCCCCGTACGTCGGGTCGAAATCCCGAAACCGAATGGCGGTGGCGTCAGGATGTTAGGTATACCTACCGTCACAGATCGAATGCTCCAGCAAGCAATCGCACAGGTGTTAAACCCATTGTTTGATCCACAGTTTTCCGAACATAGTTATGGGTTCCGGCCTAAAAGGCGCGGACATGATGCCGTGAGGAAAGCAAGAGAATTCATGAAAGAAGGATATGGATTCGTTGTCGATCTGGATTTGGAGAAATTCTTTGACCGTGTTAACCATGATCGCTTCATGTTGAAGATTTCGGAGAAAGTGAAGGATAAGAAAGTTCTCCTTCTTATCCGCAAATACCTGCAATCGGGCGTGATGGAGAACGGTTTGGTTAAACCGACCAATGAAGGGGCGCCACAAGGCGGACCTCTCAGTCCGTTATTATCCAATATCGTACTCGATGAGTTGGACAAAGAATTGGAGAAACGTGGACACCGCTTCGTCCGCTATGCGGACGATTGTAACATCTACGTGAAAACCCAAAGAGCAGGCGAACGAGTCAAGGCATCCGTTACCCAATTCATCGAGAGAAGACTAAAGCTAAAAGTAAACCAAGCGAAGAGCGCGGTAGATCATCCATGGAAGCGAAAGTTTCTAGGATTTAGTTTTAGTATGAGAAAAGGGCTGCTTAAGATAAGGATTGCAAAACAATCCTTACAGAAAGCAGTGACCAGGATTCGGGAGATAACCTCTCGAAGAAGGGCGATGAAGATGGAAGAGCGAATCAAGGAGCTGAACCAATACTTAATTGGTTGGTGCGGATACTTCTCGCTGGCGGACACGCCAAGTGTCTTTCTGAATATGGACAAATGGATTCGAAGAAGGCTAAGAATGTGTCTTTGGAAGCAATGGAAGAAAACGAAAACCAAAGTCAAACGGCTTATATCCTTAGGTATGCCTAAGGATAAAGCCTTTGAATGGGGAAATACCCGAAAAGGGCACTGGCGAATTGCAGGAAGTCCAATATTGAGCAGGGCACTCAATAATCGCTATTGGGAATCCCATGGTTTGAAGAGCTTAGCGGACAGATATAACTCGTTACGGAATATATCATGAACCGCCGTATACCGAACGGTATGTACGGTGGTGTGAGAGGACGGGGGCTAGCCGCCCCCTCCTACTCGATTCTTCGCAAAATTAGGTTTTTTGTACAGATGTCTGCAAGGCATCTCAGGCAACAAGAATCAGCTAAAGAGGAGACTCATCATGATCACGAAACATAAAAAGAACTCTTACAAATTTTCGCTTTTGGGTATGGCGGCGGTATTGCTTCTTGGCGGGTGCGCTTTAACGATGCCGAAATCCAGTGAACAGCCATTTGCCCAACCAATAGTCATATCAAAACCTGGATCTGAGGCAATATTAAAACTGGGAGAAGTTGAATCTGTTCAAATTGTAGGAAGCTTGGTTGATCGCAAGCCGAAAACACCGCTATATACAAACGAGAGCAGTTCAGGAAAAGAGGTCATTACTAATATTGTATCGAGGGTCAACGAAGCAACCCTCGCGGAAGGTCCGACTGAGTTTGGTAAACATGGATATCCTGATGTAATCAAAATCGAGCGTCTCGGCGAATCTACTGTGATAGAACCTGCGGTCAACTGCGTTGTATCAAAGCAGGAAAACGGGACTACTACGAAATCATACAGTCCAGTGGATGGTGAGGTTGTTTTAACAAAAGACAGTGTAAAGACACTACTCGCATCTTCCGAGTTGTTTGAATGGCTGAAAAACGGTGCTCAACATTCCGATCCTGCTACTCCTGTTGCCCCTCAATATTCCGATAAAACTGCCCCTGGTTTTGTGAAATTAACCGTGGCTGAGTACAGTCGAATGGCTGATATTATTATTGCAGTAAATAAAGGAGAGCTCCCAGTTTCCGCTCTTAAAGATGCTGAACCCCTCCTAGAGCGGGATCTACAAGGTATTACGAAAAAAACATGGGCTGAATACAACGCATTAAAGGAATAAAAAAACGGAGACAGACCCTAAAGAGGTTTAGCGGTCATAGCTTAGAATAGTATATTGGCAAGGGGGGCGCCAAAAATTCGATCAAGTATCTAAAGCTCATACTTCTTATTTGTTCATTTTCGCATGAATAATGATGACTTCTACTTGGTAAAATCGGTGGGAAATCCCGTTTGTGACCGTAACTATTCATTGCGGTTGTGTTATTACCCTGCGAATGACTGAGTTTACGTGAGATAAACCCTTAAAACCGAGGGACGGGCACAATAATGGAGCAGCTACCGCGGCAGCTGCTCCATTTTTCTATAAAAGTAACGGGCAGTTTAATGTAACAGTGCGCCTAGCAAAGCTAGGCACAACTAGTTGGTGAAAGTCCAACCGAGGTAGGGACCAAGCCGCCTCGTAGCTAGCAGGCATCTGGTGGCGAGATCCTAAGGATGAAGCCCTGTGAAAAACCCCAATCAGGGTGAAGCAAAACTGCAGGCTGTAACATAAAGTGAATCCTGCCGCATCGTCATATACAACCCGAAAGGGACAAGAGGGAGCCGAACCCCGTGTTGCACGGTGAAGGCCATGGAACGCGTGAAGAACTTGGAAAAGCAGCGCGGAAGAATCCTCCGGTGTATGGGGAACAGCATGTAGTAACAGCTGTGTCTGGAACTAGGGAGACCCTACCTCGCACGACAGCGTCGTAAAGCGTGAACCTATAAGCCCGGAGGGTGAAGTGGTAAGCGGCGGGAAGGGAGTCGGAGAGGGTGGTAGTACCTAAGAACGCAGGACAACATAACCTGCGGGAGGAAAGTACCCTTACTTTGTTTACGGGTAACAATGGAGATAAGAGCGAGTGAATGCAGTGAAATCTGCTAACTACACAAAAGTAAAAGTTCTAGAACTCCAAAGGACCCTCTACCTTGCGGCTAAGGCAAGTAACAAGCGCAGGTTTCATGCTCTATAC
>NZ_JBHSOW010000134.1:0-43422 GCF_042656405.1 Paenibacillus solisilvae | reverse complement strand
TGAAGTTAGCGGACTAAGAAAAAACAGAGCAATACCACATAAAAAGCGACACCTACCCGAAAAATCCGAGGTAAGTGTCGCTTTTCTTTAAATATAACTTGGGTCACTGGAAAAGCTTAAGTTCTTCAGTGGCCTCGGATGACTCCCAGTGAGCTTTTTGTAAATTTATTCCAATTACTTCGTTTTATTATCCTTTCATTTCCCTCTGGAACGTTTTAAGCAGTCTAAGTAGATCATTCTGTCGTGGCTGATGTTTGATTTCCTATAGAACCGCCTTTATCAGCGTGTCCACCGCCGCCACGGAAGCCGTCTTTCGGCCCAAAGTTACCTTCTACCGCTCGCTTGGCCTGCTCTCCCGCCTTTTCCTTCGCGGCTGCTGCTTGCTCAGCCGTCAATTTGCCATCCGTAGCCGCCTGATCGATTTGAGTGACAATCGCTGCTTTCACCTTACTGATCAGCGCGTCCGTAGTTACTCCCTTTGTCTTCGCAATAGAAGCGATGGTTGCTCCTTCTGCTTGAAGCGCTGTTCTAAGCTCATCCTCCGTCAGGCCGATCGCTGTGGCGATTGTGCTAAGATAATGACCGCCGCCTAAGCCCGGACCGCCTTTAAACTGCTGTTTGGAGCTTATCATCGTATCCAAGTTAGCAGTAAATTCTTTCTCCTCCTGTGCTTGCCGCTCTTCAAAAGCAGTTGTCAGCGCCGCTTTCAGAGCTTCCGTCGTTACTCCTTGGGCGGTTGCAATCTCCCCCAGCGTACTGCCTGCGTTAAGCTTCTCCTGCAGGGTGTCCCGATCCAGCTTCAGCAGCGCAAGGACAGCTTCGTTGAAGTATTGTCCCCTGAAGCCTGGACGTCCGCCGTGATCGCCGCCGCGGTCTATCAAGCCGCTGCCTGATTGGTCAACCTTGACTGCCGAGCTTGTGCTTGTTTCAGTCGTCGTGTTCGATGCTGCTGCAGATGCACTTAGCGGGATCATCACTGCTAATGCCGCCGTAATGCTGATCGTCTTCAAGTATTTGTTCATGTTCTTTTCCTCCTCATGGGTTGGTGTATTTGGTCAAATGCGGTTGTCTTCACAAGACTTATTATGGTCTGTGCCCCTTAAGTGAAAATGAAATGAACCTAAGCCTAAGATGAGCCTGCGCTGAAAGTTTCCTGAATACGGCAGCGGTGCATTCCTTAAGTCTGCCTTAACGTTTCAAGAACGCATCGTTATTCTTCATTAAGATCCTCAGCGTCATGGCCTGCTTGCGTCTACAAACCGGTTCTCAATACCAATTACCTTCCTCTCTATTAAAAACCACCAGTGGATCCGCTGCCCCGTCATGTATGGGATCACGATACAGAGGGGCTTTAGGCGTTAAGCTCTTCGTCATTGTTAACTTCTCCTTTAATTCTTTTCTTTGATTATAGTTACCTTAGTTACCCGTTTATTTCCCGAATGATGATCCGTTCGAACGAAGCCGAACCGAATTGGGCGAATACACGAAGGCTTCCGCTCCTGCGGCTGATTCTAGAGATGATCGTCCGGCTGCCGTTCACACACAGATCGATCCATCCTTCTTTAACGACGGCTTTGACAGATACGTTCTCACTCAGTCCTTCCAGCTGATAGATCGAAGATGACTCATCCTCCTGCAGGGAAGGGGCATGAATACGATGGATGCCGGCTTTACGGGCTGCCGGCTCGAAACGGATATCGTACCCGTTCATAAAGCTTTCCGAATCCGCCACGGAGAATCCGAAGAACATGTTCGGATAATGAGCCTTCACTTCGAAAGAGATCACATAGCCCGGTGCGAACGACCCGATGCCGCGGGAGACGAACCCGCTCGCGCCGTCCAGGGTAAAGCCTTCGAATGATTGGGAAGGGCCGGTCTTCTCTTCCAGCTCCGGAACGAAGCCAAGCCCAAGGGAACCGTCTGCTTGCTGAATCAATTCGCGGAAAACGAGCTCTCCTCCGTATTTGCCCGGTGAAGCCAGGAAGCCTGCTGCAATGCGTCTTCCCTCCGGGAATGGGGCGGTCTTCGGTACGCGCCATTGCACGCAATCGAAAACATCCATCGCCGGTCTCAGCCAAGGCCCCTGCGGATTACGGGAGTACCGGTAACGAGCCAGCCCATCGTTGCTGAAGATCAGGTAATACCATCCGTTCCACTCAAAAAAGTCAGAGCATTCCGGTTCGTCATGATAGCCCGGAACGATGAAAGGCTCAAGTTCCGTCCATTCGCTCAGATTATCCGACACCAGATGAGCGAGGCAGCCTTGATTCCTGATCTCATGAACCAGGCTGGTCGTCACCAGCATATGATACTTTCCTTCCTGATCCTGAAACACATGGGGATCACGAACGGATGCCAGAGAGTACCGGTCCGAGATGCGGATGCTGGCACCGGTCTTGGTGAAGTTGATGCCGTCGCTGCTAATCGCCCAAGTCAGGCGGGCGGGAGAACCGTCGACAGCCCGAACGGCATAGAAAGCGTAATAAATACCATCCTTCAAGAATAAGGAACCGGTACAGATTGACCCTTCTCCTTGATCCGTAATGCCTACCGCTATCGGGTGATGAGTCCACGAACGGAAGTCTTTCGTCGAAATTTGAGCCCACTGATGCGCGCCAAGACCCCATTTGCTGGCATGCCCGCGACGGTCGTACAAATAGAAGAGACGGAAATTTTCTCCGTCAAAGTAAGGCATGCAATCACCTACACCCGTATTAAAACCCCGCGGCTTCCAATATTGCAGCGTTGCCGGTTCTGCACCTAAAATCCGGTCTTCTAAGTTCCGGTCCACGCACTCAGGCGACACCGCTTCTTTCCATAAGAGGACTCTCGTAACGTTCTTATACAGGTGAACGCATGAATCGCTCAAATCGACCGAGCCCATCGGCCAATCCTCATCTACCAAAACGCCGTCTACATATAACCGGACCGCGTGACCCGTATACTGCAGCAAAACCGAATGATCCGAGAATCCGATGCTGTCCCAGGGCACGGATAAAATCAGCGGTTCTTCTCTTGCATCCGTATACCATTCAACAATTAAGGATAGCGCTTTCTTTTCACCTGAAACCCCGGAATGAATGTAAATCCGTCTTGCCGATTCAGAGGATGTGAGGACGGCCAGATCCCCAGTTGGAGCTCCTGTTGTTTCTATTCCAACTGAAAGCTCCTGAACGGGCCCCCAGTTTAGCTTGGCTGGCGGATCACCCTGTACGGCAGTCAGTTCGAACGGGACCTGCGATTGCAGTTTCATTCATTCTCCACTCCATTCTTATGCGGATGGTATACTAACCGGGATTTTTCCTAATTATTCCAATACAGCACTCCCATCTCCATTTTCACAGTAATTCTAGGTCACTCCGTATGATTCCTCCTCCAGCGAAATCCTGTAAATCGAATTGTTCTGTCAAATGAAATAGCTTGTATGCAAGAATTGGACATTCTACTAGAGCGTTTTTCATTTATTTTCATATTTTATCTAATGAAGTTGAAAGTCTTTCCATTCATCCTGCTTGTTCATCTTCATCCTATTTGAAGGGAGGATACGATTTGAAATACTCAACCTATGGAAGGCATATTGCCGTTGACGTCTGGGGGACTGAATTTGAAATTTTAAATAATATTGATTTTTTACGGCTGATCATGGTAGATGCGGCTAAGAAAAGCAGTGCTCAAGTGTTGTCCATATCTTACAAAAAGTTCGATCCAAATGGCTGTACAATTTTGGTTCTATTATCTGAAAGTCACCTCTCTATTCACACCTACCCTGAACAAGAGTTTGCTGCGATAGATTGTTACACATGCGGAGAAAAAGTAGACCCCAAAATAGCTATCGATTATTTAATCGATATCTTAAAGCCTGATAAGATTTATTCAAAAACACTAATTCGCGGTTCGAATGAAATAAAAATGATCGATTAAGATAAACAAGCCTAAGCCTCTTAGTAAATAAGAGGCTTAGTTTGTTTATCTGAGCTGTATTAATGATGTCCTGCCTGTTTACCATTCGTCGCTTGGAGCAGCTTTGCTTCCTTGATTAATAACTCTGCTTTGTCTGTCTGCTCCCAGGGAAATTCACAATCCGCTCGTCCAAAATGACCGTATGAAGCCGTTTTCTGATAAATCGGGCTGCGAAGTTTCAACATGTTAATAATGCCTGCCGGACGAAGGTCAAAGTGTTTCTGTACCAATTGACTGAGCATCTCATTATCTATTTTGCCGGTACGGAAGGTATCGACAGCTATGCTCACCGGATAGGCCACCCCTATGGCATAAGCCAATTGAACTTCACACTTATCGGCAAGACCTGCAGCAACAATATTTTTAGCTACATAACGGGCAGCATAAGCGGCTGAACGGTCAACCTTGGTCGGGTCTTTGCCCGAAAATGCCCCTCCGCCATGACGCGCGTAACCGCCATAGGTGTCAGCTATTATTTTGCGGCCTGTTAATCCTGCATCCCCTGCCGGACCGCCGATGACAAACCGGCCGGTTGGATTAATGTAATATTTTGTAAGTTCATCCCTATACTCGGTTGGAATGACAGGCGTAATCACAAACATCAACATATCCTTTTTAATTTGCTCCTGGGATATTTCGGGATCGTGTTGAGTCGAGATTACGATTGTATCTACACGTTTAGGCCGGGTACCTTCATACTCAACGCTGACCTGCACTTTACCGTCAGGACGTAAATAAGGCAATGTGCCGCTTTTTCGGACCAGTGCCAATTGATAAGCCAGTTTATGAGACAGGGATATCGGCAGCGGCATGAGCTCCTTTGTTTCATTGCATGCAAAACCGAACATCAAGCCTTGATCCCCGGCTCCGATCCCGTCAATCTCATCTTCATTCATCCTGCCCTCGCGAATCTCTAAAGCTTTGTCGACCCCCATTGCGATATCAGGGGATTGTTCATTGATTGCTATGAAGACCGAGCAGGAATTGGCATCGAAACCGAGCTCGGCTCGTGAATACCCGATGCTCCTAATGGTTTCCCTGACTACTTTTTGATAGTCGATAAAAGCATTTGCCGTAATTTCACCAGTAACAAGAACAAAGCCCCGTCCCACGCAGCATTCGCAAGCTACACGCGCATACGGATCTTTCTCAAAAATAGCATCTAATATGCCATCAGAAATTTGATCGCACATTTTATCCGGATGACCTTCCGTTACGGATTCGGACGTAAAGAGATGGCGCCTTTTTTTGTTAGACATCGATTATCCCCCTTCCTCTCATTCTTGTCCCATAAAAGAGATCGGGTAAAATGATCATTTACTGATTCATCCCCAATCCTGCTATTTGCCTTACACGGGATGTAATATCGTTGATACCTTGAACCTGCCATCTTTCCAGCACCAGCTGTTGACCGATCGACAGTGCCAGTTGTTCCCCTTTCGCCCGCAGATTCGGATCTTCTACACTCTCCAGATCCGGAACATGTGCGAGACCGATGATTCTGCGCATCATTTCGCAGCCTGCGTACCCTGCAGTATCCTCAAGCACTTGGAGCAAGTAATCGTCCACATAACCTGGGATTACCGTCATTTGTTCTTTTGATTCTTTTTCCCATAAATCCCTGAATTCTTTTTCAAAGCAAGACCATATTTCTTCGATCATAGACAGCAGATACGCCTGATAATTGGTTCGTTCCTGTGAATCCGGCGTATGCCCTTCATGGGAGGCGAAACTCAGCAGCACATTTGCAACTAAGACCCCGATATCAAATCCGATAGGTCCATAGAATGAAAATTCCGGATCAATCACTTTAGTATCCTCTTCCGTCACCATGATGCTCCCGGTATGAAAGTCCCCATGGATAAGCGCCTGTGCATGCGTGAGGAAGCCTTCCTTTAATTTTGCGACTTCAAGCTTCAATTGGTCATTATCCCGTATTTTTATTACAGCATCCGTTATCAGGAGATTAAATCGGTTCGTTTCGGAATCAAAATAGGGATCTGTAAAAATGAGATTTTCCGAGATTTTGCACATTTCCGGATTCATGAATTGAGCCGCTCTCATCTTTTTCTCTTGTGAGGGCAAAGCAAAATCGGATGTCAAAAACAAAGTCCGTGCCAAAAAACGGCCGATGTGACGCGAAAAATGAGGATATTGCACTCTGGAAGCCAATCCTTTACGCATCACCAGATAGCTTGACAGATCTTCCATAATGGTCAGCGCCATAATAGGGTCATAATGGTAGACCTTAGGTACGAAGCCGGGACAAATGGAATGCTGAATGAGCAATGCCTGACTCTCAATCCGTGCCCGATCGAGGGTTAATGGCCACGATTCCCCAACCACCCGCGCATAGGTTAGCGCCTGCTTCATAATGATGCTTTTTCCCGTTATTTGGTCAGCAATATGAAAGACGAGATTCAAATTCCCATCCCCGATCTCTCTGCAGACCAGCTGTGATTGTTCTACAAACAAGTCTCTTCGCTTCCGTGCATAAATCAAAGCTCTATATTCATTAAGAGCCTGATACTGGAGCATGATCCTTCCTCCTCTATGAAAATGTTTTCTATTTAATATGAATAATCCAAATCGAGAATTTGGTGTATATGAAAAGCCATAAATAATAAAACCGTCTATGTATATAGGCAGCTGCTGGAGAGACAAGCGATTGTTTTTTGCAATAGATGAAGATGTACAAGCAATTCCTATTCTTTGTCATATAGTTTCATAGAGTGGGAGGTGATGTAATGAATGCACGATCAAGCAGATTCGAGGTTATGGCATCAAAACAAATGAAACGTCTCCCTGTTCAATTTTTCTCCACTTTAGTGTCGAGAGTGAACCAATATATCGAAGAAGGATACGATGTGATTAATCTCGGTCAGGGAAATCCCGATCTTCCTACTCCACCGCATATTGTACGTGCCCTACAGGGGGCGGCAGATAATCCGCTGAACCATAAGTACTCCTTATTCACTGGAAAAAGGAAGCTGAAAGAAGCTGTATGTCAATGGTACCGGGATGAACATGGTGTTGATTTGGATCCTGATGACGAAGTAGCGGTTCTCTCCGGAACAAAAACAGGTCTGGTGGAGCTTCCGGCAATCCTGCTGAATCCAGGGGATATCGCACTCGTTCCTGACCCCGGGTACCCGGATTATTGGTCGGGGATTGCACTTGCTGGAGCTAAAATGGTTACAATGCCGTTGTTGAAGGGAAATTCTTTCCTGCCTGATTTGGAGAATATTCCTTCCAATCAGCTAAAGAGAGCTAAATTACTCTATCTCAATTATCCTTCAAATCCAACCGGTGCCTGCGCCCCTCCCACCTTTTTCGATGATGCAATCCGGTTTGCCGAGAAGAACCAAATTGTCATCGCGCATGATTTTGCTTACGGGGCAATCGGATTTGACGGCAAGAAACCGGTCAGCTTCCTTACCCGTCCTGGTGCGAAAGAGACAGGAATCGAGTTTTATACGCTCTCAAAGACCTATAACATGGCTGGTTGGCGAATCGGCTTCGCGCTCGGAAATAAAGAAGTGATCCGATTAATCAATTTGCTTCAGGATCATTACTATTGCAGCCTGTTTGGAGCGGTTCAAGATGCAGCGGTAACAGCTTTGACATCCTCTCAGGACTGCGTACGGGAACTGGTGGACATCTATGAATCGCGGCGGAACTCCATTTTTCATGAAATGGGCAGCATCGGATGGAGTGCCCCTCTTTCCGAAGGAACATTCTTCGCTTGGCTTCCAGTTCCGTCCGGATTCACATCAAGTCAGTTCGCAGACTTGCTTCTGGAGAAAGTTCAGGTGGTCGTGGCGCCAGGCAGCGGGTTTGGCAATAACGGTGAGGGATATGTTCGAGCGGGGCTGCTAACAAGCGAAGACCGCTTGCGGGAAGCTATAAAGCGAATTCATTCATTATCGCTTTTTTAAGCAGGAAGCTGTAACGAAAACTATGTATTGGGCATTTTGCATGACTAATTTATGGAGAGGGGAATTGACTATGGCATCAATTGTGCTTCGTAAAACGCTTGATCGAATATCAGGCGAGGAAAACGTTAAACATTTCTTGAAGGAACAGGGAGTTCTGTATGAACACTGGGATACAACTAAATTACCGGAGTATCTTCGGGATTCATTTATTCTTTCTGATGAGGATAAAGCAAAGATTCTTGAAACTTTCGATGCTGATATCCAGTCTCTTGCGCAAAGACACGGATATAAAAACTGGGACATTGTAGCTCTATCCGATGCCACGCCTAATCTGGATGAACTATTGAAAAAATTTCAGCAGGTACATGTCCATACCGAAGATGAAGTTCGTGCTATCACGGCAGGGAACGGGATTTTCACAATAAAAGGAAACCAGGCTGCCGGATATTTTGATGTGGAATTAGTGCCAGGCGACGTGATTTCGGTTCCGGTGAATACCCCCCATTTCTTCACTTTGGTGGAAAACCGGCGCGTGGTAGCAGTCAGATTGTTTATTGATGCCGCGGCATGGGTTGCACATCCCTATGAAGATCCTGAATTCTAAGCGTTCCATATGTTGCTTGAATAGACTTCGGAGGGCTAATCGAATAGCCCTCTGTAAGATTCCTTTAATCTTTATAGCGCTTCTTTTTGATCAAGCTGGAAATACTTGAATAACCTTAGATTCTTTAAACTGTTTGGCAAGGCTGCATTTTTATCACGAAGCAGATCCTTTGGCAATTTAAACAGAGCTGAGAGATTTTTGGGGAGTGTCTCGTTCGCAACAGATACTTTTTTCCTGCCTGGCACAAACTTTTTAAACGAAGCGATCTGGAATCCCCAATCTCCGAATGAAGGGACATAAACATTATAGCTTTTAGTGAACAATCCTACACTTTTTAAAGTATGATAAATACTCCAATATACCCGCGGCATATCTTCTGTCGAATTCGATTGGATGACGATAATGCCACCGGGAGCAAGCGATTTGGCTATACTTTTGAAAAATTCTTTTGTGTACAGCTTACTTAGCACTTTATCATAAGGATCGGGAAAATCGAGGATGATCACATTGTATGCTTTTGAATTTGGTTTTGGAGTCTTCGAGAAAACGAGTCTTGCGTCCTTTTGATGAACCTTCACTCGTTTATCAAATAATGAACGATTATTCAATACAGATACAGGCTTGCTTTTTGCTATTTTAATCATTTTTGGATCCAACTCAATAAGATCAACGGTTTTAACATCCCGATATTTAAGCACTTCCCGGACTGCAAATCCGTCGCCCCCGCCTAATATTAAGACATGACGACGGCTGGGAGACATGGTCATTGCCGGATGAACAAGTGCCTCGTGATAAAAGCGTTCATCCAATGAACTGAATTGAAGCTGTTTATCCAGATACAACCGTATATCTTTCGCTTCAAGCAGGACAATATTTTGATACCGGCTTTTACCCTTATATAGGATTTTAGGTTTTCTTTGCAGCAAGTGTTTCAAGGTTTTTTGATCCCATATATCTCCCCGTACGATATTCGAGCTTGTCGAAGTCGTCATTCTTTTTGCCAACTATTTCACCTCGCATGAAAATATAAGCTTTCGAAAAATGGAACCAACTTCCGCTCCGACACTTGCTCTGTCATAATTTAATCTCAAGATATGCCATGGTTCCCGGTAAAGTGTGGGCGAAAGCCAGCAACATAAAGACAAACGCAGGCGGTTAAGCGACCAAACGCACTTAAAGAGGAGCTCCGCGATGCGGGCTCCTCTACTTGTTCATACGGTCATCTGCTAGAATCACCGCAGGCTGGCTCCGCCATCCACCCCCAAGATTTGACCGGTTATCTGAGTGGCCAAATCCGAAGCCATGAATGCGACGGAGCGTGCGATGTCCTCGCCTGTCTGCATTCTGCCGAGCGGCATCCGGCTGCTGTGCGTCTTAATCGCTTCCTGATCCATACCGCTAGATTGGAGTCGGGCCAATTCTCCGTCGGATGCCACCCAGCCCGGCTGGACACAATTGACACGGATACGATGTTTGGCCAGCGCACGCGCCAAATTGCGGGTCAATGTGACGATGCCTCCCTTGGAGACGGCATAAGCCATCGTCACATCTTCACCGGTCGTGGCGTGAAGTGACCCGATGTTGATGATATTGCCGCCGCCCTGTCTGATCATGCCGGGAACAACCGCTTGACTCATCAGGTAGGCTCCCTTTAGGTTGATGCCCAGCACGTTATCCCAGAATGCTTCGTCCGTACCGAGCAGATCCGCTCTGGGAAAGATGCCTGCGTTGTTCACCAGCACGTCCACTCCGCCGAATTCCTGCTCGGCTGTATGGATCAAAATTTTGACTTGCGCAGAATCAGAGACGTCGCAGCTCACAAAGCGGACTTCATAGCCTGACTTCGCCCATTTCGCCGCGCATGCTTCCCCGTCCTCATCTACATCTGCAATAATCACTCTTGAACCGAAGCGCATAAATTGTTCCGCGATTGCACGGCCGATTCCTTTGGCCCCGCCTGTCACGACAACCGTTCGCCGTTCCAAATTCAAATAGGTTTCCTGCATAATCCTCTCTCCCATTCGATCCTATTCTTCCAGCTCTTCTTTCTATTCGATGTGCCGTCACCCTTTAATTCCGGTCGTCGCAATTCCTTCCACAAAATGTTTCTGGGCGACGAAGAACACCAGGATGGACGGGACGACGGAGGCAAGCGATACGGCGAGCAGCTGCCCCCATTCCACCTTATACTCGGAATCGATGAAAACCCGCAGTGCCACGCTGACGGTATAGTTATCCGCTGAGCTTATGTAAAGCAGCTGACCGAAGAAATCGTCCCAGCTCCATAGGAAGGTATATACGACGACGGTCACCAGAGCCGGTCTGATAAGCGGTAGAATAATGCGAAGGAATATGCCGAAGGATGAACAGCCGTCAATCTTCGCGGACTCGTCCAGCTCACGCGGAATTCCGCGGATAAACTGCACCATGAGGAAAACGAAGAAAGCCCCTCCGCCGAAGAAATGAGGCAAGATGAGCGGAAGGAAGGAATCGACCATCTCCAGCTTGTTGTACATAATATACTGCGGCACTATGGTCACTTGTCCGGGCAGCATGATCGTCGTCAGAAGAAGCGCGAACATCAGTCCTTTGAGCTTAAAGTTTATCCGCGCAAATCCGTAAGCGACAAGCGGCGTTGTGAGTACGGCACCAAGCACGCACCAGAACTCCAGCCACAGCGTGTTGGCAAAAAACTTCGTGAAGGTAAAGGACGGGAACGAAGTCCATCCGTTATAGAAGTTTTCCCACATCGGCTTGGACGGCCAAATGGTCGGAAGCGGCATCTCGGCATTACTCTTGAGGGAAGCACCGATCCACCAGAACACCGGATACATCATCAGGAAGGAGAACACCAGCAAAATGATATGATAACGGAGCGAAATCGATCGTCTGGCGAAGGTCATTTATTTCCTGCCTCCTTCCGATTCGAAGAACACCCAGTATTTCGAAGCGTAGAAATTAATGGCTGACAGCAGCGCAATCAGGAACAGAAGCAGCCATGCCAATGCCGACGCATAACCCATTTCAAAGTTTTTGAACGCCTTATCGTAAAGCATGAGCGCATAGGTATAGGTCGAATTTGCCGGTTCGCCGCCTGTAATGATGAAGGCCGAGTTGAACATTTGGAAGGATCCGATAATGCCGAGTATCAGATTGAAGAACATCACAGGTGAGAGCATCGGCAGCGTAATGTGGAAGAACTGGCGGATTGTTGTCGCTCCGTCCACCCCCGAAGATTCATACAAATCCCTCGGAATTTGTTTCAATCCCGCCAGGAAAATGATAACCTCCGCCGTTGCCGTTGCTGCCGCATCCCGTCAGGAAAATCAAGCCCAGCGCGAGCGCAACAGCCAATGATCGCTGTGCGAATTGTCGAGTCATTTCCATAAACCTCCTCCAGGTCAAATGGGCTGCCTCATCGATTAAAATTCGTAGCTCCCTTCTTGCGCGGCGATCTCATAAGCTGTTCTCGGTATTTGCGTCGCCAGCTTGCCTCCGCTGACATCGATCATCGTTCCGGTTATGTAGCTTGCATAATCGGATGAGAGGAAGCAAATCAAGTGCGCGACGTCCTCCTTCTTCCCCCAGTACCGGAGGGTCAAAGTATCGAGAAGCCGCTGCTGGCGGTCATCCGGCAAATCGGCAAAATGGTTCATGTCGGTCGGAATCATGCCAGGCGAATAACAGTTCGCTGTAATGTTCCAAGGTCCCAGTTCCCCGGCAAGCACTCTCGTGAATTGATGGACTGCCGCTTTCGAAGAGGCATAGGCAGCGCTTCCATAACTCGGGACGATAGCGGCGAAGGATGCCGCATTAATGATTCTCCCCGCACGCTGCTGCTTCATGACCGGGGCGACGGCCTTGCACATCAAGAACGTGCCCTTGAGGTTAATGTCCATATTCAGGTCCCATGTTTCCTCCTTGAGCACATCCACGGGCCCGCCGTTTGCCACTCCCGCGTTGTTAACGAGAATGTCGATCCGGCCCTGCCGCTTCCGCACATCCTCCACGACTGCCTCAATGCGGCTGAAGTTCCTGACATCGCACTCGTACGGATAAGCTTGGAGCCCCTTGCCCGCAGCCTCTTTGGCGGAATCCGCAACAAGATTTCCGTCAAGGTCAAGCATAATGGTGATGACGCCTTCGTGAGCCAAGGTATGCGCGATTTCCCGGCCGATCCCCTTCCCCGCTCCGGTTACGATGGCCACTTTCCCGTTCAAATCGATGTTCACTAAGACACCTCCGCTTCCGAAATATCGGGATTCCGCATCAGTTCATGCATATAAGACATGCTTGCCAGCAGCTGAGCATTCTCGTAAGCGATAATGGCTTCAACCGGCTCGCTGCGCTCGTAGGGCGTTCGCCAGTCATCCGACGGCTTGGCGTTGGCCTGAACAAATCGGATGACTTTGGCCAGCTCTTGTGCGGAACGGGAAGGATATTCCGGCCAATAATCATCGGCGAGTACGCGTGCATGGCGTGCTTCAAGCGCGCCGATCTCGATGGACATCGTAAGCTGGGGCGATTCTTGGCGGAACAACTTCAGCAGTGCCGGAAAATTCACCACCCCCTGTCCGATCGGACAGCGAACGAGCCGGTATCCTTCACTGCTTGGATAGATCCAATAATCCTTCAGGTGCACATGCTTGATATAAGGAGCGATTTTTACAGCAAAATTCACCGGCTCCTCGGCGGTCGCCAAAGGATTTCCTGTATCGAGCGTAATGCCAAAATGGGGAGAAGCGATCTTCTCGCAAAGCCAGATCAATTCTTCGGAGGCGAGGTCCTGATGATTTTCGAGCGCCAGCACGACTCCCTTCTTCTCCGCAATTCGCGTCGCCGCCTCAAGTCCGCGCCATACGTCCTGGAGGAATGATTGCCATATGCCGGCCATATGCCGCCTGTCGCCACCGATTTTCGCCCCTCCGACTACTGTCCGCACAGTTGTTGCGCCAAGTACGGCGGCCAAGTCAAACACTTCCGACAACCTGACCGGATCATACCCGTCCGTTGCGATTGCGATGTACAAATCCAGCTCGCGCGCCCTTCCGGCAATCACTTTCAGATCGGCGCCTTTCAGAAGATACGGCGGCAGCTCTACTCCCTGAAGTCCCGCTTCCGCCGCTTGATTCAGCAATTGCTCGGGCGTCATCGGCTGCCGTCCGGATTTGGGATGAAGCCCCATCGCGTAAGTAGTGCCGAACATCGAAAGACCAACTCGCATGCTGTTCACCTCTTCTTCTTTATTGGAGGACTATTTCGCCGTCCAGCCTCCGTCAACGGTAAGGTTCGATCCGGTCATGAAGCTCGAAGCGTCGGAGGCCAGGAACAGAATCGCTCCGGCGATTTCCGAAGGCTGACCCCAACGGCCCATCGCAATGTTGTCGATAAAGACCCGGTTTGCCTCCGGATTGTTCATAACGACGGTATTGAGCTCCGTTGCAATCGGCCCCGGGCATAGCGCATTAACCGTTACGTTAAAAGGCGCGAACTCCAGCGCAAGAACCTTCGTCAATTGAATAACGCCGCCTTTGCTGGAGCAATAGGCGCTCCGTTCCGCTAATCCGACAGTGCCCAGCATGGAGGAAATATTGATGATTCTGCCGTACTTCTGCTCTTTCATCAGCCGGGCTACAGCCCGGGAGCACAGGAACGGCGCTTTCAGGTTCGTATTTTGAACCAAGTCCCAGCTGGCCTCGTCGTATTCTTCGATCGGTTTCCGGATGTTGATTCCGGCGTTATTGATCAGAATATCGATACGCCCGAAGGCATCGACCGCTGAAGAGACCATCGCTTCGACATCCTCCGCGTTCGTAACGTCTGCCGCAAGCCCGAGCGTCTCTGTCCCTGCTGCGCTTGCCAGCTTCTCAGCCGCATCTACCGCTTTCTCCTTTATGCGGCTCGTAATAACGACGGTCGCTCCGGCTTCGGCCAATGCTTGCGCCATCACCAGCCCCAGACCTCCGGTCCCTCCCGTGATCAACGCGACCCGGCCATCCAATTTGAATAAATCCAAGCTGCCCATGTTACGTCATCCCCCCGATAAATTAATCTGTTCTTGCTCCCTATTCCCGTCTATCATTCCTTCTATAGAACGTCAATCGTAGAGTAAGCGATATCTCGCTGTTGAAACTTCAATCAAGAGTTAGCAATATTTTCGCTGTTCTTCCCGGACTGCCGATCAGCTTATCGAAGCAAGAACTCCCGTCTTCAAGCGGTGCCAGAGTGGACCAGGGGCTCAGCCGCATCTTACGCTGGGCAATCCATTGCAGCGCAGCAGAAAAGTCTGCCGGACTGTAAGCGAATGCTCCGTAGGTCTTGATTTCACTACGGATCATATCATTGAGCGGAAGCTGGCTGCTGTCCTCGTGCAATCCGCTGAATACCACGCTGCCGCCGAGTTTTACCGCTTTCACGCAGCCCGCCCGGGTGACTTGCATGCCGACGGCGTCAACGGCGGCATCGAATGCGTTCAAACTCCCTCCGGAGCCAGGCAATTCCAGCCGGGTGGCAGCAGCAGCGCCCAGTTCCCTGGCAATTTCCAGACGTTCTTCGTTGAGATCAATGACCGTAATATCCTGCAAACCGAAGATTCGTGCAGCCTGCAGGGTAAGCAGCCCGATCGGGCCTGCGCCCATGATCAGAAGCCGTCCGCTCGGGTGCAGCTTCAACAGATTGCAGATGTGGACCGCGCACGCGAACGGCTCCGTAAATGCGCCTTCCTCAAACGATACATGAGGCTCCAGCCGGTGGATGTTGTGCTCGGGCACGACGACGTATTCGGCAAACGCTCCAGGAAGGTGCGCCCCAAGCAGCTTCCGCTCCGCGCACAGCTGTGCCGCTCCCGTCGTACAAGCGGCGCACCTCCCGCAGGTGACGAGCGGATTGGCGGTAATCCGGTCTCCGGCTTGGAAACGGTTTACATCACTGCCGACCCGCTCGATCGTTCCGGAGAATTCATGACCCATAATAAGGGGAGGCTTGCGCAAAGAATTATGCCCCAGGTATCCGCTCAATTCGGACCCGCAGATTCCCGCGCGCGCGACCCTTACGAGCACCTCGTCTTCGCCGGGCACAGGAGCAGCTGTTTCACGGATGTTCATCAACTTTGGTCCCTCATATACCAATGCTTTCATGCTGCACCTCCCTTTTCATCTTCCTGCGAACCTCATTAGTCGAGCCGCTCTCTCTTCTCCCAGCCCTGATTGAAGAGCGGAAGATAATGACCGGGATGATACGGATGTTTTGCCATTTCTTCCAGATTCAATTCGACGCCGAGACCGGGCAAATCCGGCGGTTTGATATACCCGCGCTCGACCTTGCAGGCCGGCTCCAGTACGAATTCCTCCCAAGGCTCGTTAAATTCATCGAAAATCTCATGGAGATAGAAGTTAGGTGTTGCCATATTCAGATGAGCGCATACGACGGAGCAGAGCGGTCCTTGTGCACTGTGCGGCGCGATGACGCCATTATGGGCGTGAACCATGCCGCATATTTGCTTGGACGCCGAGATGCCGAGAAACTGCGGTTCAAGCTGGATGATATGTACGGCATCATGTTTAAGCAGCTCCGCGAATTGCTCCCTGCAGTAGTAGTCCTCTCCGCAGGCGATCGGTACGGGGCTTCGCTTGGCCACTTCCACCATGGAGGAAATATGCTGCGGAGGCACCGGCGCCTCGAACCATGTCGGATTGTAAGGAAGCATAGCATCGGCAAACTGCAGAGCCGTGTGCACGCTGAACCGGTTATGGCCTTCAATCAATATATCCGTATCCGGGCCTACCGCGTCGCGGACAGCGGCGATGATATCAAGGGCCAGATTGAAATCTTTCTTCTCCACGGTTCTCCATGCACTGCCGAACGGATCGAATTTCAGCGCCGTGTAACCCCTTTCAACAACAGCTTTGGCTTTCTCATAAAAGTTCTCCGGGGTTCTCGGCCCGCGGTACCAGCCGTTCGCATAACAGCGCAGCTTATCGTGGCACTGGCCGCCGAGCAGCTTATACAAGGGCAGGCCCGCCGCCTTGCCGATAATATCCCAGCAGGCGGTTTCAACAGCAGCCAGAGCGGAGCCTTGAATTTGCCCTCCGTCTGAATAAACATCGCGAAGCATTTTCAGTGAAATCGTTTCTACGTCAAAAGCGCTCCGGCCGATGAACAGATGTTTCAACTCGTGGATGGCCGCTTCAACCGTCTTCGCAAAGCCGTTCAAGGTCCCTTCTCCGATTCCGTACACCCCGTCTTTGGTGTGCAGTTTGACGAACAGCCAGTTCTTCCATGGATTCCCGACGATAAATGTTTCTACATCCGAAATAATCAGGAATAAACACCTCCTATTTTCTATATTAGAAATGGTGTTTCTAAATATTTCTTTTCAAGTTTAAGTGATGTTTCAATATTCTGTCAATTGTTTTTGATACAGATTGACCCCATCCGTAATGGGGTTATAAAATAACTGTAGAACATGCTGTTGAACCTGCATTCTGGAGGCATGTCCATATTTCTCATCCTATTTTATTACCGGCAACCTCATCACTATCAATCATATCCGAAATAAAATTTCCAATCGGAAGGTGGACTCTCTCATGACTAACCCTGTCCAAGCAAAAACTTCGAGAGACAAAGTAGCTTCTTCCACGGTGCTGAAGGCGCTTCACGTGCTGGAAACGCTGGCAGATTTGAGCGACAACAGTCTCGAGGGCGTTTCCGTCAGCAAAATTTCGCAGCATTCCGGGGAAAGTCCCAGCAGCGTCTGCAAACATTTGGCCGCCTTCCAGCAGTACGGGTTAGTCGAGCAGGATCCCAAATCGGCCCTTTACCGGATCGGCATTTATGCGCTTCGTTTATCCACACTTGCTTTGAAGCCGATGTCCATTCGCGAAACCGTTTCCCCCTATTTGCGGAAAATCGCCGATCGGGTCGGGGAAACGATTCACCTGGTTATCCGGGACGGTCTGCGCGTAGTGTATATCGACAAAGTCGAATCGTCCAAAACGATTCGCATGCACTCGGAAATCGGGCTGCGGAACCCGATGTATTGTACCGGAGTCGGAAAAGCCATTCTGGCATATTCCCCGATCTCGCTTGTAGATGCCGTCGTGGCCGAAGGCTTTACTCCGTTCACTCCGCAGACGCTTACCTCAAGGGGAGCGCTCATCGATGATTTGGAACATATTCATACACGCGGTTATGCGATCGATAATTGTGAGCACGAAACCGAAGTGAGGTGCGTGGCGGCTCCGATTTTAAATCATTTGAAAGAACCGATTGCTTCCTTCAGCGTCTCCTGCCCGAAATGGCGTTTATCCGATGAACGGATTGTCGAAATCGGGGAGCTGATACGTGAAGTCTCCTTGGAAATTTCCGCCCGCTTCGGTTATCGGCTATAGCATACGGGACGGTTCTCCTATTACTTCCAACAAAAAAAAGAGGAGCTGCAGCAATGCAAGCTTCTCCATGGCGTTATCTTTATCCTTTCTATTTGCACAAACGGCGATGTCAACCTTCGATACAGGCGTATGCGGACAACCAAAACTGGATGATGCTGTAATATAAGTTACATAATTTGGCAATAATGATGAAATGAACATTAAACTCAAACCGTGCTTATATTTCGACGTTGGAATGGAAATTAACACAAACCATGTCCATTTGAAACTAAATGGGGAGATTCCTTTATGCATCTTACACTCGCATTAATCACTATTCTCGCCGCTTGGAAATATGCGGATTGGAAAAACTGGCAGCAGTATCACAGTACGATGATGTATTTTGCGCTTGGCAACTTACTTTATAATTTTTTGACAGCTAATCATTTTCTATGGAAACTGAAGCCCGATTTTTTGCCCAATCACAGTTTGACAGAGATGGTATATACATTCATTATATTTCCCGCTACCGTACTCCTATTTTTATCTACCTACCCCAAACGAGATAAAAAACTGATCGGCCACTATCTGAAATGGATTGGCATTTATGTTGGTGTTGAATGGTTCTTTATGATGACAGGCCGTATCATTTATCAATACGGCTGGAGTCTGTACTGGTCCATTATTTTTGACATCTTGATGTTCCCCATGCTGCGTCTCTTCTACAAAAGAACGCTGCTTGCCTATGCGATTTCGCTGTTGATGTGCATCTTTTGGGTTTGGTATTTCAAAGTACCGGTAAATGTTCCAATCGAGAAAAGGCACTGATTCGGTTCAGATTAAGTTAGTAAGAGCCCGATTAGATGGCACTTAATCGAGGACTCCCCTATTGGCAGGCCGTTCATACTTCACGCTTCATCACCTTTATAATATCCGCAGTTACAGCCTCGGTTATGGAATTACGATTCTCTTCGTTCAACGAATAGAGCTTGATTCCAGGAAGCTCTTTTATCTTGTCTATTTCGGGATGACGATCTACACAAACTGTTCCCAGAATGATATGCCGGGCGCTTGAAACGATGTCATGGATCATTCGTTGAAAGGGAATGGACAGCATTTGCATGAAGCCGACTTCATCAATAACCGTCACCTTCTTCAATTTCAACGAATCCTGAACCGCTCTTAATGCGATCTTCTCGAAGCTGTCGATGTCAACTCCATATCTGCCTACTCTTGCTGTGCTCGTACTGTTCACATTCGCGATTTCTTGGCATTTCCCGCTCAAAGTTACACAAGTAAAGCCCACGCGATTCGTCGTATCCCGGATTTCTTTGGTGTAAAAGCCGCCGCAATGATCAGGACCGATTCGGTTAATAATCTCCTTAATTGCAGTCGTTTTTCCCATTCGTGGTTGACCGGTTAAGAAAAATATTTGATCCATAAACATCCGCCCCCAAATTCGTCCTGAAGATCACCGGCAGCGTGGAAATTGCAGTGGTTCAGGCGGTCTTCGGCTCTTTGCCAGGCATCGAGCCGTCTCCATTATTAACGCCGCGGCAGCATCTATTGTTGCAGGGCGGTATGAGCCCGGTTCTCCCCGAAAACTAGAATGGCTGCCGGATTTGACGTGCATGCTGTATCGCCAATTACACTTTGACTCCCTTCTGATACGCCAGCAGCTTACCGAACATCCCTTCCGCTTCCGTGGAAAGCTGATGAAATCCCCCGTTCTGAATAATCCGTCCATGTTCCAGTACAATCACCTGATCCGCATTACGGATGGTCGATAGGCGGTGGGCAATGACGATGATCGTCATGCGGCCTTTAAGCTTCTCCAGCGCTTCTTGAATCCGGGATTCATTCTCGCTGTCGAGGGCACTTGTAGCCTCATCCAATACAAGGATGGACGGCTTTCGCAATATCGCACGCGCCAGAACGATCCGCTGCCGTTCGCCGCCTGAGAGCCTGACCCCCCTGTCCCCAAGGACGGTATCCAGTCCATCCGGGAGTTTCTTGATAAAAGCATCCGAAGCCGAGAACCTAAGAGCCTCCCACATCTGTTCTTCACTTGCATCCGGCGCTGCGATCGACAGATTTTCCCGGATGCTGGCATGGAACAGAAAAGGATCCTGCGATACATAACTGGCGGATCTCCTCAAGGAAAAAGCCGTGTCACCGGCCAGCAGGCTTCCATCCACAAGGACTTCGCCCCGTTCCGGTTGAATAAGGCCGATCAGGATATCGATCAAGGTGCTTTTTCCGGCGCCGGATTTGCCGACGATTGCCGTCATGGTGTTTGCCTGTATTCGCAGATCGATGTCTTTAAGAGCATAGCCGGAATGGTTACGGTCGTAACGATAATAGATGCCGCGGCATTCAATCCCGTCTTTGATGCTTAATGAACGTTCGCCGCTGCCGAATTCATGAAGTTCCAGTTCTTTATCCGCTTCGCAATCCTTCTGAAGAGCAATCAAGCTGTTAAATGCGGGAATGGTTTGGGCAATCTGCTCCCAACTGGACTGCAGCATGGAGAACTTCGGCCATAAACGGGAGAACACAATAACGATCAGGACGAGCTGCTCGGCCTGTACACGGAATACTTCGAAGGCTACGAAAACAAACATCGCGATCAAAATAATCGATGCTATTTTGTAGTAGTATTGGGAGGTGGACTGCAGTCTCGCAAACCTAACGAAATTTTGCTCCATTAGGTTGCACAACGCGCGAAACCAGTTCAAATGCAGCTCTTCCATCATGTTGCTTTTAATATCCTTGATGCCGTTGAAATGGTCGGTTATCCCGGCCGTATACATCTGCGACAGCTTCGTTGTTTGATCCCCGATTATTTTTGATTTTTGGATAAATCTGCGTGAATAAACGGCGAGTGCTATACCGCAAACCACGACAAAGGCCGTAAGCTTCGCCGATAACCAAAGCGCAAAGCCGACCTGGACAAGCATGAATAGGAGCGTTGTCAATAAGCGTAGGGACAAGTACGTCCCCTGACTGACGCGGTTCAGCTCCGATGTCATGATATGATTAAAATCGGACCTTCTTTTTCTAAGGAAAAAAGACCATTTTGACTGAAGTAAGGCCTGATATATTTCCAATCTTAAGTGCCGGATAAACCCCTGTTGAATTTCCAAATTCAAATTGGTTTGACTTCGCTGAAGACGGGCCTGGCCGATAAGCAGCACAATGAAAACGCCAAGAACAACAGCTAATTTCAGTCCTTCCGGCAATCCTTTCAGCGGATCGGCTAATAGGTTAACAAACGGCACCCCTGCCGTATTCATATCGAAAAGCCCGATCAGGCCAAGCATAGGGGCCAATAAGAAGACGCCAACCCCTTCCAACAAACTTATGACTGTCATGCCGATTAAATTGACATACAGCTTTAAACCTGCAAAAGCATGCAGTTTTTTGATGTAGACAAGTATTTGCGCCACCTTGATTTCCCCTTAACTAAAGTAAGCTTGGCAGGAGTGGACTGACTTGTTTTGAATGCCTTGTTCATTCGCCAGGTTCCTACCATTTTCTATCTTCAGGAAAAAACGCTGTCATGCGGGAAAGAGAAAACCCTTATACGATATTGCTGCATAAGGGTTTTCTGGTGAATACAACCTATGAAATGGGAGGATGACCGTTCCCAGGGTGTTCGCCGGGAGTATGTTCATTCGCATCATTTCCTTTGAAGTCGATCCAAGTTCCTTTTCCCGCCATCGTCATACTGACGGTGAGCATTTCGAGCGTTGGCGCTTGCCATACTTTCTTCTCCATTGATATCACCTCCTTTCATGCGCAATTGTTATGAAAACCGGTTCATGAACCGATAGGCGATTAAACTGCGCATTAAAAATCTGGCATGTGGGTCATAGGCATGCTCCGGTCTTGGCGAATTTCCTATATGGAGCAAAGACGCTTTGATCTGATGCACATTCAAATATTGCGAAGCGGCCGAGTCCCGGCATAGCTTATGAACTTCTTCCGTAAAGGCGCCCCATGAAGGCATCATGCGATGGACCCAATCGGCGCCCTGGACGCCGCGGATGCGTTGATTTAACCGGACTTTATCGGGCAGATACGTTTCGGTTGCCCTTCGTATAAGCGACCGGTCGAAGCCGTTTTGGACATACTGCTCCACGGGTACGGATAAGCAGAACCGCACGACCCGCGGATCGCAGGTCGGATCCCTTTCCCATATGCCGTACCGCAAAGATAATTTTGTTCCCGATGCCCCCTGCATGGCGGAGAACGCCAGCTTTTTGAACTGATTCTCCCGCGACTCGAATGCATCGGCCGCAGACCGTCCGAGCCCGACATCATGATGCTGAAGCCGGTCAAAGACGTTTGTTCTTCTCGCGAAATCCGGATGGATCAATGACGGGAATTCTCGTTGATCGTCGGAAGCAGCGGGCCTGTCCAGGAACGGAAAGGCGGACTTTATGATGAAGGGCAGCACCCGCTTTCTCCCTAACCCGATTCTACGGCTGTAGCCCTTTAGCTCGCTGTAAAGACGAATCCACCGTATTTTCTTTAGGAGAAGGGCGTAATAAGCGACTGCCGGCCCCCATGATATCGTGTAATTCCCGCTTGCCCCCGTTAATAGCACGCCTATGCCATGCTGCTCCGCCTTTTCGAAAATACCTTTGATCCAAAACGAATTCTCAAAAAATTTATAGGGTGACTCCAGAAGCTCGAGCCATTCATCGATTTCCGCAAACGAATTGCTGCCCGGGAATTCCAAGTAGCTGTCCCTAATATTTCCTACATGCTGAACAGTGGCTTTTACGAACGGGCTCTCATCAGCCACCCTGCTTCCGCCTGTCCAATCCACAAAATCCGATGGCGGAACATAGCTGTACGTATGTAAAGTCTTCCCTTCTTCCCTGAGGGGCGAAGCGGCAAAACTTACGACTGCGCCGGAATCCAGCCCTCCGCTTAATGTCGCGCCTACCTGACGGTGCGTCCGAAGCTTCGAGCTGACAGCTTCTTGAAAGACTTCGCGGAATGCTTCCTCGTACTCACCGCCCGACTTTAGCTTCAATTTCTCAACCTGCGAGGTTAATGCCCCATATTCCCGCAATGTCAATTTTCCATCCGTTATTGTCACGGTATGGGCAGGAGGAAGCTGGTTGATGCCTTTATATACCGTGGAGCAGTAATCAACGGAATCCAAAATAATCGGAATCGACAGATACTCGGCAAACCACGACTCGTTAAGTTCCTTCTTCCTTTCAGGTAAAGCGAGCAGAGGAAAGATGGTTGTGCAAAAAGCAAATTGACGCTGATCGTTATGATAATAAAGCGTTCGATTTCCCAATAAATCCCTCGCCCCGAAAAGGACGCGAGCTTTCTCGTCCCAGATGACAAATGCAAAATCGCCGATCAAGTATTTCGGAGCTTCACTCCCCCATTTGCGGTAAGCCAGCAAAATAAGCTCGCTATCCGTCATACGGGTTCGCCTGAACGGTTCGATGCTTAACCTGCCGAACAGTTCGTCCCGATTATCAAGAATCGCATCCGCGGTGATGGCCAGTTGATTGATCTCGTCGAAATAAGGCAACCGTTCATTGACCGACTCGGGAGTAAGCCATTGTGCATGGCATCCCAAGAAGATGGATCGGCCATGCCAGACAGAAGCGTCATCGGCAGGATATCTTCGCAGAGCTTGCATAAGACATCCGCTTTCCTGAATGGATACAGGCTCTCCGTTATGGTTAATAATCCCGGCTACGGCGCTCATTTTTTCCTCCATGCATGAATATTGACTTATTCCCAAAGCTCTATCTCAATAATTTTTTGATACGTAATGTATCATAGTATACGCAGCAAGCCATTATTTTCTGGGGGTTATTCATTGATTTCGTCAGTTCATGTCGTTTTCGATCCTTTTTAGTGCTGAGCCGACTGATGCATTTTGGTTCAATAACTACTCTTATAAAGCATCTGCATTCGCATAAGATAGACGCCTCTGCAAGAACAACTGCAGCAGCAAAATTGGCGGTCAACTAAAATAAAAAACAGTGCTTAACTTTGACTTTAGAAACAAGTCAATGTTAAACACTGTTGTGTTATCACGGTCAGCCTTTTACGGCCCCCCCCATTATGCCTTTTACGATCTGCTTCTGCATCACGATGAAAAAGATGAAGATCGGAATGAGCGCTATGACCGTCAGCGTCATAAACAGCGGCCAATTAACCGCAAATTCTCCCTTGGCTTTATAAATTTCCAGCACGAGCGTCGCTTTGTTTTGGGAATTCAAGAACAGCATCGGCGCCAGAAAATCATTCCAAATCCACATCGTCTGATACACGATGCTCGTAATCGTAATCGGCTTCAGAAGCGGCAGAATAATTCGCCAGAAGATGCCCCAAACGGTGCAGCCATCGATAATGGCCGCTTCGGTAATCTCTTTGGGCACAGTCCGCATATAGCCCATCATCAGGAAGAAGACGAAGACGGAACCGCCCATATACAAGATGATGAGCCCGGAAAGCTTGTTAATGAGATGCAGATCGCTCATCAGGCCGAAGAGCGGAATAAGCGTCGTCTGAAACGGGATGAGAAACCCGGTAAGCAAATAAACGGTAATCATCCGGTTCATCTTGTTCGCATTGTAAACGATCGGATAAGCGGCCATCGCCCCGATCAATACCATTAAAAGCACAGAGACAACCGTAAGCAGCAGGCTGTTGCCGAAGCTGCGCAGCAGCGGCGTTTCCGCAAATACGCGTGTATAGTTGGAGAAATCCCACTGCTTCGGAAGACTAAGCGGACTCATCGCCGTCTCCTGCTGGCTTTTGACCGTATTAATTATAATCAGGTAAAACGGAAAAAAAGTAATGATGGCAACGGGCAGCATGACAATATCGAGCAGCCAGTTCTTCTTGGAGGTATCGTTCATTGAATTCGTGCCTCCCGCTTCTGCATCCAGGAAACCTGAAGATATGTGAGGAGCAGTACAATCAGGAAGAAGACGATGGACATAGCGGAAGCTAAGCCGTAATGAGTTTCGGAAATTCCGCGAAGCACAATAACCTGCGTAATCGTATGCGTTTCGAATCCAGGTCCTCCCTTCGTCAGTGCGAACGGAATTTCGAATACTTTTAGACCGCCCGTCAACAGCAGCATGATACTCACCGTCATGGCCGGCGCAAGGAGCGGCAGCGTGATGTAGCGAATATTTTGCAGGCGGCTAGCGCCGTCGATAGCGGCGGCTTCGAAATAATCCTTGGGTATCCCTTGCAGGAAGGCCAGATATAGAACCGCATGCCAACCTGCGCCGGCCCAGGTCGACACGAGAATTGTAGACATTTTGGCGAGCAGCGGGTCGGACAGCCAAGGCTGCGGCCCTATGCCGAACACATTTTTCAACATCTTATTCAGCACGCCGGAAGAAATCGGGGATAAGATGAAGCCCCAAATATAAGCAAGCAGCAGCCCGCTTGGTATGGACGGAAAGAAAAAGATTGCCCGGTGAATGTTCTTAGTCAGAAAATTCCGGTCCAGAATGAGCGCCAGCGGAATGGCCAGCAAAGTGATGAGAACCGTACTGCACAGTGCAAACAGCAGCGTATATGATATGCCGGAAACGATAGCGTCATCGTGAAAAATCTTGATGTAGTTTTGGATACCGATAAAGTTGTATACCTTGGTATAGCCGTCGAAATCTGTGAAACTCAGCACGAAAGATTTAATAAGCGGGTAAATCGTAAATACGGTATAGAAAATCAGAATCGGAATGAGGAATACCTGATACTGAATCTGCTTTAATAATTTATTCATCCCGGACACCTCCCTCTTTTGCAAACGGGAGAGCAATAGGCCGCCCTACTCCCCTCCCTGCCGCAACCTATTCGTTATCCATCTCTTTCAACTTCTTGTCCAGTGATTGCGCAACGCCTTCCGGCGTTCCTTTACCGACCACGAGATCCTGAAGCGCTATGACCATCTGGTTGCGGAGAGCTTCCTGATGACGCGGCCAGGAGACCATCGGCAGGTACACTTTGCCCTGCATCAAACCTTCCTTATAGGCGGTTTCAATCGAAGGGTCCACCTTACTCTCATATCCCTTGGCTACGATAATCGCACCGCTGCCTTCCTCGAATTTCTGCAGGCCTTCCTGCGAAGCGACGTAGCCTTATTCTTCGTCTTGCTGTTGATCGCAAGACCGACGCCGGGCGCACCGGCATACCACTTCTCGGCGGGGTTAATGGCCGGGATCGGTGCCATTTCAAATTGAAGGTTCGGATTGGATTGTTTCAGAGTCGGGATATTCCACGGTCCGCCTTGTATCATCGCCACATTGCCTGTCGCAAACTCGTTTACGATCTGATCGGCACTAAGCCCGATCATGTCCGGTGTAATGATTTTTCTCGTCACGATTTCGTTCCAGCGCTGAAGCGCCTCCGTCCAGCCCTGCTCGAACGTCGCCTTGCCGCTGAAAATTTTCTCGTCGAATTGCGAGTCTTTTGAGAGCGTGATGTTGGCATATAAACCGTCAAGCAGCATCGGCATATCGCCGATATTATCATAAATAGGAATGATGCCCGCTTCCTTCAGCTTCTTGCAGACGGCGATAAAATCATCCCATGTTTCCGGGAATTTATCGATGCCGGCTTTCTTGAACAACTCCTTATTGTAGAAAATGCCCCCAACCCAGCCGGTTTGTGTATACGCATACGTTTTGCCGTTCTTACTCAGCATAGGCTTGTTGCTGTCCAGCATGCCTTCTATAAACGGCTCATCGGTCAGGTCAAGCGCGTAGCCGCCATCGATCACTTCGTTGCTGTTTTCCGCTGCAATGACGAATATGTCGGTTGCTGAATCAGATAAAAGCATCGTTTGCAGCTTGGCGATATAATCTTTAACAGGTGGTGACGTTTGAAAATCGAACGAGAAGTTCGGGTATTTTTGCTGGAAGCTGTCCAGCATCGGCTTCATTTCTTTCTCGTTGTTCCATGAAAGAATGCTTAGCTTGACCTTCTCTGCGCTGTTTCCAGAGCTGTTGCTTTCGGCTGCCCCTCCATTTACTTGCTGATCGGAACTATTTCCGCTGTTTCCGCTGTTTCCGCCGCCGCATGCCGACAGCACGAGCGACAGGCCGAAGATGGCGGATACTGTCAGCATCCATGACTTCTTCATCCTTGCATACCCCCATTGGATTCGTTTAGGTGTTGTAAGCACTTACAAATTGGATTTTATACCCTTTCTTCTCACTTCGTAATTGATATCGTTGCGTTAATCCTTGTCAATTGTTGCATGACGTTCTGATGATTCGGGTGTTCCGCTTACTGCGGCTTCATGCGGCATGCGCGGAATTCTTTTGGCGTCGTGCTGAAATGCTTTTTAAATGAACGGCTGAAATGGCTTCCCCCCAAAAATCCCGTCCGCTCCGCGATAACGGCGTTTTTCCAGTCCGTCTCCATGAGCAGCTCAGCCGCTTTCTCCATGCGAACCCGGGTTACATACTGCCAGTAGTTTTCACCGAATTGCTGTTTAAACGTCCGGCTGATCTGATATTTATCGGTCTTGAACCGGTCCGCTACGCTCTGAAGAGATAAGTCCGCTTCACAATGGGTATCGATATAGCCTTTTATTTTTCGTACGGCCTCCTGAACCTTGGTCAATACGTTATCTGACTCTGTCTGCGATTCTGCCAGGCGGGCAAAGAGCTCCCGCTCAATTTCGCCGAGCGTATTGAATCGCTGCATCCACTCGGTAAGCGGCGGCGTCCGATCTGCCTGACTTTGGCTGGAAGCGCTAGGCAGCCGGGTCAAACTTTGCAGAAACCGATGGCAGGTTTGGTAGGCTAAGGCCGGTTCAACCTCCTGCTCGCGGAGAATACGGAACATGGAACGCAGCTCCTGCCCGAGCGACTCGGCCGAATAGCCGTCCTGCGTTTTCTCATCGAACGCCTGCTCCAATCGGCGCAGATGCAGCCGGATTTCGCCGTCTGCAAAAGCCGTTCCGTCGTAACGGTGGACAACCTCGGGACGATAAAATCCGGTCATAGCCGCACGCCGGCTCTCGAGAATCAGACGAGGAATCGCTGCAGCGCTGCAGTCCGGTCCGCTGATCCCCATGCTTATGCTGCTGGACAAATGGAGCCGCCAATGTGCGAGCTGCTCCGCGCACAAATCATAGAGACTGCCTTCGGCTTTGCCATCGTGAAGACCGATCAGGAACAGCATCTCCCTCGAACTTCGTGTTCGCACCGGTATCCGGATCATGCCTTGCGAGATCCACTCCTGCACTTGTATCTCGCTGCCCTTGGACGGAGCCATACCGGTCACCGTCACGATTGCGAACCCTTTAATTCCAAGCGCTGTGAAACCGTCCTGTAGAATGATCATCTGCCGATCCGCCGGCTGTTCCAAATTAGCGAGACTTTCCATCCCTTCCGTTACGACGGCAAGTGCGTCGGCGCGCGCTTCCGCTGCGAGCTCCAATAGGATGTCTGTCAGCAGCCCGGCATCGATCGGCTTCAGCAAATAATGAGAAACGCTCAGTCGAAGCGCTTCCCTTGCATAATCGAATGTGTCGTATGCGCTCAAGATGACGGTTTTCGGTTTGACTGCAAGCTGCTTCATTCGTTTAAGCGCCTCGATTCCGTCCGTGATTGGCATATGTATATCGATCACGAGCAGCTCCGGCCGAAACGACTGGATAAGCTCCACAGCTTCCTGCCCATTGTAAGCATGCTTGATCTCATATATGCCCAAAGCAGGCCAATCGATCATTTTACGTAAAAATTTATGGACCGACATTTGATCATCGACGATAAGCAATTTCATTCTGAAACCGCATCCCCTTCCCCTTCCGATTTCGGCAATATCACATAGATTCGGGTATACAACCCGGGTCTTGACCGGATTCGAATGCCATACCCGCTTCCGAATTTTAATTGGATCCGCTGATTTACATTGCTCAGACCGATGCTTTCGGGTGAAGCTTCGGGATTCCTCAGACGCTCGACGAGCCGCCTTTTACTCTCCCTGGACATGCCGCAGCCTGTATCCTCTACCTCCACCATGGCACCCTTGCTCACTTGGAGCAGACGGATTCGGATTCGCGCATTCTCTTCCGGATTTTCCAGAAAGCCGTGAATAATCGCGTTCTCGACGATCGGCTGAAGCGTCAGCTTAACTGTCCGGTAATGCAATACGGCCGGATTGGGAATGTCGTACTGCACTTCAATCCGATTGTCGTATTTGATATTCATAATGAATAAATAATCCTTCACGTTCTGCAGCTCGCGCTCGAGCGGCACAAGCTCCGCGGACTGTTTCATGGAATAGCGCAGCAGGCCGCCGAGTGAGAGGACAAGCCGGTTGGAATCATCCGTATTGCCGCAGACAATCTCCGTCTGCAGCGCCTGAAGCGTATTAAACAAAAAATGGGGGTTGATTTGCGACTGCAGGCTTTTCAGCTCCGCCTCCTTCATCGCGATCGTCGAAAGAAAATTTTGCTTAACGAGCAGCTGGGTGCGACCGACAAGTTCTTTAAACTTCTCGCCGATTAGATTCAATTCACTGTATTTGTAGTTTTTGGAAATCACATACAAGCTGTCTTCCCCCATGTTGTCCAGCGTATGGAGAAGCTTGCCGATCGGCCTGGAAATACGGACGGTGATGATGATCGAGATAAGGGCGTTCAAGCAGAGGCAAAGATAAAGCGTGCCGATTAGGTTGGCCCGAAGCGGATCCGCTTGACTGCGAATGACAGACATTGGAACCGTGGATATCAAGTGCAGCCCCTTCTCGGACGTTGAATGGAAAATGACGAGCTGTTCCACCCCATCAAACCGTGAAACAAAGCTGCCAGAATCACTTCTGTAAATCCGTTCGATACCCGAAAAATCGAGCCGTTTGCCAATGCTGTCCTCGTCCTTGTGGACAATTATCGTCTGGTTGTCGTCAACCATAAAGATGCTTTCGTTATTTTGATAGGAGCTGAGCTCGAACTGCCTGTTGATTTTTTTTAGATCCAGGTTTGCGATAGCCGCCCCTATCGTCTTGCCATAGTAATCCTTGACGGGTATGGCAATGGAAAGCGCCGTCTGGTTATATTTCGAGTAAATATTTTCCAAATAATAGTTTTGCTTATGAAGCCCGAGCGTGATAAATCCTCTATTTGACTTGGCATCCACCGCCGCTTTGAACCAAGGCTGCTCCGAGAACCGATAATCCCATTTGAGCGATTTGCGGCCGTCCAAATTGTTAATGTAGCCGTTCTTCCCTAAGATGAGAATGTCGCTGATCAACGACTGAAAGTTGGAGACACCGTAAGCGAGGTCCGAAATATTACGTTCGTGCTGGATGCGCTGGGCATATCCGATCTCAAGCGTCGGATTCATAAGGGAGATGACGGAATAATTTCCGGCCAGCTGCACGAGCGGACGCTTCGCCTCCTCCAGGTTGAATCCGAACCCGAGCGCCGCCTGTTCCATTACCTTGTAGCCGGAGTCCGTTACCTCCTTCGTAATCCCTGCCGTCGAATCCCGAATGGTTAAATAGCCCAGAAGAAACAATAATAATAGATTGAGACTCAAATAAGAAAATAGAGTCGTGCGGATAACGGAGTTGCAAAGCAAGGAACGCAAAAGAAATTGGAGTGATAGGGCCAATTGGCAGCACCTCTTTCGGCTTGAGTTTGTCGAACAGCAGAATGAATTAATGAATACAAATATCGATTAATGATATTGTAAATCAAATCATATAAGGGAAGACCAGGGTCGCGCAACTCTTTTTCTATATATGAAAACAAAAAAAAATACCGCGATATCGCGGTATTGAATCGGCAGACTAAATGAAACGGAATAGGTTCACTGCTCAAAAGCCAGCCCTGCCAGAGTGTATACGCTTTGAGATAAGCCTAACCCGCATGCGAAAGAGACCCCGGTATTATAGCTCCAAAGATGACCCGTGCAACAGCTCGTTCGCATGCTTTTCCGAATGATGAATACATTTAAGTATTCGATAATCAGGAGGAACAAATTCATGGCACAACCGCAGCAATCGTTCATGAGAGGTACGGTGGCCTTATCTGTCGCTGCTTTCATCAATCGTATTCTCGGCTTTATCAGCGGCATGTTTGTCGCTCGCGTACTTGGTGCGGAAGGAATCGGCCTCTTGATGATGGCGCATCCGCTCGTGCCGCTCGTCATTACGATTACGGAGCTCGGCTTGCCGGTGGCGATCTCAAAGCTGGTTGCGGAGGCAAGCGCTCGGGGCGAGCGGGAGAAAGTGAGGCGCATCCTGCACATATCGCTCACCGTCACCGGCATCTTGAGCGTTACGCTTACGACCGTCTCGCTGCTTGGCTCCGAGTGGATCGCATCCTTCCTGCTGAGTGACCAACGCGCCTATTACGCGATGCTCGCGATCACACCGATCGCGCCGATTGTCGCCGTCTCCGCGGTGCTGAAAGGGTACTTTCGCGGTATGCAGCAGATGAAGACCATCGCCGCTTCCGATGTGCTCGAGCATACGGTGCAGATTGCCTGCGTACTGGCGATGGTGCACCTGCTGCTGCCTTACGGCGTCGCGTATGCGGCTGCGGGCGCGATGGCCGCCTCTGTCGTCAGTGAAGCGATCAGCCTCTTATTCCTGGTAGCTAGTTACAAGCTATACGGTGAAGCTAAGGTTCCGGGCGAGACATGGGCAAGCCACCTGAAGCAAGGAAGAAGCACACTGTCCGAGCTGCTGCAGATCGGCCTGCCGACGACCGGACAAGGCGTTATTCAATCCGTATACGGTGCATTCCAGCCATTGCTCATTTCAACCAGCCTGGCACTGGCCGGTATCGGTACCGCATTAGCCACGAAGCAGTTCGGCTTGTTGGCAGGCTATGCGTTTCCGCTGCTTTTCATGCCGAGCTTTATTACGCAGTCCTTGTCCACCGCGCTCGTACCGGCTATCGGCGAGGCAGCGGCGAACAAGAATGGTCTCCTTATGCATGAACGGATGAATCAGGCGCTGAGCCTCGGACTTCTGATCGGCGCGCCGGCGACGGTTATCCTGTTTGAGTGGGCAACTCCACTCACGACGCTCGTCTACGACTCACCGGAAGCGGGCTTGCTGCTGAAAATATTGGCGCCCATATTTTTCCTGCATTATTTCGACGCGCCGCTGCATGCGATCCTGCTCGGACTCGGCCGCGCAAGTGCTACTCTATGGAACTACGTCGTGGCCACATCGTTCAAGGCAGCTTCCATTTTCGTGTTCGGCAGCCAATTCGGCATCGTCGGCGTCACGTACGGCATCGGTATTGGCATCGTCATGCAAACGCTGCTAAACTTCTTATCGATTTCAAGCTCGATCGGCTTTTATTGGAGTATCGGGCCCTATATAAAGGTTGGCTTCTGCATGGTGCTGATGGCGCTGTGCGGGCGCTGGACCTTTGACTATCTTACCGTCCAAGGACTGCCGCTGTTATGGAGCGTAATTGTTTCAATCGCCGGTTCTTTGCTTTTCTATTTCGCTCTGCTTTTGTTAACGGATACCTTGAAATGGAAAAATACACACCGTACAATTTCGACATGGTAAGCGGTTCGCGAATGATGCGCGCATTGTTGAAATGAATACCAGATGTTGACTCGCATCGGCCGGCCGCCCCCCGCGGACGCCAAGTCGCCATCCAGCCGCATCGCTCATGCACCCCCAGAAATTCACCTTGATAACCAAGGGTTCTTTCCGATGTCTACTTTAAGGGGTGCACTTCAAATGGGCTCATCAAGGCTTTTTTATTGCACCATCAGAAAATAAGGTTTGACCATGTATCTATAAGCCCATCCACCCGGCGGATAATGGCGTTTTGGGAAACAGTCGTCAGAACACCATCGTTAACAACAATCTTTCCTGCCACAACGACATGGGAAATGGCATTCGGCTGGAGGGCATATACCATGTTGGCAAACAATTCCCACCGTGGAGCCAGAGATAAATCGTTGGTGTCCAGCGCAAGAAAATCCGCGCAGGCCCCCGCTTCGAGAACGCCGACAGGCAGCCGCAGCATGGAGCCGCCATTTTTCGTTCCCATCTTGTACACTTGTCCGGCCGTTATGCATGTTCCGTCAAGACGCACCACTTTCTGCAGCAGTGAACACATCCGCATTTCTTCAAATACGCTAATCCGGTTATTGCTGCACCCGCCGTCCGTTCCTAGCGCGACCGTCACGCCGGATTGGATCAATTCGGGAATACGGGTCACCCCATCAGCCAAGAACATGTTGCTTGACGGACAGTACGCAAGTGAACAGCCCCTCCCGTTTAACAAAGCGATTTCGGAATTGTCCAGCCATACGAGATGTACGGCGATCATCCTTTCATCCAGCACGCCTAGGGAATCCAGGTAATGGATGGGGCGCTTCCCATAATCCCGCAGCGTTTCCTCCACTTCAAACATCTCTTCCGCCACATGAATATGGAACGGCGTCTCCAGCTCCTGCGCAAGACGGTGCCCTGCTTTAATCATTTCCGGCGACGCCGCATGCGGACTGTGCGGGGCCGGATGAACCGTGACCATTTCATGCCCTTGATATTTCTTCGCCAGTTCTCGGGTACGATCTACCGCTTGATTCACCGTCTCCCGGTATGAAGCCGGTGCGCCGATCCAATCGTACATCGTCCGGGCGAAGACAAGCCGAATGCCCAGATCGTTTGCCGCGCGAATGACCGCTTCGTCTTGAGCCGTACCACCGTTATGCACGTAGAAAAAGTCACAAACCGTCGTCACCCCGTACCTCAGCATTTCACCAAAAGCGAGTAGCGCTCCTGTGTAAATCGCATCTTCGTCCAGATACGGTGTGTAGCGGTACAGCGCCTGTTCCCGCCACTCCAGAAAGGGCCGGTCAACGGCGATGCCGCGCAGCAGACTCTGAAAGGAATGATTATGCGCATTTACTGTGCCCGGCACGATTGCTTTTCCCTTCCACTGGATCGTCTCCGCCGCCATATATTTAGCGGATAAAGCAGCTGCAGGACCGATCTCCCGGACGTACCCGCCTTCAACCAGCAGGGCAAAGTCAGGGTGGAACGCTTCCCCGGTATAGACATAATCCGCCATAAACAATCGCTGCATCCCTTTTCCTCCCTTTCATAAATAACCGCAGCATGCGGCATGTACTATTGATCGAGCGTGCAATCCAATTCCAAAATAACATGAAGCAGAACGTTAGCCGCTTTTTCGATATCGTCCATTCGGCTTCTCTCCTCAAGGCAGTGGCTTTTGCCTTCGAGGGAAGGAACGAACAGCATTCCAGTGCGGGTCAATGCGGACATGTGGGCCGCATCATGCCCTGCCATGCTGCCTAGGAATAGCGAGTCGTAACCGAGTTCGTCGACTTTCTGCCGGCATACGCCGATAACCGTCTGCTCCATCGGCACCGGTGCTTGGTTCAGCATGAGCCGACGCTCGATCCGGATCTTACGTTTAACCCCGATCACTTCGGCTCTTAAGCTCCAAGCTTCCATTACTTTCTGGATTTCAAGCTCCGAATTCCCTCTTGCCTCCAGTATAAAAACGACTTTCGCCGGGATAATATTGGCCGCATTCGGAAAGTTCGAAATGCAGCCTACCGTACCCACCACTTCGCCCGAAGGATGGTTCCGGCATATCTCTTCAAATGCCAGCATCAGTTCAGATGCTGCCATCAGCGCGTCACATCGGTCTTCCATTCGTGTTGTTCCCGCATGATTCGCTTCCCCGTGAACCGTTACGACCTCCCGGTAAATGCCGGTGATCGAGGTTACGATTCCGACCGCAATATTTCGTTCCAGCAGCCGTTTTCCCTGCTCGATGTGAACCTCTAGAAAGGCGGACAGCCAGGCAGGGTCAAGCCGGGCTTTCTCAAACTTGTCCGGGTCTCCTCCCGCTGCCGCAAGGGCTTCGGTAAGGAGCCGGCCCTCGTTATCCGTCACCCCTTCCAGATCGGAGCGCGACAATTTCCCGGCTGCAGCTCTGCTGCCCAGCGTGGACAATCCGAATGGATTCGGTTCTTCAGCGCTGAATGATACCAATTCAAGCGGATGCCGTATTGCAGCATCGTTATCGATAAGCGTGCGCATAACTTCTAAGGCAATGAGCACGCCGAGCGCACCGTCATACATGCCTCCGTTTGGAACCGTATCGATATGGGAGCCGAATGCAATGACGGGAAGAGAATGATCCCCGCCGTCCCGTCTTCCCCAGATGTTGGCCGCCGGATCTATACGGACATGAAGGCCTGCACGTCGAAGCTCACTCTTTAACCATTCACGGGCCGCCAATTCCGAGGGCGTAAACGTCGTGCGGTCAATGCCGCCCTGTTCATTGCGTCCGAACGAACCGAGTTTCTGCAGCTGGTTTTCGAGCCGTTCCGGTTGAATCCGAAGCTCTCTCATGACGTGATGACTCCTTTGCTTACAGCGACAATGCCGTTTTTGATTACGGTATCCACCAGGTTAATGCCGTAGTGATACTGCAAATAAACATAATTCGGAGCATTGAACAAGGCCAGATCCGCCTGCTTGCCCGTTTCGATGCTGCCTATCCGGTCGGCGCGTCCCAGAGCGTGTGCCGCGTTGATCGTAACGGCCGTCAGTACCTCCGCCGGCGTCATGCGCATCGTAAGACAAGCCAAATTCATGATGAGCTGCAGCGATTCGGTCGGTGACGAGCCGGGGTTGCGGTCGGTGGACAAGGCGACGGGCACGCCGGCCTCGATCATCTTTCTCGCCTTTGCGGGTTCGGCCATAAGAAAGAAAGCCGTTCCCGGCAGAAGAACCGCGATGACCCCGGCTTTGGCCAAATCCCGGATTCCTGTATCGGATGCTTTCAGCAGATGGTCGGCCGTCACTGCTCCCACCCGCGCAGCCAATTCAGCTCCTCCGAACGGCTCGAGTTCATCCGCGTGGATTTTCGGCCGCAGACCCGCTTGTATGCCCGCATTCAAAATCCGTTCCGACTGCTCTACAGTGAAAACGCCCTGTTCGCAGAAGACATCACAAAATTCCGCCAAGCCTTCTTTGGCTACAAGAGGAATCATATCGTCGGTCACAAGCCGTACGTAAGCTTCCGGATCGTTCTTATACTCCTTCGGCACGCAGTGGGCCCCCATGAAAGTGGAAACAATATCGACCGGGTGAACGCGGCTTAGCAATCGGGCAGTGCGCAGTTGTTTGATTTCATCTTCCACCGTCAAGCCATAGCCGCTCTTGGCTTCGATGGTCGTCACGCCATGCAGCAGAAAACGGTCCAGCCGTTGCTTTGCCTGTTCCGCAAGCTCCTCTGCCGAAGCTGCCCTCGTTTGCTCCGCCGTGCTCAGAATGCCCCCTCCTTGCTTTAAAATATCGATATAGGATGCGCCTTTCAGCCGCATTTCCAATTCAAGCTCGCGTGAACCCGCAAATACGAGATGCGTATGGGGATCGACCAGCCCAGGTGTCACCACCTTTCCGGATGCGTCGATCACCATCACCTCCTTCTTTTTTTTCGCCCTATTCTGTACATAGCGCTGCGCTTCATCGTCCTGTCCGACAAACGTGAATCGTCCTTCTTCGATGACTAAGCCCCCGTTATGGATGATGCATAGGTCCTCCATCTCGCGTCCCCGCTTCGGGGCGGCAGTTGCTCCAGCGACCGTAATGAGCTGCGACGCATTGCGGATATAAATCATTTGCCCCGTCCCCTTTCACCGGTCAGCCATCGGCATAGCGATGCCTTTCGTTCTTGCCGTTTCTATGGCAAGCTCATAGCCGGCATCCGCATGACGGACAACGCCGAGGCCGGGATCCGTCGTAAGCACACGCTCAAGACGTTCAGCCGCTTCCGGCGTTCCATCCGCCACAACGACCATACCGGCATGTAGCGAATAGCCCATCCCGACTCCGCCCCCGTGATGAAAGGAGACCCAGCTTGCGCCTGCCGCCGTATTGACGAGTGCGTTCAATATCGGCCAATCGGCAATCGCATCGCTGCCGTCCTTCATAGCCTCCGTCTCACGATTGGGCGACGCGACGGAGCCGGCATCCAAATGATCCCGTCCGATTACGATCGGAGCGGACAATTCGCCCGAGGCGACCATACCGTTTATGATGCGGCCGAACACCGCCCTCTCGCCGTATCCAAGCCAGCAAATTCGGGCGGGAAGTCCTTGAAAGGCGACCTTCTCCCGCGCCATCCGGATCCATTGACAAAGCGCTTTGTTATCGGCAAATTCACTCAGAATGACTTCGTCCGTCTTATAAATATCCTCCGGATCCCCAGACAGAGCCACCCAGCGGAACGGTCCTCTGCCTTCGCAGAACTGCGGCCGGATATACGCCGGGACAAAACCCGGGAAATCGAAAGCGTCTGCCACTCCCTGGTCGAAGGCCGCTTGGCGGATGTTATTGCCGTAATCAAAGACGACGGCACCCTTCGTTTTTAGCTCGAGCATGGCACGGACATGAATGGCAATGCTTTCCTTAGCCAGCTGCACATACCGGCCTTGGTCTTCCTGTCTAAGGCTCCGGCTTTCTTCAAGGGTCATGCCGGCAGGCCAATAACCGTTGAGCGGATCGTGCGAGGAGGTCTGATCCGTGACAATATCGGGAATATAGTTCTTCTCAATCAATTTAGGGAGCACTTCAGCCGCGTTACCGAGCAGTCCGATCGAACGAGCAAGTCCTTTCTTCCTGGCATCCTCCGCCAGTTCGATCGCTTCGTCAATCGTTTCGGCCAGCATATCGCAATACTTCGTCTGCATTCTTTTCTCTATGCGGGTCCGGTCTGCCTCAATGCCGATGAGGATGCCGCCGTTCATGGTTACCGCAAGCGGTTGAGCGCCGCCCATTCCGCCCAGACCGGCCGTTACGGTTACCTTTCCTTTCAAGCTGCCGCCGAAGTGCGCTCTGGCGCACGCCGCAAACGTTTCATAAGTGCCCTGCAGAATGCCTTGACTGCCGATATAAATCCAGCTTCCGGCGGTCATTTGACCATACATAATCAATCCTTTCCGGTCCAGCTCATGAAACTTTTCCCAGTGAGCCCATGCCGGAACGAGGTTAGAGTTTGCCAGCAGCACCCGCGGCGCCTCTTGATGCGTGCGAAACACCGCTACCGGTTTGCCCGATTGGATCAGAAGCGTTTCGTCTGACTTCAGTATTTTCAGAGCCGATACAATAGCTTCATAGCACTCCTTGTTTCGTGCGGCTTTGCCGATCCCTCCATATACGATCAATTGCTCGGGGTTCTCCGCCACATCCGGGTCCAAATTATTCATCAGCATGCGAAGCGCAGCTTCCTGAATCCACCCTTGCGTGTTCAACACGCTTCCTCTCGGCGCGCGGATCAAGTTCGTCCTGTCGGATGTCATGGTTATTACCTCCCAGAACCTTAATCGCCTGTTTAGGGCTTGCTGAACGGATCTTTCGTTCAGCAAGCCCTATTTATTGAAGTGAAAATAACTGTTCCAATTCATCAAGCGCATCCAATTTCATCAGCATTCCTTTGATTTTCTCGAAATCATGCGCCAGTACCCGATCCTTTGCCATAAAAGAAACCTGCTCGCGGCACTTGGCGTAAATCATCGATGTACCGGCGCCTAGAAGCGATGCGTCACGATAATCGGCCGCCTGAGCCGCACACAGCAGCTCGATCGCCAGCACATAATAAGCGTTATCGACGATTTGATACGCTTTACGGGCGCTTATTGTGCCCATGCTGACGTGGTCCTCCTGGTTAGCTGATGAAGGGATCGAATCGACGGAAGCCGGGAATGACAAGGTTTTATTCTCGGATACGAGCGAGGCTGCCGTATATTGTGCAATCATGAAGCCGGATTGGATGCCGGCTTGCGGAGAGAGGAAAGGCGGCAGCTGCTCGTTCAGATGCGGGTTCACCAGCCGTTCGATCCGACGTTCCGAAATGTTGGCCAGCTCCGATACACAAATGGACAGAAAATCCATCGACAAGGCGATCGGCTGACCATGAAAGTTGCCTCCGGAAATGACCCGATCCTTCTCGGCAAAGATTAACGGATTATCGGTTGCGGCATTCATTTCGATCTTCAGCTTCGCTGCGACATAAGTCAAGGCGTCTCTGCTCGCACCGTGCACTTGCGGAACGCATCGAAGTGAATAAGCGTCCTGAACCCTTCGTTCGCCCTGCCTCGTTAACAACCGGCTTCCCTTCGTTAATTTCCGGAGATTATGGGCAGTCATTTGCTGCCCTTCATGCGGCCGCAGTTCATGTGTTTCCGCATCGAATGCATCGCTGACCCCGAGCAGCACTTCATATGTGACAGCCGCCGCGCAATCCGCCCATTTAGAAAGCTGGATGGCGTTCCAGCAAGCTATACTCCCCACTGCTGTCATAACCTGTGTACCGTTGATGAGCGCCAATCCTTCCTTGGCCTCCAGCACGATCGGCTCGATGCCAGCCAGCGGTAAAGCTTTTTCAGAAGGCATCCGAACGCCTTGATAATAAACCTCGCCTTCTCCGATCAGCGTTAGGGCAAGATGCGACAAAGGTGCCAGATCGCCGCTTGCTCCAAGGGATCCTTTTTCGGGTATGACGGGAATGACGTGCCGATTTAACATTTCGATCATGGTGCCCACTAACACCGGCCGGATACCCGAATAACCAAGCGCGAGGGCGTTAATCCGAAGCAGCATGATTGCTCTGGCCACTTCCTCCGAGAAGGCGTTCCCGACCCCGCATGCGTGGCTGCGAATCAGATTTAACTGAAGCTCCTTCGCATCTTCACTTGATATGAACGTATCGCTGAATTTGCCGAACCCGGTCGTTAAGCCGTATACGATCCGCTGTTCATTCAGGAGATGGTCAACATAGTCCCGGCTCTTGGACAGCTTCGCTTTACTCTCCTCGTTAATCCTCACAGGAACCCGATGATACGCCACGAACACCACATCCTGAAGTGTCAGGGAACTTCCGTCAAGAACCACCTCTTGTTTGGATGAATGCTTCATGCTGACCACTCCTTCACCAAGCAGTGTCCCGAGCCGACAAGAAAGAGACCTGTCGCAACGAAAGCTGCTGGTCTCCTTGTTCGAACGGGATATGGCCTCATCATCCTATTGCAAGCTGCCTTGATTGATATATATGCAGATTTTTCAATTTTAACCATCCAACACCCCAGGATGGGGACTGCTGGATCATTTTTCAAAGAAATGCGGTTATTTCTTTCCAAACAAGATCGTGAAATCCATCGTTATCTGTTGCAAATTCATCTGCCTGACTTTTTGCAAACGTTCCTCCGTTGTCCCCCATGATAATGGTGTCATTCGGAGCAACGGTTTGATTAACGTATCATCCAAGGCTACCTGATATCGAATACGTTCAACGTCGGTTATCTCAAAATTTTCTTTAAAATGATCCAGCGTATTATCGTTTGAATAAACCTGGTTTTGAGAGCCTTCGTAAAAAACATCTCTAAATTCTTTAAGATAATCACGTTCAGGAACAACCTTTATGACCCTACCATCAGCAGCAATCATTCTTTGAAATTCTGAATAATTAGCCGGTGATAAAATGTTAAGAATGAAATTGAATTGATGACTAGCAAACGGGCAGTTCGCAATGTCTGCAATACACCAAATAGCGTTGGAGTATTCGGCCGCAGCGTTATTGATCCCCTCCTTAGAAATATCGATTCCGACAGCCAAAGGTGTATTTGTTGTGTTTTGTATTATTTTTTCCTGTATGTTGGTTAATTGAGAGCCTTCTCCACACCCTGCATCTAATACCTTAAACCGTTCTTTAGTACGAAGTTGATTGATTATTTTATCGCTTATGATTGCATGCAAAGGCTCAAAAAAGCCACTTCTGCAAATCGCTCTTCTGGATTCAAACATTCGTTTATCATATTTAGTTTTAATGGCTCGTGACAATAAGTTTACATATCCCTGCTTCGATACATCAAAACAATGCTGATTGATACAAATCAAACTTTGTGAATTGACCATTCGCATCTGACCATCACATATCGGGCATCTAAACATCTCTTGATTTTGTGCAATAACATCAGCACTTAGCATCTTTTTACTCTGTTTGGACACAAAAAAACACCCCATTCATTCGTATTTGGTGAATGAAAAAAGGCACAGAAAATAAACCCAACCCTTTCTAAAAAATGGATGGATTTAGTTATCCGTACCTTTCATTACCTGAAACGAATGAATTGGATGATCATCATGTAACTCTCCTATAAAGTAAATAAAGATTTTTAAATCAGCTCTTATTATAACATAATCCGCAGTCACTAGAGTTCATTGTTTTATTAATGATGAACGATATTCATTGCATCAAACTACCTGTTAGCGCACTAAGAGCTGACATAGGCATACCTTTCGGCGTTGAACTATAGTGTGTTTTGTCGAATGTCTCCTATGCGGTATCTAAGAAGAATCTCCATATTCTCGAAATGATCTTTGTTTGGATGTGTCGTATTGGTCTTAACCGCCTCGTTCTGTCCGCGCTGCAGTATTTTCGCGAGCGAATGTAAAAGGAAGCCAGCCAAACGTTCGGCTGGCTCCTTATCATTATTTTGCGGCGGAACCGACGATGGCGGTTCCGGTCTTCGTAATCGTGTATTTGACGGTTTTCCCGCTCCAAAAGTGGAAAGTCAGCACGACTTCACCGTCATTCACTTCGTTAAAGAAGTTTTGCGTGAGCTTAATCTCGTTCGTATCGTACGAAGGCGAGAAAGCGTACGCGAATTCCTTGAACGAAGTCCAGTTCTGCGGACCAGCGTTGCCTCCGGCAGCGTACACGGCTTCCATCGTAGCACGCCGGTCGCCGTTGAACGCGGTCGGGATCGAGAATTCGTCTGTCGTTCCGGTTGCGTCCTGCAGCACAGGTGTATCGTAGACGATTACGTCAAACGCCCAGTCCCCGCCCTTGTTGAAATCCGCAATGATCTCCGCGTTCTTGCCGTAAGCGCCTGACGCCGTCAATTTGGAGAGTAAGCCCGCCTTCAGCATCAGGACATTACCTTCTATCGAATAGTCGGCGCCTTTGCGCAATGTCTTGCCATCATTGCGAAGAGCCGTCAGCCGATTGCCGTTCAATTCCAGCCGTATGGCGGCATCCTGCGTTTGTGCACCCTTGGCCAAATAAATCAAATCGGTTTCCGCGGTTGCGGAGCGGCCTTTCCAACTGGCTTTTAACATGCCGTACAGCTGCGGATCGTTCCATTGCAGCGCGCGGCGGTCGAGATGCTGTCCGTTGTCCCACAGCATATGGGTAATGCCTCTCTCTTGAATGTAATGAAGCAAGAACTCGAAAAATTTAAGCTTTTCGCCTTGTTCAATCGTACCCGTATTTTTGTCGAAGCCGAGCAAACCGTATTCACCTAGAATGACGGGGATGCCCTTAGCCACCAGCGATTGATAGACGCGGTCGAACGTTTAAACGATGTCATTTTTCGTTTCTTCGTTGAAGCGTGTGAAGCCGGCAATGTTGACGCTGAACGGCCAAAACCCGTAATAGTGAACGGTAGCAATCAGGTTCGGGTCATCCAGCACGGTAAACGTGTCAACCAGCGCGTCGAGCCGATCCTGGTTCGCGTTCGTCTCGAGCGTCGGCAGCACGAGGGGGCGCTCCAAATTGTTGCCGCCGGAGCCGCGCACAATCTCATGGAAGGATGCATTCAATTCATGCAGCATCGCGAATTGAGCTTTGCCGCCTTCACCCCAGCCGTCAGAGAAACGAGGTTCGTTGATGCTCTCGAAGGACAGCTTCTTTGAATAGTTTTTGAACCGCTCGGCGATTTGCGTCCATGCTGCGTTATATCGGGCAAGTACAACGTCATGCTCGGTACCCATCCGGTTAACCCACAGCCAGGAGTCGTGGTGCAGGTTGATCATGACGTACAATCCAGCGTCCAAAGACCAGTTCACGACCTCTTCAATGCGGTCCAGGAACGCTGGATCGATCGTATAATCCGGTGCCTCGCCCATCCGCTGATCCCATGTGATCGGGGTACGAATACTGTTGAATCCTTGCGAGGCGATGTGCTTGATGAGCTGTTTCGTCACGCGCGGATTTCCCCAGGACGTCTCGTCAACTCCAGTCGCGTCGAACGTGTTGCCGAGATTCCAACCGGGCTGCATGGCTTCGACGTACGATTGAATCTTGCTCTTCGGAACGGCGATCGCGGGCTACTCCTGCGTGGCTGCGCTTGCGGAAGGAACGAGTATGACTAATAAGACCGATACCGTCAGAAATAGACGAAAGAGCTTGCTGGATGAAAACATAGTACTGCATTACCTCCTCCTGAATTTGGTTCTGAAACAAAATGCGAGGCAAGTCGAACAGCTACCTTGGCATGTCCCCCTTTTCATGAAAGCGTTATCATTTTGTGGTAACAGAATGATTTTACCAGAGCATGGTTTTGGGAAAAACCCCACTAATTAAAGGATAAATCAGGTGCGAATTAAAGGGTGGAGACAAAAAACACAAATGAATTAGCAGGGAAAAAAGGCAGCCGATAGATCCGAGGCCACTGAAAAACATTTGTTTTTGATTTTGTGAAGTGTACTGAAATAGATAAAGGCGAATTTC
>NZ_JBHSOW010000133.1:0-536 GCF_042656405.1 Paenibacillus solisilvae | reverse complement strand
GCTGCAAGTTTAACTCAGCTAAGAGTTTCTATCGCAAATTTCATATCCAGTTTTCAAGGTGCAATTTGCTTACTTAGTATGCAACAACGATAAGAAGTTGATACTTTGAAGCATCATAAAACTCATTTAATGTTGTAATGCATTTTGGTGGAGCCAAGCGGGATCGAACCGCTGACCTCCTGCTTGCAAGGCAGGCGCTCTCCCAGCTGAGCTATGGCCCCGAATTAGAAAAAATGGTTGGCCTTAGTGGACTCGAACCACCGACCTCACCCTTATCAGGGGTGCGCTCTAACCAGCTGAGCTAAAGGCCAATATGACATGGGATGAAAAATAAACCCGCTTGGCGACGTCCTACTCTCCCAGGACCCTGCGGTCCAAGTACCATCGGCGCTGGAGGGCTTAACGGTCGTGTTCGAGATGGGAACGTGTGGTTCCCCTCCGCCATCGCTACCAAACGGATCTATCGTCGAAAGAGACTTGCTCTTTCAAAACTGAACATGAGGGATACCTGTCATGGTATCTGATCTTCATCGAGA
>NZ_JBHSOW010000132.1:0-1250 GCF_042656405.1 Paenibacillus solisilvae | reverse complement strand
TCTAGGCAATAGACTAATGGGTGTCGCCGAGGCTTTCTCTGTGTCTACTTTTTTGAGGCAAGGTCACTTCGGTGAAGTATCCAGTGTATGGACAGCTTCTACTACAGCTAAAGCAGCAGTTTCTTTTTATCAAGCATATTTAAACCACACTGGTGACAAGGACCTAAGGAAATTGATTGAAGACTACATTGATCAAGCTAAACAAGAAGTAAAGGAACTGGATGAAATACTTAATGCGAATGGTATCGCTCCTGCTCCAATAATGGCTGACAGACCAAAAGCCAATCTCGAAGATATTCCTGTGGGTGCTCGTTTAGCCGATCAGGAAATTGCCGCTGCGATATCTGCCGACACAGCAACGGGTCTTGTTGCTTGCACTCAAGCAATGGCAATGTGTATTCGCGAAGATATCGGCGCATTATTTGCAAAATATGCCGCCGCAAAAACGGTACTTGGTGGTAAAACCCTTAGAATGCTAAAGGATAAAGGTTGGCTGGTTCCTCCTCCTTTACTAATCAAGAGACCAGAAACAGTTAAAGTTTAATCACAATAAAATCAGCAGAGGAGTTAATCTGCATGAGAAAATTGAAATATCTATTCACATTTTTGCTGCTAAGCTGCTTCACCTTAATGATGAGCGCCGGAATCTTAAGTGCTGCAGGCACAAACAGTATGACCTCTACACAAAGTAACCAGTCTTATGACAACCGTTCAATTAATACAAATAGCTACAATGCGATATCAACTGCTGCAGGTAACTATCGGGCTAATGCAGTTAATGATGATAATGATTTCGATTGGGGCTGGTTAGGACTTTTAGGTTTACTCGGTTTAGCTGGTTTGAGAAGTAGTAACCATGACCGTAATCCTGAGCGTTCGTAGCTAAAGATTTGATTTTTGGTTAAGACTATGGCTAATGCTAAAGCCATGGTCTTTTTAATTTATTAGATTATTCGTGGTGATTATGTCGCGGTTCGAATCAGAGACTACTTTGGTAACGGCCATGGTGCTACATAAAATTTACCGAAATAGGGAAAAGTACTTAGGAAAATACTTTTACAAAATCCGGTTTGTGGGTAAATTTCACAAAGAACAATACAAACAAGAAGGAACGGTATTGGAATTTCAAGTTCGTGGTATGGGATATGACAATACAACAGAAAAATACGGAGGGGTCTATACGAGGCCACTGAAAAAGTCCAAATCTTATAAACAGGATACCTTACCTCCACTTCGAGGGAGGGTATCCT
>NZ_JBHSOW010000131.1:0-22689 GCF_042656405.1 Paenibacillus solisilvae | reverse complement strand
ACTTCCATCGTACCGAGGCGCTCGTTTTTTTGCAAAGCGGAAATTTAACGCTCTACAGGAATGCTATCGTGTCCGTTAGCTTAATGATTATTGCCCAGCAAGACTCAACCACGCTGGTCATTTTCGGGGTTTCTTCCCGAAGCTTCTTACAGACACAGGGAGTCCGTTTAGGATCCCAAGCTATCTCTTTTAGGATTTATTGTTGAAGGTATCAATCTTATTTAAGATACCCGTACGTCTTGCAATAACTAACTCTATTTCTTGATCTATTCTGTATAATTCTAACTCATTCGTTGTAGGTATACGGACTTTTCTTTTTCGATGGCCTAAAGTCAGCAAACGATACTTTATTTGATTAAAACAATATAATACCGGCCACCCCGGCCGCAATGATTACCATAATGGGATGAAGTCTGTATTTCAGCAGGAGGTAAAAACTTCCGGCGCAGATCAGGAGCGTACAAACCGTCACCCAGGTAAAGCCCGTCTCGCCGGCCGGAAATCCGAAATGGATCGCAGCGTATGCAATTAATCCCGTAATGACGGGCCGTAATCCGTAGAACGAGGATTTTACCCATTGATTATGCTGCAGCCGGAAGAAAAAAGCCGCCATCAGCACAACCACGGTGAGCGAAGGAAGCACCATTCCAAAAGTGGACGCAGCGGCTCCCAGGATGCCGGCCGCTTTGTAGCCGATCAGGGTGGCTGTGTTGGTAGCAATCGGACCAGGCGCCATACCAGCAAGCGATACAGCTTCCTGGAAATCTCCGCTCGTCATCCACTCATTAGCCGAGACCTCGAATTGAATCATGGGAATCACCGCATAACCACCGCCGAAGGAAACCAGACCGATTTTCAAAAATGTGATGAACAGTCCCCAAATCAACCTTCATCCCTCCCTTCTAAACGTGTTTCTTAGATGTAATATTCAAGGTAAACCGACTCCGGCTTCTGAGTTTCCGAGGATATTTTCTCCGTATTCGCCTTAAGACCCATTAATTTCTTCACCTGGATAAGCACAATCCCTCCAAGCAGTCCAAAAATAATGATATACAAGGGATTGATGTTCGCGAACAGCACCATAAGTGCAGCTATCGATACAGACGCTGTTGCAGCATCAAATACGGAAGTTTTGAACATTCTGTAAGCAGCCATGAGGATAAGCGCAACGACGGCACCGTGTATCCCCTTCAACGCCGCCTCAATCTTAGGATTATCATTCAAATATAAATAAAACAGGCTGAGTATAATGACGATCAGAAAAGTAGGAAACGTCACACCCATAACCGCCGCAACCGCCCCCAGGAAGCCGGCCTTCCGAAAGCCTACGAAAGCCGCCGCATTCACGCCAACCCCACCCGGTGCAGAACCGGCCAGGGATATCATATCGGCCATATCCGCCTTGTCGAACCACTTCTTCCTCTCCACAATCTCACGCTCAATGACCGGCATCATGGCATAACCGCCACCGAAAGTCGATGGTCCAATCCGAAAAAAAACCCAAAGCAGCTGTAGGAGGATTCCCAGTCGTTCTTTCCAAGCCTGCGCCATTGCTTTAGCCTCTTTCAATCGCTTTTCTCTATTTTATCACATTTAATCCATTTTGGATTTAACTAATTGGTAAATGGGTTATAAATTCATTTTATGAATAGTATAAGGTTTGTTTAATAACCGTTATTCTACTTATTTTTACCAAATTCCGATTTCAATCCTTTATTTAATTCCATTGTGGTCAAAAGTCTAGGGAATGGATTTGGCCACGATAGCGGAAGTCATTCCATTCGGGTATAATCAGAATTAAATTTATGAATACAAAACTTGTGTAAGTAGGGATTAACCATGAAGAACAAACCCGAGAGAGCTATTCCTTCCCATAAAAAGCTTATTTACACCGAAGTGGCCGAGCAGGGGACCGTTTCTAAGGCGGAATTATTAACGTCGAGCAAGCTTACGAGCAGTACGTTAACCCGCCTATTGGATGATATGGTTGCGGAAGGGCTAATTCAGGAAACCGGTAGGGGTCCTTCGAGCGGCGGAAGGCGGCCCATTCTTTATCAGATCAAACCTGATTACGGCTATATTTTCGGACTGGATATTTCAAGGATCTCCTCGACACTCGGCTTATTCGACATGCAGATGAATCCCAAATCGCTTGTTCGTTGGCGTATGGATGAGGCTTATGACACCGGAACGAACGGTTGAATACGTAGCCCGTCTCATGTCGGACATCTTAAGGGATCATCAAATCGGGCAGGGTCAAATCCTTGGTATGGGCATCGGGGCTGTCGGACCCTTGGACCGGACTAACGACGTTATTCTAAGTCCTCTCTATTTTCCGGCCAGGGGCTGGACGCAAGTTCCGATTTGCCGGATGTTTGAGCAGGCAACCGGGATTCGAAGCACACTCGAGAACGGAGCTAACATGGCCCTGGTTATCGAGCAGTGGTCGATGCGCCACGAAAATGTCCAGCATGCCCTGTATATCCACGCCGGCGTGAGCCTGCGTTCAGCTATGATGTCTTATGGTCAGATTGTCCATGGAACAGTCGATATGGAAGGATCGATCGGGCAAATGATTATTCAAACGGACGGGCCAAGACTACACCCTTCCGGAAATTATGGAGCCCTTGAAGCTTTAGCCTCCGTGCAAGCCTTGGAGAAACAAGCCAGAAATCAAGCGAAATTGGGTGATAGCGCGCTGCTGAAGCAATATCGGATCACACCTGAACAGATAAATTTTGATATCCTGGTACAAGCCTTGTCTTCCGACAATCCTTCCGTTCGGGAAATGTTTCATCAATCCGCCATTTATTTCGGAGTTGGACTTGCCAATCTGATCAATATTTTTCTTCCGGAGCAGGTCATATTAGGCGGAGCCCTGATCAATTCCAATCCCATGTATTATCAGACCACGACGGAGATCGCCATGAAAAATACGTATAATTATCCAGCCTATGAGCCTCAGTTCCCGAAAGGCCAACTGAAGGAAGACGCGGTTGTCACCGGGGCCGCCCTGATCGTACGAAACAGCATGGAGCTGTAGAGATTAGAGAAGAATGCCCGAAAGGCCCTAAGAATTCACTAAGTTCCTCCATTTTCTGCGTCCCGGAGCCTTCTCCGTTCTTTCTGCCGGATCACTTCCTCCGGTAGCAATCACTTCATTTTTGGTAAACCATCCATTTATGCCAGGCATGGGGACCTCCTTCATGTTCGACAACGCTGAGCGGGTGAGCCAAAACCTTGAATAACTCATTCCGGAATTCTTGCAATGCCCAGTTTCAACCTATTCACCTCACTTTGGGGATTCACTCAACATCGCTATAATGCTCTGTTGTGCTTCTGGATTGGATAATTCATGGCATTCTCGAAATGCGTAATGTTTGCAACCCAAGCACTTGTTATAGTCCAATTGGAGCAAGGCATAGTCGATTGCCTCACCTGTATGTTCAAAAAAATGTTCAGTCCCTATCAGGTCGTACAGTCCTGTCTTTTTCAAAACCCACACAGGTTGTGCCTGTATACCTGATACGAGAACGATACCGCCTAGTTTATTGAAGTGCTTTACCAAGCTGGACAAATTTGCTTCGCCGGTTGTGTCTAATAAAGGAACCCCACTCAACCGAAGAAGCAAAATTTTGGGTCGAAGGTGAATGGTATCCATTATGGACTTTTCAAACATGTTAGCGGCCCCGAAGAACAACGGACCTTCTACGGTGTAAATACTGAGCTGCGGGCAGTCATGTCCCTCCGTTACCATATGTGCCTTAACCTTTTCCGAGGCAGGGTCCGGCAGCACTTTTGCCACGGATAACAATTCGCTCATTCGTTTCACAAACAGCAGAACGGCCAAGAGTAAGCCAACCTCAACAGCTGTTGTGAGATTTGTGAATACCATTAATATAAAGGTGATAGCAAGTACAATGGAGTCGCTGGTTTTGGTTTTCAGGACATGGACGAACTCTTTTCGCTCACTCATATTCCAAGCCACAAGCATCAGAATCGGAGCCATACTGGCAAGTGGGATTTCCGAAGCATAGGGTGCGAACAAAATTAGAACGAGCAGCACAACAACCCAATTTCTGACATGTAAGCTCCTCCTTATTTCTCGGATGCCGAAAGCTCAGCGACATCTGGATACAATTTTCTGACGGCGGTATACAAAAAAACCATGACAATTACTTCCAGCTTGCCCAAGGGCTTGCCGAAAGTCGTCATGGTTTCTCCAATTCTCCAACCGATATTAACTTGTGTCCTAACTATACCACTATTCGTTCTTGAATGCTATGGCCGCTTGAACCGCCCGGCTCCATCCTTTGTATAGCTTGATGCGACGGTTCGCATCCATTCGCGGAACGAATGATCGTTCGACCTTCTTCAATTGGCGAATTTGTTCACGATCACTCCAATAACCGACAGCCAAACCCGCCAGATAGGCGGCTCCCAGAGCCGTTGTTTCATGAACTGCCGGCCTTTCAACCGCAGTACCCAGCATGTCGCTCTGAAACTGCATCAGGAAATCGTTCATAACAACTCCGCCGTCTACGCATAAGTTACTAAGCTTCATACCGGAATCCTCTTCCATTGCCTTTAAGACATCCTTGGTCTGGTAGGCCAGCGATTCTAACGTAGCCCGTACCAAATGCGCTTTGGTCGTGCCTCTTGTTACGCCGAATACGGAGCCGCGAACTTCACTGTCCCAATGGGGAGTTCCAAGTCCTACGAAAGCGGGTACGACGTAGACACCTTCGGTAGAATCCACCTGGAAGGCAAGCTCTTCCGTCTCGCCTGCAGAAGCGATGAGACCGAGCCCGTCCCGCAGCCACTGAATGGCTGATCCTGCTACGAAGACGCTGCCTTCAAGAGCGTATTCGATCTCTCCGTCGATCTGCCAAGCGATTGTTGTCAATAATCCATGAGCAGACGTTACAGCCTTCTCCCCCGTATGCATGAGCATGAAGCAACCAGTGCCGTACGTATTCTTAACGCTGCCTGGCCTATGACAACCTTGCCCGAACAAGGCTGCTTGCTGGTCTCCGACGACGGAAGCGATCGGGATGTGAGCTCCGAACAAGGCTGCATCGGTCTCTCCATAAACCTCCGAGGTCATGCGGACTTCCGGCAGCATCGCTCTGGGGATGTCCAGAATATGCAATAACTGCTCATCCCATTTCCCCTCATGAATGTTATAGAGCAATGTCCGGGAAGCGTTGGAAGGATCGGTAACATGTACGCGCCCCCCTGTCAGCTTCCACAGCAGCCAACTGTCGATGGTCCCGAACAGCAGATCCCCCTGAGCAGCCTTTTCACGCAATCCTTCCGTTTCATTAAGCAGCCAGGCTAACTTCGTCCCGGAGAAATAAGGATCGAGCAGAAGCCCGGTTTTGCCCGTAAACAGCGGTTCATGCCCGGATGCTTTAAGTTCTTCGCACAAGTCCGTAGTCTGTCTCGATTGCCAGACGATTGCCCGCCGTATAGGCTGACCGGTAGTCTTGTCCCATACAACCGTCGTCTCCCGCTGGTTGGTAATGCCGATGGCCGCCACTTGGCCGGGAGCGACTCCGGAGCTGCCCAACGTGCCGCGGATGACGTTAAGCGCCGACTGCCAAATACGCTCGGCATCGACCTCAACCCATCCGGGCTTCTCATAATGCAGAGGAACTTCCTCACGAGCGATATCCCTGATATTCCCTTCCCGGTCTACCAACATCGCCCGAGTGCTTGTCGTGCCTTGATCCAATGATAAGATATATGATTCCATTAAAAACTCCCCTTTTCTATGCAGGACTCCAGTTCTCTCTTTGCCTTATCGATCGTTAGGGGAGGCTGGAGCCCACAATTGTTGCCGGGATGTCGTGATGGCAGCCGCGCCCGCATGGAGGCTTCTTCCACTTCTTCAATCGTACGGATTAATCCCCCTGATATGACCGGGATTCCGGTCCTTTCCCGAACTTCAGCGATCAAATGCGGTACAATCCCAGGTAATACTTCGATGAAATCAGGCTTCGTTTTTCCGGCTAGCTCAATGCTTTTGTCCATCGCCCCCGAATCGATCAGAAAGATTCTTTGGATCGAAATTAAACCGTTTTGCTTCGTTTTCTGAATAACGGCCGTTCGCGTGGATATAAGTCCTGCGGGACGAATTTGCTGACATAGAAATTCCGCGGCATATTCATCGTTCTTGAGACCTTCGATAAGATCGGCGTGAAGCAGCACTTTCTTGCCATGCTGATTGGCCAAGTCGACCATCGGCTTCATGAGTCCGACTTGACCTCCCAACAAGACGATATACTCGAACGGAAGCGAAAGCAGCTTCTCCAGCTCTTTCATGCTCTTGATCGCTGGCAGCACTCGTTGGTTAGCAAAAAACAAGCTCGTCACCCCCTACAGTTACATGCGATACGCCGTACTCTTTTTAATATGACATAGGAATGGCTTGTATTCAATCTATAGAAACGCCGGCGGAAGCGAGCGCTCCAAAAAAAATATCGATTGAAGGATCGCATTAGCTGTGTTAATGAGTAGTCAAACATGGTGATCAGAGGCCGTAGCAGCTCCGCCAATCGTTAGTTGATAGCAAAGAGGCTGCCCATAAGACTATGGGACAGCCTCCTCTCACAGTACCGTGCGAGCCGTTTCTTAGTTGACCGTAAAATCGCTGACTCCCTTGGATAAATTGAATTGCCGGATTCTTGTTAGCGGCCTCGCTTTATAAGGGAAACTCCTAAGTTGTCGGAATTCCAATGCCGGAGCAAGCCCTTTGTGCCTGTTCATTTCCTCTGTTGCCGCTTCCCTTAGCCTAGCCGTGATGTCGGGAAACCCCTCGGCCAATTGCGTGAGCTCGTCAGGATCTTCCTTCAGATGGAACAACTGCTCCCTCCCGCCATTCGCAATAAAGATGTATTTCCAATCTTGATCGCGCACCATGACTTTGAACGTAGGCAGACCAGGCTTACCATACCAGCCAAACAAGTATTTGCGTTGCAAGGCGGTTCCATCAACGCATCCGAGAACGTCGATGCCGTCGCGCGTTTGCGTCTGTCCTGCGGCATGGGTAGCGATGGCGAACAAATCCGTCAGACAGACAAGATCGTCCCTTCTTTCCCCCTCGGGCAATCGGGAAGGCCAGCTGACCATAAACGGTACGCGGGTAGAAGACTCGAAGAAGCTTTCCTTTTGCCACGCATGATGGTCGCCCATATGATCGCCATGATCGCTGAAGAAGCAGATTATCGTATTGTCCGAATCCGGCCTGCTTTCCACGGCATCCAGAATCTTCCCGATGCACTGATCGATATACGTGATTTCCCCGTAATAGCGGGCCTTCAAAGCCCGCGCACGCGGATCATCGATGTCCTCCGCCCAGATGAGATAATTCATCCAGCTAAGCTGCTCGTCCATGAAGTCCGTCTCCGGCTTTCCTCGGACGGGATTCGGCATGGCATCGGGATTATACATGCGATTGAACGGGACCGGAGGGGCCAGCGGCGGATGCGGTCCGATGAACGATACGAAGCCGAAGTAGGGACGTTCGTCTTCATCGGCTTGAATCAGCTCGACCGCCCGATCCGCCGCCCACGCTTCCACCGTAAGGTCGGCGGGCAGCGGGCTCGTCTGCGGCATATAGTACATTTCCGTCCGTTCTCCATGCAACTGCTCGATATGGCTGTATTCCGGATGCTGCTCGGAGATGAACCGTGCATAATCATCGCCCATCAGCTGCTCTTCGGTATTCATCAGCTCCTCGCTGCGCAGCTGAACCTCATACCCCAGGTCTTCGTTCCATGGGTCCGTGTGAAACTTGCCGACTCCGAACGTTCGATAGCCCAATGCCCTCATCGTACGGGGCAAATAGTCTCCGCAACGTTCCTCATGGTTCAAAGGCTGATCAGCAGGCAGATGCAATCCCCCGTTATCATAGTATCCCGTGTGATACGGCTCTCTTCCGGTCCGGATCGTGTACCGAGCCGGCACGCAGACCGGACAGGTAGAATATGCTTTATTGTAGGTTAGTCCGCGTTCCGCAAGCAGGTCTATGTTCGGCGTCCGAACGATGCCGTTACCGAGCGCACCTAACGAATCAGCCCGAAGCTGATCGCACATAATGAGCAGAATGTTAGGTTGTTTCATTCGATCCACTCCCATTAATGCTTATTCGGCTTTCTTCATTCCGTAATTGTTCGCTTCGGTCCAATCGTTCGTCGCCTTCGCGTTGACCATACCTTTGTTCCATTCCTTGTTCAGCTCTTCGGTTAACTTGGATACATCAACCGTTCCTCCGAGATAAAGCTGGATGGATTTAACCAGAAAATCGGAAAACTCTTTGATCGTTGCCGGACCCGTATAATTCGCTCTGCGGATATCCTCGTTCTTAAGCTCGAAGCCTTGCAGCTTCTCCGGCAAAATCGCATTGTTGATTGTTGGCAGATAACTTAGTACCTCTCCAAGTTGCCCTTGGACTTCCGGCGAAGTGAGATACATGATCAAGTCCGCAGCTGCATCAAGCTCTGCTCCCGTGGTGGATTTTGAGATCGCCCACGATTCATTCGCGGCACCGCCAAGCACGACGGACTTGCCCATCGCATCAGGAAACTGTTCCTTCGTTATGACCGGGATTGGCATGCCTCCGTATTCGAAGTTTCTGCCTTCCATATCTTCCACGAGTGAAAGATCGGCGGAATTAAGCGGAAGCATAGCCGCTTTACCTGTTAACCATAGCTGCTGCGCGGTTTTCTCGTCGATACCGTTAAAGTCGGAATTCCAATATTGCGAGAAGTCCTTGAACAGCTCCAGCCCGTCTTTGAAAGGCGATTTCGTGTAGTCGATCAAGCCAAGATCCGTAGCACGAGCCAGCTCGTTCTTGATCACCATGTTGTCACCGTCCGTATCCATCTTCTTCCGGAGCGGCTCATCAAGCTGTCCGAAGATGGATGTCAGGAACCAACTCATATGACTATTGGATTGCCCTGACATGGCCATCGGAATAATACCTGCAGCCTTTAGCTTTTTATTGGCTTCTATAAACTCAGGCCAGGTTTCAGGAGCTTTCGCGATGCCCGCTTTCTCGAACAATTCCTTGTTATAAACGATCCGGATCATGGCGGTGTAAGCTGGAGCCGAATTAACGACGTTGGTGGCTGGATTAATGCTGTCTTTATAGAACGAAGGAAGGAATGTGTCTTTCCAAGGCTTCCCTGGGTTGTACGGCGATTCTTTCTCCATATAAGGAGTCAAGTCGTACACTTGATCTTTCGCGAAATCCTCCCACACCCATGCCATACGGGTAAGCACAACTTCCGGCATGCTATTCGCAGCCTGCTGGGTTACCATCCATGTCCGGTAATTATTATCGGGGATAAATGTAAACTCTACTTCGGTACCGGTCTTTGCCTTGTAATCAGCGAAAATCTTCTTGTAGGTTTCTTCGACTTTCTGTGCGATCGCATACTCCGCACCCCAGACTGCAAGGCTGAGTTTGGCGGATTTGCCTGATTGTGCTCCTTTTCCTGAAGGAGCTTCGGATGCATGATTATTCGAATTGTTTCCGCTGCAAGCCGAAATGACGGACATCGCTAGAATGAGGCTTAACATGATCAGACCAAGCTTAAGTTTTTTTCTCATGTTGATTGGACCCTCCCAAGGTTTTATGTTTGAACGCTTATCTTTTTCTCATGATTCTATATAAACCTGACTCAGAGGACGTCACTCCAAGCCAGTTATACAGCTAACCCTTCACCGCGCCTTGCGTAAGACCGGATACGAATGGCTTAGTGGCCATGAAGAACAGGATCAGGAGCGGAAGGGAAGCAATGATATAACCCGCCAGTTTTACTCCGTCTCCCTGGTTTATATCGCCGGAGATCGTCGTAATGGCGAGAATGACCGGCATCACCTTGTCCCCTGACGTTACGACCAGAGACCAGACGAAATTATTCCATATCTGTAAGCCCGACATGATCGCGACAGTAGCGATAATCGGCTTGGACAGCGGGATAACGATTCCGGTGAAAATCCGGAAATCCTTAGCGCCTTCCATCTCGGCCGCTTCATACAAGCTTTTGGATAACCCCTCGAAGAAGGTGCGCATGAGCATCACGCCCATCGCCGTATAACTCGCTGCCGGAGGAATCGCTTGACCGATTAACGTGTTGTACATGCCCATGTCCTTAATATTGATGAATTGCGGAACGAGAATGACAAAGCCCGGAATCATCATAAGCATGATGATAAAGGTATAGAAAAAATTCTTGAACGGAAAAGAGTATCTGGCAAAAGCATACGCTGCAGTCGACGATGCGACGACCGTAACCGCAACCCCCATAGCCGTGACAAAGATTGAATTAACGATCGGATTCGCAATTTGCTTAAATGCGCTTCTAAAGTTATCAAAGTAAAACGGTACCGAGAAAAACCATGGATTTTCGTAAATTTGCATCTGATGCTTGAAGGCCGAAACAAGCATGACGAAGAACGGATACATGGATATGGCGAAGATAACGATGACGGCCAGGTTAACCCCTATGCTTCCTTTTTTCATGCTTCACCTTCTATTCGATTTTGTCCGTATTTTTGATGAGCTTCTGAATGATAAACGTCAGTATGAGCAGAACAACAAACATCAGAACACCTATGCTTGAAGCGTATCCGAATCGGCCGTAATTAAACGCCTGATCGTAGATATGCAAGGACGGCGTTATCGTTGAAATCCCCGGCCCCCCGTTCGTTAAGACATAAGGGGCTTCGAATACTTGAAAGGCATGAATCAATGAATACATTAGAACCAGCCGAATTTGGCTCGCCATGAGCGGCAGCTCAATCGAGAAGAATCGCCGGATTGGGCCGGCTCCTTCAATCTGGGCCACTTCGAACAAATCCTCCGAAATTCCCTGCAAGCCTGCCAGATAAAGAAGAAACGGCAACCCCGCAACCCATGGAAACCCGACGAATATGATTGCCCCTAAAGCAGTCGATGGATCTCCCAGCCAGGAATGTTTGAGATTCTCGAGCCCAACGGTATCGAACAATTGATTGATAAGTCCGAAGTCCCCGGAATACATCCACCGCCAGAGCAAGACCAAGACCATCATTGGCACGACAAGCGGAACGATGAAACCAACCTTGAGGAAATTTTGCAAGCGGTTGTTTTTTACCCGGAACACTAAAAGAGCCACGATCATCGGAATGGTCAGATTAATCAGGACGGTTGCGATCGAGATTTTGAATACGTTTGCAAAAGCGACTCTGATCTTCTCATCCGTGAGCAGTTCCGCATAATTTCCGAAACCGATAAACCTGTTGACATTGACTCCGTTCCAATCGAATAACGATTCGACAATGGCGGTGAAGAAAGGATAATACTTGATGGAGGAAAGAAGCAGAAGTGCAGGCACCAGGAATAGATAAGCCGTTTTGTATTTCCATATCCGGTGCAGCAGCCCTTTGCTGCGGGGGTTCTTGTAAGCGAATTCATTCATGGTTATCATCCCCTTCTATTCGGAAGCTCTACTGAACTCATTATAGAAGGGGACCGGTTTTCCAACAATGTGACAGATTTACGCGCTTGTGTGTATTTTTTTACTCTGGGACTGCCGGTATCCGTATGGTAACCTCTGTTCCGACGCCTAGTTCGCTATTAAGCGTAATTCCATATTGGTCCCCGTAATAGAACCGGATCCGGTCATGCACGTTTTTGATGCCGACTTTGCCTGCAGTCGTATCCGATTGCTCGGGCGTGGACGGATTCGCAAGCCGATTTCTCAGCAAAACGAGCTGTTCCTCGGTCATTCCCGCTCCGTCGTCGCGTATAGAGAAGAGCAGATCCATTCCCTCTTTGCGCGCCTGGATAACCAGCTCGCCCTTACCGCGCTTTACCTCAATGCCATGGAATACCGCATTCTCAATGATAGGCTGAAACACCAGCTTAATCATCTTGTAGGAAAGCAATTGCGTCGGAATGTCTAAACGGACGGTAAGCTTATCCTCGAAGCGGATAGACACAATGTCCAGGTAGTTGCGTATATGCCCGATTTCTTCCGCTACGTCTACTTTAATTCCGCCTGCTTTCGTGCTGTAACGGAACATATCCGACAAGGCTCTGGCAATCTCGCTGACCTTGGGTATGCCTTCTACAACCGCGATGCTGTTAATCGTTTCTAAGGTGTTATATAGAAAATGCGGATTGATCTGCGCCTGAAGGGCGTTGAGTTTCGCTTCCCTCTCGTGCAGTTCGGCTCTGTACACTTGTTCGATCAAATATTTGATCCTGCTGATCATCTCGTTGAAGTATCGGCCAAGCTCCCCGATTTCGTCTTGGGATAACTTGCCTGCATGTACGCCTAAATAACCTTGGCTTACTTTCAGCATGGCGTTCTTAAGCCGTTTGATAGGAGAAACTAAGCCAAGCGATAGGAATTGAGAGACGAAGATGGCGAGACCGAAGCTCCCCAGGACGAATAATAGCGTTATGTTACGCATCTTGCGGCTATCGGACAGCAGAACCGCCAAGTCGTTCCGAATATAGACGTCCCAATCGACGGTCTCGAGCGCGGAAGACGTGACCAAATATCTCTTGTTGCCTACTCGTATTACCTTATAACCGTCAGCATCGTCGTCCGGAAGGCCAATGGCTGACGATATCGGCTGGCCGATCTGCCGGGAATCGGTATCATAGACGATGTTTCCTTCGCGATCGACAATCATCATGGTCGCCGAAGAATCGAGAAGGAGCGGTTCCAGAAATTTCTGAACCTCTTTTAAGCTGAAATGGATCATGATATAGCCCAACGTGGCTTGCGGCCTCTGAAGATCTGAAACCTTCCGAATGTAGGTCAGCTTACAATTCTCAACATCCTTCTCTTCCGGCAGAAGACTCTCCGGCAGCCAGGCCTGGGATAAATAAGGGCCAAGCAGCATCTCGGTTCTGCCGCCGCTTTGCATCGCTGGAAACCAAGGCTCGATATCGAACGGATGGGACTTCTTAACCATCTCTACGTTCTCGTAGAAGGTGAATCCTTCATCATCTAACAGTGTGACGGACTGGATGATTCCGCGGAAATTATAAAATTCCTCCTGTCTTAGGAAGAGCGAATTCATATCCAATTGATTGCGTATTTTGCCAAACTCATTGGCCTTCTGGCTCTCCTTCCACAGCGTTTGAAAGTTATCCTGGTAGACCGTATAGGAATATTGTTCGATCTGCTGCAGGAATTGATCCATGTCGGCGGTGAACGTCCGCATTAATTTCGCATTGTATACTGCCGTTCGATTCTCCACCAGGTCGGAATACCATGAATAAGATAGCCATCCTAATAAGGCAAGGGGGATCAAGCTGACGGTCATGAAACTCAAGATCATTTTGGCCTGAATGCTTCGCCGGAAAAAAAGCGGGGTTCTCATGTGCGCTCCTTGCTCTCTGCCGAGGGATCATTAGAACTCTGGCGGTATTCGGTGGGCATAAGGCCAGTATGCTTCTTGAACAGCTTGCTGAAATAGCGGCTATCCGCATAACCAACGAGCTCACCGATTTGCCCTACCTTAATGGCCGAGTTCGTCAAATAAGCCTTCGCTTTCTCCATCCGGGTGCGGGTGAGAAAATCGACGAAGTTCTCCCCTATGATTTCCTTGAACATGCTGCTGAAATAACTTGACGTAACATGGAATCTCGTCGATACCGAGTGAAGGCTGATCTCTTCTGCGAAGTGCTCGCGGATATAGTCGGCAGCCAGCAGGACGTTGCGGTGAACGTCACTCTGGCTGGCATCGGTCATGAAATCACCGATTTCCTTTAGATAACCCCGTACCCAATCGGCCATTCGCGCCAGATCGTCAAACGTATCGATGCTGAGGCAGAAGTCGAAGCCCATCTTCACGAGGTTCTCGTTAAACGAAGGTTTCGTAAGAACGAGCTTCACTGCATCGGATACGATGGACAAGAAAAAGCTGCGGGCATGCTTGAGGGAAGCTCCTTCTGTATGCAAGTAATAGTTCTCAATTTCATCGATAACAGCGTCATATGAGCTTGTATCGCCGCGCACCAACAGCTCGTTCAGCTTCTTCTGAAGATACATGGGGTATTTAAAGGCGATCTGATCTTCTTCACGGGAATAAGGAATCAGATCTTCCGTACGGCTGAAGACATGTCTCTCCGCCACGCTTATAGCTTCTTGATAAGAGCGTCCGAGCTGCTGCACTTCCGCCATAGGTACGGATTCGCCGAGCGTCGCCCATATACCGGAAACATTCTGCTTCTTCAGCGTCCACAATATGTTTTTCGCGTAAGCTTGGGCTTCGGTTCCATCCTGACTAAGCACGACGGCGGATAGACGCAAGGAACTCCTGTCCCATATAATCAGACAGCGGTTGGCAGATTGGAGAGAGGCGGCTGCCTGTTCCAAGAGAACCGAGAAGGTCTGGGCGTCGTATTGCGCTTCGTCATAATGAATTAAGAACGCTGTCGCCCAGTCAGCCGTGACTCCTCTGAGTTGCAGTGTTTCCCGGAACGCATCGTTCAGAGGAATGCCCCCGCCTCGGCACAGATAATCCGCCGCCAGTTTCACCAGAATACCAGGCAGATGGCTATTAATCGTCCGCTCATGTATCTCGGACTTTAGCTTATCAATAGCCTTCTCAAGAGTCTTGTTAAGCTCAGTCGGATTAATCGGCTTAAGAATATAACTGATCGCATCCATCTGGATGGCGCGTTTGGCGTATTCGAACTCGCTGTAACCGCTGACAATAAGCACCTTTATGCGTGGAGAGAGCTTCAGCATCCTCTCGGCTAATTGAAGCCCATCGATTCCTGGCATCCGAACGTCGGTAATCAGAATATCCGGCAAACGGCTTTCCGCCAATCGAATCGCTTCCAACCCATCGATCGCTTCGCTGTCATAGACTAAGCCTAAGCGTTCCCATTCGATCATAGCCCGTAACCCCTTACGAATCCATGATTCATCATCTGCGATCATCACTTTGAACATTAGGCTTCACCTCCGGTCGATGTATTCCCTATTATAATCATTGCTAAGAAATAATCGACCCTTTAGTAGAAGCTGAGTCAGGAAACTTAAGGAAGGAACACGCAGGCAAGGCATGTTTTATTATAAAACCCTTGTTCCTCCGCATACATGCCCCAATGAGTGCGACCGCCGTCGACATCGATAATTATAGTGCACGTAGTACTCATACATACCCTTACCGTCATAGGAATCCAAGGGCAGCACGTCCGGCACTGTTTTTCGTAAGGCAACGAGCCTCTAATGGGGAAAAAGCAGATCGTTCCGCGTCTGCTTCATCAGCCGCAATTGGGGCAGCGGACACGGGCGTTGACTAGTGTCCTTCAGACTTCCGAACACCGGATAGGCGGATACCGCATACGATACAGCAGGATAATTGCCTATTCTGTTTCGCGAAGGAGACTGAGTGCCTGTATGGAGTATACTTATGCTACCCTGAAAATAACGCATGATGCAGCCCGGAAAATGGCAACACGAAACTAGGCGCAGCTACATCGTTTTTTTAAAAGCTGCGTCTGCCTAAAATTTCACAAGGTATGGACTTCTTAGGAGACTTCCAGAACGGAGAGAGATACACTAAATCCTAGGCTTTCTAGCTTGCGAACCATTTGTTTTACGATCGCGTCTTGTTGATGCTTTTCAAAATATTGTCCACCTAAATCTTTGTAATCTACGCCGCGAGTTAACAAATGGAACACAATCGTCATGATGGAATGAGCTACGGCAACGGCCGCTCGGTGTCTTCCTCTACGTGCTGCAATTCGTCTGTATTGGGCACCAAGGTAGTTGTCGGATGCTTACGGAATGTGAAACTTCAATGAGTAACGATCGGAGGTACTTGTTGCCTTTTCGGGTTTTCGAGGGTTTGCGCTTGCCGGCACTTTCGTTATGTCCTGGCACAAGGCCGACCCAAGAACAGAGATGAGCCGCGCTGGGAAATTGGGAACCAACGTTTGGTCCAACTTCGGCCAAGATTTGCTCAGCGGTAAGCCTTGCAATACCCGGAATCGTATCTAGCCGATCAATGTCTTGCTGAAAAGGGTCGAGCCGTTTGGCTACCTCTATATCCAGTTCAATAATTTGTTCATTAAGGAAGTCCACATGGGTAAGCATCGTTTTGAGCATGATTCGTTGATGGGCGCTCATGTTCCCTTGAAGCGCAAGCTCTAGTTCGTCTTTCTTTTTTTTCATGACACCACGTGCGAAGCCGGCAAGTGTTTCCGGATCTTCCTCGCCCTTAATCATCGCACTCATCATATCCCGAGCGGAAAGTCCCATAATATCGGAGGCAACCGCTGCCAGTTTGATGTTAGCTCCTTCGAGAACTTTCTGGACACGGTTATGCTCGCGAGCCCGTTCTTGAATCAAGCTGTGGCGATAGCGAACTAACTCGCGCAGTTCACGTTGATTGCGATCGGGAATGTAGCTTGCTTTCAGTAACCCATGACGCAACAGGTCACAAATCCATTCCGAATCTTTCACATCCGTCTTCCTGCCGGGAACTGCCTTCATGTGCTGGGCATTAACGACAAGAAATTGAATATCTTCCGCCTCCAACAAGTTAACAATGGGTTTCCAGAAGACGCCCGTACTTTCCATGGCAACATGCGTGCAACGATGATCTTTAATCCAATCGATCAGCTTGAGCAGGAAGACAGTGTGCGTGCGAAACGTCTTAATCTTCTTTCCTTCTGGTGTAACGATGCAAGCAGTGATGGATTTCTTGTGAACATCTAATCCGCAGGCTCGTTCAATTAGCACTTCCATGTGATTCACCTTTCTACGGCAGTTGAAAATTGAGGACTGGTGCATCAACCATAAACAGATTAATCTACCCTGCGTGCTTCCCAAAAGGGAGCGACATTCCGTGGTGCACCATGATCGTTGGAGTCAGACTAACGGTTGGGTTCGAGACACCATAGCTTAACGACCTTCCTCACCAGCCGTAAGAATAGTATAAGGCTAGATGTTGAAATTTTCATGATTCTGTGGTGCCGCGTGAGCGCGGCATGGTTGGCTAACGAGCAACAATATTACACGGTCCCGCAGCAAAAGGCGCCCGCCGGCAGCGATTGTGGGTGCGGCGGACCGCGCATGATCATGCCGACGCCGGGCGGCCCGGGCATGATGCCGACGCCAGGCGGCCCGGGTGGTCCGGGTGGACCGGGCATGATGCCGATGCCGGGCGGTCCGGGCGGTCTATTCCCGCCGCCGCGGCCGCCATTCCCGCCGTTCCCTTTTCCGTTTCCGGTACCATTCCCGTTCCCATTTCTTCCGGGACCCGGGCCACTAGCACCCGCAAAATTGGATGCCTTGATTGAGAGCATAGCCATGCTCGACGATATCAGTGAAGATATACCACGGGAGGATAGCACCCAAGTTACGTTCCATGAACTGAAGGCCGATCCTGGTCGGCCTGGTTTAATAAGCTTTATTAAAGAAGTTCATAAGCTACGAACCCTGCGAAACTTGGATCTCCCGGAAGATTTGTTCCGTGACACCCCGCATAAGGTATTGAAAAAATATCGGCAGCGTGTCTCTACCGAGGACATTCGGGAACTGCGCCGCCACCCTGGTCCGATCCGTTATGCCCTTTTATGTGCCTTTTTCTGGCTCCGAAATCAGGAGATTACAGATAACCTCGTGGAGTTACTGGTACAAATCATTCATCGGATCAGTGTTCGCGCCGAACGGAAAGTGGAGAAAGAGATCTTGAATGATCTTCGACGGGTCAGCAACAAATATGGCATTCTGTTCAATATGGCGCAGAAAGCCATTGATAACCCGGAAGGCATTATTCGCGATGTAATTTTCCCCGTGGTAAGCGAGCAGACCTTGAAGGATTTAATTAAAGAGTTCAAACATACCGGCCCGGCTTATCGGGAGAAAATCCATACCGTCATTCGGTCCTCCTATGGTAACCACTACCGCCGTATGGTGCCAGAAATTTTAGGCATCCTCCATTTTCACTCCAACAACGAAGTTCATCGACCGGTGATCCGCGCCCTTGAGCTAATCAGAAAGTATTCTGACTCCGGGATGCATTACTTCCCGGTTTCCGAAGACATCCCGATTGAAGGCGTCATTCGCACCGTAAATAGAGAGATCGTGGTGGAGAAAGACGAAAAAGGACAGGAGCGCGTCAATAGGATGAACTATGAGATTAGCGCCCTTCAAGCCCTCCGTGATAAGTTGCGGTGCAAAGAAATATGGATGGTTGGCGCGAATCGGTACCGCAATCCGGATGAAGACCTGCCTGCTGACTTTGAAGAAAGGCGCGTTGAAAACTACAAGGCACTGAAGCAACCGCTCGATGCGGGAACCTTTATCGCTACACTCAAACAAGCCATGAGCGAGGGGCTGGAAAATTTCAACGCGGGAATGCCAAAGAACCCGAAGGTTCGCATTACGGAAAAGGCCGGTGGCATTTGGTTTAAAGATAAAAACCTTTTAAATAAAGAAAAAATACTTCAAAAAATGATCGGTCGTGGATCGATATTATTGTTGATTTTTGAGCAAAAGAAAAACCGCCTATTACTGAGGCGGTTAGTTGTACTATCGTGTCTGTTAGTGGAATAGCCTCTTCTGTGCTTTAGAAGGTTCCCAGTAAATCTGTGATGAAAAATTGTAATAGAGTCCATCCCATACAGGATGACCTTGTTCTGTTTTTTTGACAATCGATATCAATCCCCCTCAAACTATTATCCCATTACAATTATAATAAAAGTACCATTATTTAGACTCAAATGTTTTATGCAGAACTATTCTGCCCGTTCAATGCCTAGCAGTACATCTGTACAAAATCTCTGATTTTGCGAAGAAGCAAAAGAAGGAGCTGCCGTGACAGCTCCTTCGTCAAATGTCTTTTATTAAGCTATCGTTCCCAGTTAGTTGAACTACTCGGCTTTCAATCTTTCAAAAATAATCTCAGAGAAGGCTGGTTTACCGTGCCCATTATAATTTGTTGGAAGCACTTGAACGAGTCGCCATCCTTCATTTGCATATTTTGTAATGGTTTCCTGATGCTTTGACTCTGCCCAAAGCCCGCCTAGAGAAGTTTCAACAAAAATATATTCGTACATGCATTTATTACCTCCTGTAAAAAAAATAAAAAGCCACGAACTAAAGAATTCGCCAAGCTCTTAAGGTAGCCTGCTCGTTAGCTTAATCATTAAGACCTCCATTTCTAGCAATCCGTCGGGAATGAGATAATGTTCTTGTCACCCGACAATCTAATCTGACTTCTACGGCAAAAGATAAATGTTCTTGTCCCTCATTTTGGAGAAAAACATTTATAACCTAGAAAAAGCCCCTGCCGCCACCTTACGATGGAGCTGGAGCTTTCTGTATAATGAATAAGCTTGGGCATTACGCCGTATTACACCAGATCGCAGGCTTCCGCCGGCATCCAGTGTGCGTCCTTGCCGTCCCATTTGACATTGCAACCGATGGGATTTGTCACCTTCACGGTAATCTCTTGACCTGAAGTGAGTTCTGAGAGCGCGTTGTCGAGATCGTTGACGGTCATCTTCCTGACATCCCGCGGTTGATCGACGCCACGGCCGGTGTAAACCAGCTTTCGCTCTACATTGAAAACGTAAAAATGCGGCGTCCGCAGCGCGCCATACGCAAGTGCGACTTCCTGCGATTCATCACGCAGATACACCCATGGGAATTCATGCTCCGCCATGTGAGCGACCATATGATCAAAGGAGTCTTCTGGCTTCGTATTCACGCTGTTCGCGTTGATGCCGACAAACTGCACACCCTTCTCGATATAGCGTTTAGCGGTTTCGCGTGTAATTTCATTCGAAAAAGATGACCAGCATCTTCGCATCGCGAAAGTCGCTCAGCTCGTAAATCTTCCCATCCGCAGCCGGCAGGGTAAAATCAGGTGCTGCATCCCCAATCGATAAAGTAAAGGTTTCTGCCATTGTCGTTCCCCTTTTATCTCATGGGATTCTTTTACAGCTTATGGTCCCCTGTGCTTTGGAAAAACTCGATGATCTCTCCGTTTAGTCCCTTTACAAAAGCGATACGTACCGGTGTCGGCGGCGTGTTACCGAGCACGGCATCCTTTGGCGCTACCGTCACTACAGCGCCTGCCGCAACTGCCACTTCGACAGCGGCGTCCACGTTATCGGTGCGGAACGCTACGTGGAAGTAGTACCCTTCCGGCTTTGGTTCACCGGAGCCGCCTGCGAATACCTCCAAATAGTTGCTGTCGCCGGTATCCAGCAGTACAATGCGCTTGTCGCCTTCGCCCCATGCCTGGCGCAGTTCAAAGCCTAAGCCCTCGGTATAAAATTTGACCGTCGCTTCAAAATCATTTGCTCTCAGCGCGACATGATGAAAGCCACCGCCGCCGATTTTGTTATTCGTGCCCACTTTGAAATGCCTCCTTTGGTCTGCATACTTCCTATCTTCCCCAGTATACCTCATTATCCATCTGCAGAAAATGAGTTACCTGGAGAAAAGTAGAAAAGCTATTGCCCGAAATCCCCTGTTCTGATCTCGCTCGATCCGTCGGTGTTTCTGTTCCTGCAACGGCTGCCATATTCGCATTTGGCGGGGACTTACGTAAGCTGTCTCACGGGAATCAATTAGGTTGGGTAAATCTGGATTCCGCTAAAGATGAGGTGTGTTAATATTTCTTTTCATAGAATTTGGGTTTTTTGGGACAACCAATATAGAAGATTCTGCATATGATATTTAATCTCAGATCAGAGAAGAGGTGAAATTATGCCTACAGTGATTAACTATAATAGGGCTAGATTAAACAACATTACAAATGGAACAGTTGTAACACTTACACCGGCAACATCACCGTTGTTATTATTAACAATGGGAATTTACGTCGCTGCTCCTGTATCATTTCTTGAAATTATGTCCTCGGTCGGCTTCGAAACTCCAGATAATGATACGCTTGTCACTGTGAGAGTCGATGTTGACTTCGTAACACAAGGTGCCAGCGATGTTTTTATTGCTACACCAAACTCGCAGCAACTGACATTCCACACGATTCTTGAGAATTTGACGGTAGGTCATCACGTTATCCAATTATTTGCTTCGACTGATGCAGATATAGGAATTGATGGTCCGGTAACCATGTCTGCCTGGGTACTTGCTTAAACTCCTTTATATTGTGAAATAATTTTGATTAAAAGATCCCTGAAATGGAGTATTAATAAAACTTCTTTTATGCAGCTGAACAGTCAGCAATTGGTAATGAATATTGCTAACTAAGCTATACCTGTATACCTGTACATATTACAGGTATACAGGTATACATTTTCTTAAAACTCCCGATTTTGTACATATATCTGAATGTATTTACTAGGAATGAATACAGCTTCCATTCCTTTTTAACGTGTTTCCAAAGCGGAGTTGTATCTACAGCCTTGACTTGCTCATGAGCTGCCATTGCGTCATCACTTCCTTATAAAAAATTTACCCTAGCAGGACTCGAGCCTGACGCTCCGTCACTCCATCAATGTATCGGAGACGCCCTCGGCCATCAATGTTCAATAGCGAAAAACGATGTACAATTCCGAAGATATCGCGTTCGACAACTTGAAACCGATCGTCAATTTCACGAATCTAGCGTGGACTACTTACGCCTAGTTCATAGGAGCTTAACGATAAACGTAAAGAAACCACCATAGATTAAAAAAAATGCGATTAATGCGACGGTTTTGACTTCCGATTTCCGACATCCGGCATCGACACGTTGAACCGGAGCCACTGCCTCCGGTCCTTTATGTTGCGCGCCTGGTTAATTCAAAGCATTAATTATAGCCCTATATTGGCGAAAACTTCCATGATATTCCATAGAGCAAAGCAATTAACATAACGCGAAGATAATTGACTCATTTTCAATAAAAAAGATAACAGGTTGCCGAAGCAACCTGTTATCTTTTTAAAATCCCATGGACGTCGAAAGCTCTCACCGATGATGATTAAAGAAATAAGTGCCAGAAAAAGGCTTCACTGGCACCATACAAATAAATATTCATCAGCCTGGCGAGAACTTGAGTCCGGTTATGTGCCGGCATTGGAGCAGCCAAAGCTCATCGTCTGCGAAGGTCCATTCAATATCGATATCCGGGCCAAAAGTATGCTCGCACTTTACAGCCAGACGGTTCAACTCGTTGCATTGCTTAACGGTCAGACATAGCGAGTGCGCGGCATTGTCGGCAAGCTTAAGTTGAATCGTTCCTTCGCACTGGCCGACTTGAATCGCAACCTCCTTCATGCTAGCCGTCGCTTCCGTAATTTCCCCATTCCGGTTCATTCTGAAGTAATCCGGCGTTACATATCCAGAAGCAACCGCTTCGCCAAGTCCCCAGGTTGCCTCTATTACTCGTTCATCCGCATTCGTAACAGGATTGCGTGTAAACATTATTCCCGACACGTCGGAAGCGATCATTCGTTGTACGATGAGCGCTACTTGTATCGCTTCCCCATCTTCCGTAGTCGCTCCCTCTGCTCGCCTCATATAGCTACGCAATCGATTCGATTGCGCTGACTCCCAGATGTACCGAATCGCTCGCTCAATTCCTTCGGCGGTCGTCACGTTCAAGCAAGAATGAAACAGTCCAGCATAGCTGGACTCAGGCTGTCGAGAAAGTCTCGACAGCCTTGTTTATGTTCAAATAATTTAATACGACACCGCGTTAAT
>NZ_JBHSOW010000130.1:0-138100 GCF_042656405.1 Paenibacillus solisilvae | reverse complement strand
TCTTTTTGGTTTAAAATTACCAAGGGGCAATCCCTCGGTCATCTTCGATGACTTTTGGGACAGCCCCTTTGTGCATGCTGCTGTTAATCTGAAGAAGGGGGTAGCTCTCTATGCTATGCCGTATGAAGAAAGTAATCAAAAGATACCCGAAGTAAAAATGCCCCACTATCTGCAGTAATCATCACCAGCCTATACTGGACTCACAGGAGGCGGGTATTATGCGAAGCAGCACGAAAAAGTTCCGTAAGAACAGTCAACTGCATCTGATGCTAGTTCCCGGGCTTATCTTGATTGCCGTGTTCAGTTATTTGCCGATGGCAGGACTTGGTATCGCTTTTCAAGATTTCAACCCGATCGTCGGTTTTTCCAAATTCAACTGGAATGGTGACAACTTCGAATATATGCGGGCGCTGCCGGACTTCATGCCTGCCGTCAAAAACACGATTATCCTCTCGGTCATGAAGATCACAGCCGGTATCGTTGTGCCCTTAACAGCGGCGCTGCTGCTGAACGAGGTTCGCTCCACTTTGTTCAAGCGTTCCGTACAAACGGTTATATATATGCCGCATTTTTTCTCCTGGGTCATTCTCGGAGGGATCGTCATTGATGTTCTCTCTCCCAGCGAAGGCATTGTCAACGCCATCATCCGGTCATTCGGAGGAGATTCGATTCCCTTCCTCTCTAGCAATGATTGGTTCCGGTATGTTCTGGTTGTGACGGATCAATGGAAGGAATTCGGCTTTAATACCATCGTCTATCTTGCTGCGCTGACCTCTATCGATCAGGGGTTATACGAGGCGGCCGTAATAGACGGAGCCTGCAGATGGCGGCAGACGTGGAACGTTACGCTGCCTGGGATTCGCCCGATTGTCGTACTGATGGGGACGCTCAGCCTCGGCAATATATTGAACGGCGGCTTCGATCAGGTGTTTAACCTGTACAATCCGATGGTGTACCAGACCGGGGACGTTCTCGATACTCTCGTTTACCGGATTGGGATCGAACAGACGCAATATTCGGTCGCGGCGGCGATCGGTCTCATCAAGTCGGTCGTTTCGCTCGGGTTAATCGGACTCGGCTACTGGCTCGCATTCCGGTTCGCGAAATACCGGATATTTTAGGAAAAGGGGGACAATCGTCACCATGCATCTCATTTCCCGCAGATACAAGATCTTCCTGATAGGCAACAACGTGATTCTGATCGTACTTACATTGCTGTGCTTGCTCCCTGTAATCAACGTGCTTACGGTATCCTTCAGCTCGAGCGCGGCGGCGGGCGCTGGACAAGTGTCGGTGTGGCCGGTGGACTTTACGCTTAAATCGTACGGTTTCGTGCTGCAGAGCGGTCAATTCATCGTGTCCTTCTGGAACAGCGTTATACGGGTCCTGATCGGTGTTGTCTTGAGCACAGCCATCACCGTCCTGGTCGCGTACCCTTTATCGAAGGAAAGCCACCTGTTCCCGCAGCGTACGGTCTATGCCTGGCTCTTCGTATTTACGATGCTGTTCAGCGGGGGCATCATACCGAGTTATCTCGTAATCAAACAAATCCATCTGCTGGATTCCATTTGGTAGCTTGTGCTGCCTACGGGGGTTCAGGTGTTCAAAATTTTGCTCATGCTGAATTTTTTCCGGAGCTTGCCCAAGGAGCTGGAGGAAGCCAGCTTTATGCCAAGCAAGCCATCAAGGTGAACGCCAGCGCATACATGCTCAAACCGGTGGATGACCGGGAGCTTTACGATACGTTGTCCCAATTGACCGCCAAATTGGATGCAGAGCGGAGCATGGAAGAATCAGGCACGCAGCTCCGGGAGGCGCTGCCATATATCGAGAAGGAGCTCGTATTAAGCTGGCTCGAAGGCTCGGCTTCCCCGGAGCTTGCGCCCTATGCGGCGCAGCCGCTCCAACTGCTAGCAGGCGAATGCGGGCTCACTGCCTTGCTGCTGGAAATTGACGACTTGGAATGGCGGCTGAACCATCTAAGCGAAGAAGCGAAATCCGAGGCGTTCTCAGAGATGTTCCTGACTGTTCAGAAGTGGTGTGATGAGAAAGAGGCTCTTTACTGCATGCACGACAATCGGAGGCGGATCGTTGTGATTGCCTCCTGCGAAGAAAACCGTACGGCGGAGCTTGCCGAGGAGTGGCTGCATCGCGTCCGGGAGCAGTTTGCCCCCTTTACGGTTACGATTGCCGTCGGCAGTACGGCGCAGCGGGCGGACGGGCTGAGAGAATCGTATAAATCGGCGAAGTCGGCGCTCAAGGAGAAACTCTATCTCGGTAAAAACAGGCTCATTCTTCATTCCGCCCCGAAGAAGCCGCAGAATCGTCAGGAAACGGATATTAACGCTGCAGCGGAAGCGATGTTCCACGACATGCTCCAATATCTGCTGGTTGCCGTAGACGAGAGGCTCGAGTCGCTCTTTCGGCAGCTGGACTGGTATGAAGATAAAGCCGCGATCGTCAATCTGATCGTCCATTTTATCTCGCGGCTGCATATGCACGGGGAGCAATGGAACGAGAATTTGTACGGACTGCTCGATTGGGAATACGGGAGCCTCGGCGAGCTTTACCGGTTTGAAACGCTCCATGATATGAATGCGTGGCTCAGAAAAAGGTTCTTCGAGCTTTCCGAGCTGCTTTACAGGAAGCAGCAAAAACAGAACCGGAAAATCATCGATTCGATTCTGGCGTTCGTAGACATCCGGCTGGAATCCAAAATTACGCTCAAGCAGGTCGCCGAACGATTCGGCTTCTCGCCCAATTATCTCGGCCAGCTGTTCAAGGAAGAGACGGGCGGGCATTTCAGCGATTATGTCATCCGCGCCCGCATGAGGAAAGCTTGTGAGCTTCTGCTCGAGCCCGGGCTGAAAATTTACGAGATCGCGGATCGGATGGGATATAAAAATATCCTGTACTTCAACCGTCAATTCAAGCAGCTCGTCGGACAAACGCCGGGAGACTACCGAAAAGCGTACAAGGTGTAATGTCCGTTGATTTTGTACGGTATTTCGTTGAACAGCTCCATCGTGAAAGCGTTCTCTAAGCTATATGCTAAAGATAGAAATTTTGCAGAAGAGGTTGTGAACGGCATGAACGAGCAAGGCTCCGCAGCAAGGTTGAAGCCGAAGAGTACGCTCCGCAGGCTTGCGGCCCAGTGGGAGGTTCAATCGATGATCCTTCCGGGAATGATCTTTATCCTGTTATTCAGCTATATCCCGATGCGCGGGATCCTGATCGCATTCAAGGAGTACGACATTTTTCAGGGCGTATCAGGCAGTCCATGGGTTGGACTTAGGCAGTTCCGGCTTTTTTTCAACTCTCCGGATTTTGCGATGGTGATGAAAAATACGGCCGTCATCGCTCTGCTCAAGCTGATTTTCATTTTTCCTGCCCCTATCGCTCTGGCTCTGATGCTGAATGAAGTGAAACAAGCCGCCTTTAAGCGGCTCGTCCAAACGTTGACTTACCTGCCGCACTTCATCTCCTGGGTAATCGTATCGGGACTCGTCTTCTCGATTCTTTCCGTCGATAGCGGGAGCTTGAACTTGCTGCTCGTTAAGCTCGGCGCCGTAGACCGTCCGGTGAACTGGCTGTCCATCCCGGAATATTTCTACTCCATCCTCATCTCGGCCGGGGTGTGGAAGGAAATCGGGTTCAGCTCGATCGTCTATTTGGCAGCCATTGTCGGCGTGAATCCCCATTTGTACGAAGCGGCCGCCATCGACGGGGCCGGGAGGCTGAAGCAGATCGCAGCAGTGACCGTGCCGACGATCGCTCCCGTCATTATTATTTTTTTCATCCTCCATATCGGCAACCTGCTGAGCGCCGGGTTCGAGGACATTTTAGCAATTACGAACGGCGGCAAAAACACGATTTTGCGCGAAGTCTCCGAAGTGCTTGACACTTACGTCTACAATGTCGGCGTCAACCAGCAGCGGTATTCGTTCGCTACGGCGGCGGGATTGTTTAAATCGGTCGTTAATGTGCTGCTGCTGTGGGGCGCCAACACGCTTGCGAGAAGAGTCGGGGGATCCTCACTATGGTAAGGATGCCGCCAAGGGAAAGGAGGAGTACGATTGCAGCATCGTTTCGAAGATAAAATAATCGACACCGTCATTTATACCGCGCTCCTCGTTCTGTCGCTGGTGTCGCTCTATCCGTTCTGGAACGCCTTGGTCATCTCGCTCAATTCGGGAGCGGACACGTCCCTGGGGGGCGTCACGGTTTGGCCCAGAGCGTTTACGCTGGATAATTACCAGGTCGTGTTAAGCGATCCGCGCTTTTTTAGGGCGCTGTTTATGACCGTCTTGAGAACGGTCTGCGGGACGGCGGCATCGATCTTCTTCACCGCGCTTCTGGCTTACGGCCTGTCGAGAAAGGGTACGATGGGACGCAAGTATTATATGCTTGCGGCGATCTTCACGATGTACTTTCAGGGCGGATTGATTCCGACGTATTTATGGCTTCGGGAGCTTGGGCTGTTCAACAATTTCTGGGTGCTGTTCGTTCCCTGGATCATCAGCGTATGGAACATGATCGTCTTCCGCACCTTTTTCCAGGGGCTCCCGGAAGGCTTGGAGGAATCGGCCAAAATCGACGGCTGCAGTTTCCGCATCGTCCTTCCTTTGTCGGGGCCGGTCATTGCAACCTTATCCCTGTTCCAAGCGGTGCTGTTCTGGAATGAATGGTTTGCGTCCGGGATTTATATCAATGATGAATCGCTCCTGCCCGTTCAAAACTATCTAATGAACATGATCAATTCCAATTCCGCGCAGGAAATGATCAGCCAGCTCAGCGGCGTTTCGGGAGGAGTCGGCGATATGGTCACACGAACGATTACGCCGAAATCACTGCAGATGACCGCACTTATGGTCGTCAGTTTTCCGATCATGCTGGTGTATCCGTTCGTGCAGAAGTTTTTCGTCAAAGGCGTTATGGTCGGATCGCTGAAGGAGTAACGATGACGGCATTTACGGGCATTGCCCTTAAATGATACAAACAACGATTATGGAGGGGTTATCGTATGAGCACACGAACAAAATGGTCCATGCTGCTGGCTGGCGTTCTGCTATTCGGCACCGCACTTACGGCATGCAGCGGAAAGGGAGGGACGGCTGAGACACCGTCTAATTCTACGGCGCCGGTAAATGACAAGGGCGGAGCGGAAGCAGCGAAATTCGGCGAACAGCCGCTTGAGTTCAGCTTTTATTCCAACTATGATTTTGCCTCTCCGATCGGCTACGGCAACGATGCGACAACGAAATGGCTGAAGGAAAACAAAAAGCTGAACATCGTCGAAATCGGCTCGAACGGCAATGCGAAGCAGAAGTTCGGGGCGATGGTCGCGGCGGACGACCTGACGGACGTTATGATGCTGGACCGGGGATCGACGGAGTATGCGACCATGCAGAAAAACGGCATGCTGGTGCCGCTTGATGATTATTACAAAAAGTACCCCGTACTGCAAAAGCTGATCGATCCGCAAACCTACAATATGCTGAAGGCCGGCGACGGCCATATCTATGTCATCCCCAACTGGTTCGACAGCTCGCAAAACCCGTACAAATATTCGAATACCGGCTGGACTGTCAACCGCAAAATATACGCTGAATTAGGCAAGCCCGAACTCAAAACCTTTGACGATCTGTATACCTATTTGAAGCAGGTAAAAGCCAAGCATCCGGATATCATCCCGCTCGAAACCGGCATGACGCTAAGCGGCGTCAATATGCTCTTTAAGCTGATTTATGCCGGCTACGGCGGCAACCGTACGATATGGAACATCGGAGACGTTCCGTCGCTGCCGAATATGGACACCCATACGCTGGAACCGATTTTTAACGACCCCGCTTACAAAGAGGCTTTTCAATGGTTATACAAGCTGTACCGCGAAGATCTTGTCACCCAGGATATGTTTACACAGAAGCTGGAGCAGGTTCAGGAGAAGCTGAACACGGGGCGGGCTGCGGTAACGGGTCTGTCCAACATTACGGGCTTTGGGAACAATGCGAACAACATTTTGCAGGCGAAGGATCCAAATGACGGCTACGATTATATTCCGTTTCTCTACGACAAAGAAGCCGATCCGAAAACGGTTAATCCGCATACCTACGGCACGCTCGGCTGGAACGTAAACGTCATTACGAAGAAAGCGAAAGATCCGGAACAGATTTTCGCGTTCTACGATTGGTGGGCGAGCGAGGAAGGACAGCGGATCAACGCGTTCGGTCCCCCGGGACTGCTGTACAACAAGGTGGATGAGCACGGAGCGCCGATTGACAACGAGAAGGCCAAGACGATTACGCCGCAGGAGAAAGCGAACCTGAAGATCGGATTATTCAATCCGGAAGGCTCCTGGCTGTTCTATACAATCGGTCATTACAAAAATCTGCAGGATCCGAAAACGGTCAACTGGGGCAACGCGGCCAGCGAGTTTTTCGGCGGATATGCAAAGCTGAATGCAGATCAATTCAATAATATGACGCTGGATCCAAAGTCGGACGCAGGCATTATCGAGCAGCAAATCAAGCAGACTTGGTACGATGCCGACGCGAAACTGGTATTCGCGGGTTCGGACGGAGAGTTCGAAGCGGTGTTCAACAAACTGAAGGACGACGTGACGAAAGCCGGTTACGATAAGGTGCTGGCGGAGAAATCGAAGATCTGGCAGGCCAATCTTGATGCGATGAAATAATCATTATCAATCACACAGCAAGGCGGCCGATTCCCGGGTCAGTGTGCGGGAATCGACCTAATTGCATGCTTATACGGACTCCCCGATATGCTGATAGAACTGCTTGGACTGATCAAAAAAGGCGTCGACCGCAAGCTTCATCTTCGGGACACTGCTCTCCTCCAGCGCTTCCAGCACAACGGTTCGGTTCTGGATGCTGTTCTCCATGGCGCCGGGCACGCGGAGCAGCTTGATGCTTGTTTCCCTGCGCAAATAGACGATCGTCTGCATGAGCTTGGCATAGATCCGGTTGCCGCAAATGCCGCCGACGTGAAGGTCGAACCGGTCGAGCTGATCCAGGAAAAGCTCCGGCTCCTCCGGATTCAGTACGGCCGGGAGCGCGCTTAGAATATCATGCAAAGGCTGCAGCTCCTGCGGCTCGTTATGGGCGGCGGCGGTCAAGTAAACCTCCGATTCGATGAGTCTGCGGGCGGCATACACCTCATCGAGATTATCGAGCTCGTGATGGAACATCCAGACGATCGTCTCCGGCGGGATCGGCTCCTGCCTGCGGTTCACAAAGCTGCCCTCACCGGATTTGATCGTGATGAGACCGACCAGCGACAACGCCCGCAGCGCTTCGCGCACGCGGCCGCGGGTGACGCCGAACTGCTCGGCTAAATCCCGCTCGTTCGGCAGCTGCTGGCCAGGCTTCAGCTCGCCGGAGCGAATGAGCTGTACGATTTGTTCCATGATTTGCTCGGTGACGGTGATGCGCTTTACGCTTTTAATTTGGACCATGTCCATGAAGCCTCCAATTGTACATTTTCATATTGAGTTCAACCACTATTGGTGGTAATCTGGAAATAAGGTACTCTGGTAGTACCAGAACACCAAGGTAGATGTCTTTATTATACCAACAAAAGATCATTAGCAAAAGCGAAAGGCGGGAAGAGCTTGATCCGTTCTGTATTTTTTGAAGAATATGAGCTGGGCGCGGCAAGGCAGTCGATGGGTAGGACGATCACGGAGACGGATATCGTCCTGCACGCCGGGCAAACCGGAGACTTCTATCCTCATCACATGGATGCGGAATGGTGCAAGACGCAGGATTTCCAGCAGCGGATTGCGCACGGCACGCTTATTTTCAGCGTCGGCGTCGGCATGACGGCCGGAGAAATCAATCCGGAAGCGTTCTCCTACGGGTATGACAAGCTGCGTTTCATCCGTCCGGTTTATATTGGGGACACGGTCACCGTCAAGGTGACTGTGAAAGAGAAGCGGGACCATCTGAAACGGCCTGAATTCGGCATTGTGAGTGAATTGCTCGAAGTAACGAATCAGCGGGGCGAAACGGTGCTTGTCTGCGACCACCTGCTGATGGTTAAAAGGAAAGGAGCCGCGTAAGCCATGACGATTCAGCTTAAGGGCATCACTTGGAACCATACCCGGGGCTATGTGCCGATGGTTGCCGCTTCCCAGCGGTTTGCGGAGCTGCATCCCGGCATCAGCATTGATTGGGATAAGCGGTCGCTGCAGGAGTTTGCCGACGCTCCGATCCAGAATTTGATCGAGCGTTACGACCTGCTGGTCATTGACCATCCATGGGCCGGATACGCGGCGGAGCATCGGGCGCTCATCGACCTCGGGGCATTGCTGCCGTCGTCGTATTTGGCAGATCAGGCTGCCAATTCCGTCGGCTTATCGCACGAGAGCTACCGGTTTAACGGCGCTCAGACGGCGCTTGCGATCGATGCGGCGACTCCGGTCGCGTCCTATCGGGCCGATTTGATGGAGCGTGAAGGCATGCGTCCTCCCGAAACATGGGAAGAGCTTCTGACACTTGCCCGCGGAGGGAGAGTCGCCTTGCCGGGAATCCCGATCGACAGTCTGATGAACTTCTATATGCTGTGCGCGACTTTGGGCGAAGCCCCTTTTGTATCTGCGGAGAGGGTAGCCCTGAGGTCGACGGCTTCGCAGGCGCTGGAGATGTACCGGGAGCTTGCAAGCTTGTGCCCGGCCGGCATTTATGAATGGAACCCGATTGCCGTTTATGAAGCGATGACGGGCACGGATGAATTTCTATACTGCCCGTTTGCGTACGGGTACTCGAATTACTCGCGTGCCGGCTATGCGAGAAACGTACTCACCTTCGCCGACTTGGTATCGCTGCGCGGCCGGGGCAGGCTGCAAAGCACGCTTGGAGGGACGGGGCTTGCCGTCTCGGCCGGGTGCAGGCATACGGATGCGGCCGTCCGTTTTGCCGCTTTCGCCGCCGATCCGGCCATTCAGCAAACGCTGTATGTCGAAAGCGGCGGTCAGCCGGGACACCGCGCCGCATGGGTAAGCGATGAAGTAAACCGGCGCAGCGGCAATTATTTCAGGCTTACGCTGCCTGCGCTGGACCGCGCTTATATGCGGCCGCGATATGACGGTTACCTTCATTTTCAGGATCTTGCGGGAGACGTTGTCCGGGATTATCTCCGGGACGGCGGCAGCATAGACCGCACGCTCGACCGGCTTGACGCGCTTTACGCCGAATCGCTTCGCCTGAGAGGAGGTAAGCAGCCATGAAGCCTTTATCAGGATTAACCGTACTCGATTTCAGCCAGTTCCTCTCCGGACCTTCAGCCGCGTTAAGGCTGGCCGACTTGGGAGCGCGGGTGATCAAAATCGAACGGCCCGACGGCGGGGATCTGTGCCGTCGGCTGTATATTTCGAACCTTGAGCTGGACGGGGACAGCACGTTGTTTCATTCCATCAATCGGAATAAGCAGAGCTTTTCCGCCAATTTAAAGGATCCGGAGGATCTGGCCGCTGTACGCGAGCTGATTGCGAAGGCGGATGTGCTTATTCAAAATTTCCGCCCGGGCGTCATGGAGAAGATCGGACTTCATTACGAAGCGGTCAAACAAATCAATCCGCGAATCGTGTACGGTCTGGTGACCGGTTACGGGAAGGAAGGGCCGTGGAAGGACAAGCCGGGACAGGATTTGCTCGTCCAGTCGTTATCGGGGCTGACTTGGCTGAGCGGCGACGAAGGTCAAGGCCCGGTGCCGTTCGGGCTCTCGGTTGCGGACATGATGGCCGGAGCGCATTTAGTGCAGGGGATATTGGCCTGTCTCGTGCGTCGCGGCGTTACCGGGGAAGGCGGGCTGGTCGAGGTCAGCCTGATGGAATCGATACTGGATGTGCAGTTTGAAGTGCTTACCACGCATCTGAACGATGGCGGAAAGCTTCCGGAGCGAAGCGCCGTGAACAATGCAAACGCTTACTTGGGAGCTCCTTACGGGATTTACGGCACTTCGGACGGTTACATCGCCATTGCCATGAATCCGGTCGTGCGTCTTGGTCAGCTGCTGGAATGCCAGCAGCTGACCGAATATACGGATGCCAAGCGGCTGTTTTCGGAACGGGACGAGATCAAGCGGATCCTGAGCGATCATCTGCGGTCGAGGACGACGGCGCAGTGGCTGGACGTGCTAGAGCCCGCCGATATTTGGTGCGCGGATGTGCTGAACTGGGGCCGGCTGCTTGCGCATGAAGGGTTTCAGGCGCTGGAAATGGTGCAGACGGTTGTCCGCGACAATGGGGCGCAGCTTGAAACGACACGCTGCCCGATTCGGATCGACGGTCAAATCTATAAGTCGGGCGCCGGTTCACCTAAGATCGGCGAGCATAACGAGCGGATTCGCGCGGAATTTCGACTGCCGTAAGCTAACAAGGCTTGCAAGCCGAAAGGAGAATGTCTCTTGAAGGTGGATGCCCATCAGCATTTTTGGAATTTGCAGCAGGTTGAATATCCGTGGCTCGGTCCGGAGCACGGGCCGATTTACCGGTCTTTCGAGCCAGGCGAGCTTGAGCCCCAGCTGCTGGCGGCCGGAATCGACAAGACGGTTCTCGTGCAGGCGGCTAATTCGTATGAGGATACCGAGTATATGCTCTCGCAGGCGGAGCGGTTCGGTTGGATCGGCGGCGTCGTCGGCTGGGTTCCGCTTATGAAGCGCCGGGAAGCGGAAGAGAAGCTGAAGCAGTGGACGAAGAATCCCGTGTTTAAAGGCATCCGTCACTTGATTCATGACGAGCGGGATCCGGACTGGGTCATTCAAGGCGAGGTGATCGAAGGGCTCCGCGTACTCGCCGCATACGGAATGACGTTCGATGTCGTTGCGGTTTTCCCTGATCATCTGAAGCACGTACCGCTGCTTGCGGAGCAGGTGCCCGGATTGAAGCTTGTGATTGACCATCTCGCGAAGCCGCCCATTGCAAAGAAAGGGTGGGAGCCTTGGGCGGAGCAGCTGGAACGCGCGGCTCAGTATCCGGACGTATACGCCAAAGTATCCGGGCTGAACACGGCTGCCGGGGACGATTGGACGGCGGCGGATCTGAAGCCGTACATCGACTTTGCCGTGAAGACTTTCGGCGCGGAGCGGCTCATGTTCGGCAGCGACTGGCCGGTCGCAATAATGGCGGGTGATTACGCCCAGGTATGGTGCGAAACGAACAAAGCGCTCGAATCGTATCCCAAGGCCGATAAGGAAGCGATTTTAGGCGGCACGGCGGCGCGCTTCTATCATTTATAGACTTTGCGGCAAACCGCATGAAGAAGAGGAGGGATTCCGTTGAATCTGCATTCGGCAGGAGCTTTGCCGGACCTGAATTATGCGCCGAAGCTTCCGGAGGACAAAGGAATGGGGATTGCCATAATCGGTGCCGGGGAAATCGTCCGGAGCTGTCATCTGCCGGCATACCGGATGGCCGGTTTTACGGTAATCGGCATCTATGATAGCGAGCTTGAGAAAGCGCGTGAAGCGGCAGCGGAGCACGGCATTCCCCGCGTGTACCGGTCGCTCGAGGAGCTGCTCCTTGATCCCCTCGTTCAGATCGTCGATATCGCGGTTCCGGCGAAGCATCAGCTTCGGGTCGCCTTCGAATGTGCGGCGGCGGGCAAGCATCTCCTGTGCCAGAAGCCGCTCGCGGAGAGCTACGACGAGGCGAAGCGGATCGTGGAGCTGTGCGCGGAGGCTGGCGTTCGGGCGGCCTCCAACCAGCAGATGTGGTGGTCGCCCGGAATCGGCGCCAGCCGGTCGATCGTCAGCCGAGGCTGGATCGGCCAGCCGCTGCAAGCCAGCATCCAAGTAAACGTTCGTACGGAATGGGAAAATTGGGATTGGCTGACGAAGATCGATACGCTGGAAGTGATGTACCACAGCATTCATTACATGGATTCGATCCGGTATGTCATGGGCATGACGCCTGAATACATTTATGCGGACGGCGCGAAATGGCCAGGTCAGCCGTACCGGGGTGAAACCCGCACGCTTATTCATATCAAGTTTCCGGGAGAGGCGCGGGGACTCATTCATGACAGCCATAATAACCGGCAGCCGCAGGAGGATTGGTGCGCGACGTTCCGTTTCGAAGGGACGGAAGGGGCCGTGAGAGGAACGAACGGGACGCTGTACGATTATCCCGACGGACAAGAAGACACGATCAGCTTTTATTCGCGCGTGCTGGATTCCGGGCGTTTATTCGAGCCGGAGCTGGAAGGGCGATGGTTTCCTCACGCGTTTATGGGTCCGATGGGAGAGCTGATGCGCGCCGTACAGGAGAATCGCGAGCCCGAAAACAGTGTCAGGGACAACCTTGTCACGCTGCAAATGGTGTTTGCGGCGTATCGTTCGATGGCGGAGAACCGGCCTGTCGCCTTAAACGAAATCGAATAATGATCGTTACGGAGTTTGAAACGGAAAATTACTCTTACAGCTTGGGCGTCTTTATATCTAAACGATTATAGAAGCCGTTTGATCAGAGGCCGGTGTGTGCGGGAGCGGCAGTGAAGGCAATTAGGCTGCCCGCAAGCGCACGCGCGGCGGCTTTTGTCACCGGACTTTAAGAAAGCGAGTGAAGGAAATGGCAAATAGACAGATTCCGGATACACTGCTGCTGGAGGAGCGCGCGGTGCATGCGCTGAATGCGATGGTTGGCTTGGCGGACGAGGATCACGGAGGCATTCCGTTTTTTAATGCGGATCTCAATCATAAACCGGCTTTCATGACACATGGGGACTGGGATTACGGCTCCTCGCACGGCCGTATGGTCGATTCGATGATTTTGGCAAGACATATGTCCGGCTCCGCTTACGGGACCGAGGTGGAGCAGCGGTACCGGGCGAATCTGCTGAGCTTCTTTAAAGAAGACGGCATGAGCTACCGGGAGCGCAATCCGGTCAAGGACTGGGAGGCAAACGCGAACTTGATCGATCAGCGGGCGGTTCTGCTCGCGCTGACCAGCTGGTTCATGACGACGGGCGACGTCAAAGCGAAGGAAGCGGCCGACCGGCATGTGGCGGCATTGAAACGGATCGCAGTGAAAGAGAAGGACGTCTGGTACTACCCGGCCTCTGAGTACAAAGAAACGGGCTGGCCGTCGGCCAATGCCATTCAGCTGCGGCTCGCTCCCGATCCGGCGGCGTTCTGCGGCCGGCTCGTCATGCCGCTGCTGAAATATTACGAGCTGACGGGAAATGCGGATGCCTACGAGCTGAGCCAGTTTTTTACGCATTTGATCATTCACCGCAGCGGCGTCTTTAACGAGGACGGCAGCTTCAATTCATCGCTTGCCTACCGCAGCGGGCATTTTCATACGAGACTTGGAACGCTCGACGCCATCGCGCGGCTGGGCTACTACAATCGTGACGCTTCGATGATCAATTGGGTGAAGAAATGCTACGATTGGGCCCTGACGTGGAGCACGTCATTCGGCTGGACGCCTGGGGACATGCACGATCAGGCTTTCGAGCACGAGACCTGCTCGCTCGTCGATTTGATCGCGACAGGAATTACGCTCGCCCGCAGCGGCTATACGCAATATTGGGGTGTGGTCGAACGGTTTCTGCGCAACCACCTCGCCGAATCGCAGCTGCTCGATTTGAGCTGGGTCGAAGAGACGGACGACAAATCAAAGGACGTGCCGGGCTGGCTTTCCTATTATAAAGTCGCCCAGCGGACAAGAGGATCCTTCGCCGGCTATTCCGCGCCGAACGATTTTATTTGCGATCACAGTCACGGACGGGGTCATACGAGCGACCTGCAGATTTGCTGTCTGGGATCAGGCACGCGCGGCTTGTTCATGGGCTGGAGCAATACCGTTACCGAAGACAACGGAACGATAAGCGTTAACCTCCTGCTCAGCAGAGGATCGCAATGGCTTGATGTCAACAGCTATTTGCCTTATGAGGGCAAAGTTTCGCTTGATATCCGTCAGGACATTCCGAAGCTGCAGGTGCGGATTCCGGAGTGGGCCGGATATACGAAGGTACGCTTCACCCGCACACTCGGCGAGGAGACGTCTGAGGGGAGCGGAACGGAGCCGAGCAGATGGCTCGGCCACTGCTTCCTGCAGCTCGGACCCGCACGTGCCGGCGAGAACATTACGATCACGTTCCCGCTCAGCTTCCGCACGACGACGGAGACGGCAATGGGCGAGCAGTCCGAGACAAGCTGGCGGGGAGACGACGTGATCGACATTTCGCCTCGCGGCAAGCGCAAGCCGCTTTACAGCGGCCGGCCGAATCAGGACGAGACGCCGATGCGCGAAGGCGAATACCACCGTCCGGACAAAGAGTACGTTTGGTAAAGACCGATACGAATTTATAACGTAAGGAGAGTGCTTATTAGATGAAGAAAACGGTTGCAGCGATTTATACCGGCCAAGGACTTGCGGAGCCGTTAAAAAAGGTGTTCAACGAGCTTCTGCCGGATTGCCGGCTCGTCAATATCGTGGACGACAGTCTGATTCACGACGTAGTCAAGGCCGGGCAGGTCACCCCGCAGGTGGCGGGCCGCCTCATGAGCTATTACCGGAACGCGGCGGAAATCGGCGCGGACGTTATATTGAATACCTGTTCATCCGTGGGCGCGGTTGCGGATCAGGCCGGGCCCTTTCTCCCTGTACCGATCGTCAAAATCGACGAGCTGATGGCTCAGGAGGCCGTCGCCCGCTATGAGCGGATCGGCGTCATCGCCACGCTTCCAACGACGTTGAATCCGACGGTTGCGCTGATCCGCTTGCAGGCGCAGGCAGCAGGAAAGTCGGTTGAGGCGGTCGAAGGTCTGGCTGAAGGCGCGTATGATGCGCTCGTCGGCGGAAAGCCGGAGGAGCATGACCGGTTAATTCAGGAGACGGCGGAGAAGCTCGCCGCATCCGTTGACGCATTCGTGCTGGCACAGGGCTCGATGGCAAGAATGGAAGCTGCGCTCAAGGAGCGAACCGGCAAGCCGGTATTTTCCAGTCCCTATTTAGGCGTTACGGCCTTGAAGCGTCTGCTGGAACGGCTGCAGGCATAAGTCCATTTAACGGAAAGCGGTGTGAATCATGGAGTCGAAAAGAGTAATGGCCACCTATCTGGTCGAAACGCCGCATGCCTTGGAGCGTGCGGCACAGGCGATCGCCGGAGAGCAGTCGACGGGAACGTTCACGGCCGTGCCGGGAGAAACCGAGTCGCTGAAGGAACGGTACGGCGCCCGGCTGGAGCGGGTTACGGCGCTTGACGAAGTTCGGCAGCCGTCTCTGCCGGGGGCAAAAGTTCCGCCATCGCATAACGGCGTATACACGCGCGGGGAAGTGGTCGTTTCGTTCCCGCTGCATAATTTCGGGCCGTCCATCCCGAATCTGATGGCGGCGGTTGCCGGCAATCTGTTCGAGCTGCGGGAGCTGTCGGGCCTGAGGCTTATGGATCTTGAGCTGCCGGAGGAATTCGCGGAGCGTTATCCGGGGCCGCGCTTCGGCATCGAAGGGACGCGCCGGCTGACCGGCGTAGAGGGACGCCCGATCATCGGTACGATCGTGAAGCCGAGTGTCGGACTCGGCGCCGAAGAGCTGGGGGCGCTCGTGTACGAGCTTGCCCTGTCGGGGCTTGATTTCATCAAGGATGACGAGCTGAACGCCGATCCGCCATATTTTCCGCTCCGGGAGAAGGTGGAGACGGTCATGAAGGCGATAAATCGGGCGTCAGACCGTACGGGCAAAAGGGTCATGTACGCGTTCAACATTACCGGGGACATCGGCGACCTGCGCCGCAATCACGACACGGTTGTGCAGGCGGGCGGCAGCTGCGTTATGGTCAGTATCAACAGCATCGGGCTCGCGGGGCTGGCGTATTTGAACGGCTTCAGCGAAGTGCCGATCCACGGCCATCGCAATCAATGGGGGATGCTGACAAGACACGGCCTGCTCGGCATGTCGTTTACCGCTTACCAGAAGCTGTGCCGGCTGGCCGGAGCCGATCACCTGCATGTGAACGGCCTGAGCAGCAAGTTTTACGAAAGCGATGAATCGGTTGTCCGATCTGTACAAAACTGCATGAAGCCGCTGTTAGGCGGTTACGGAACGATGCCCGTCTTGTCCTCCGGCCAATGGGCCGGCACGGCTGAGATTACTTATGAACGGACCCGGACGGTCGATGTCATGCATCTGGCCGGAGGAGGCATTCTGGCTCACCCGGAGGGCCCGGCCGCCGGAGTGGAAAGCATGAAGCAGGGCTGGGAAGCAGCCGTCCGCGGGATTCCTTCCGGGCAATTCGCAATGACGCATCTTGCATTAAAGCAGGCGATTGACAAATTTACAAAGTAAGGACCATGCCCGATGAATAACGTGGATAAAGTGAATGTCGCCCGGTTGCTGTGCTTTTACGGCGATGATTTTACAGGCTCGACGGATGCGCTCGAGGCGCTTGCCGCAAGCGGCGTCGAGACCGTTCTGTTTCTGGCGCCGCCGCCAGCGGAACTGCTCGCCGAGCGGTTTCCGGGGGCGAGGTGCTTCGGGATTGCGGGCGTAAGCCGCTCGATCACGCCGGAGGCGATGGAGCGGGAGCTTGGGCCGCAGCTCGAACGGCTGAATTCGTACGGGGCGGCCGTCGTTCATTATAAGATATGTTCGACTTTCGATTCTTCACCACAGACCGGGAGCATCGGCAAGGTGCTGGAGCTCGGCAGGCGGCTGTTTCCGGGGCAGAGGTACATACCGCTTCTGGCTGGTGTTCCGCTTCTAAAACGGTATACGGTGTTCGGCCATCATTTTGCCGGAGCGGGCGGCGAGGGTACATACCGGCTGGACCGGCACCCGACCATGTCGCGCCATCCGATCACACCGATGAGCGAATCGGATCTGCGGCAGCATCTTGCGCTGCAGACGAACCTGCCTGTCGGGCTGATGGACTTGACGGCGCTGGACGGGGCACCTGAAGCGGTGAGGGAAAGGCTGGAGGAGCGGGCAAACGGCTCCGATGATGCGATTTTGTTCGATGTCCTCGACGAGCCCAGACTGGAAACGGCAGGGAGGCTTATATGGGAGGAGGCGTTAAGAGGCGGGGGCGGCCTGTTCGCCATCGGCTCCTCCGGTATCGAATACGCTTTGACCGCCCATTGGCGGGCTGAGGGACTTATTCCCAGGGAGCCCGTGCAATGGGAAGCTCCCGGCAGCGTAGACCGGCTGCTGGTCGTATCCGGCAGCTGCTCGCCGGTTACGGAGCTGCAGCTGCAGAAGGCATTATCGCAGGGGTACGAAGGCATCAAGGTGCCGGTGCAGGACTGGCTGGGTGCGGACAAAGCGCTGCGGTCGAAGCAAGAACTGCTTGAGCGCGCCGTCCGTCTGATCAGGCAGGGACGAAGCGTCATTCTTTATACAGCCTCCGGTCCGCAGGATCCGGCAATCGGCAAGCTCCGGGAGGCGTTCCGCCACCATGGCATGGAGAACGCGGACTCGGGCCGTTTTATCGGAACGGAGCTCGGAAGGCTGACGAAGGCGATTTTAGCCCAAACCGATTTAACGCGTATATTGATCGCCGGCGGGGATACGTCCGGTTACGTGACAAGAGAGCTCGGCATCTATGCGATGTCCTGCCTGAGCGCGATCGTGCCGGGCGGTCCGCTCTGCAGGTGTTACTCTGAGGAGCGGCGCATGAATGGACTTGAGCTGTCGCTAAAGGGCGGTCAGGTCGGCGGCGGCGATTATTTCGAGCTTGTCAGGCAGGGAGGAAGAAGATGAAGGTCATAAATCCAGGCAGCAGCACCAGCAAGCCCGATTGGGAAAATCCGAAGGTGCTCCAGCTTCATACAGAGCGGCCGCGCGCTGCCTCCATTCCGTACTCGGACCGGCAAACGGCGCTAAGCGGCGACAGAAACGCATCTCCCTATTACCGTTTGCTGAACGGGAACTGGAAATTCCGGTATGCCAAGAGCCCGGGCGATGCGCCGGAGCGATTCTATGAGGACTCGTTTGACGCGGGCGATTGGGATGTAATCCCGGTCCCCTCCAACTGGCAATTGCACGGCTGCGGCGTGCCTCTATACAGCAGCAGCAAATACCCTTTTCCGGTCGATCCGCCGCATATCCCGAAGATGAACCCGACGGGCTCTTATTTGCATACGTTCGATATCCCAAACGATTGGGCGGGAAGATCGGTGCTCCTGTCGTTTGACGGGGTGGACGCCGCTTTTCATGTCTGGATCAACGGCAGGGAGGCCGGCTTCGGACAGGGAAGCCATAACAAGATGGAGTTTGATATTACGGCCCATCTGCGGCAAGGCGAGAACAAGCTGGCGGTGAGGGTGTATCAATGGTCGACCGGCAGCTATTTGGAGGATCAGGACAAATGGCGGCTGAGCGGCATTTTCCGCGACGTTTGCCTGCTCGCCGTGCCCGGCATCCATATGCGCGACGTCCTGATAAGGACCAGGCTGGATAAGACGTATCGGGAAGGCGAGCTGGAGGTAGCCGTGACCCTCCGCAATAGAACTGGACACCCGGCTTCCGGCTGCCGCCTTCTGGCGGAGCTGCTGGATGACGCAGCGGAAAGGGCGGCCGAGCTTGCGGTCATTGAAACCGCGATGCCGGAACCGCATTCGGAAACCGTCCTCCGGATCGGGCTTCCCGTGCGCGACCCGGGGCTTTGGTCGGCCGAGCAGCCTTACCTTTATACGCTGCTGCTGACCTTGATCGATGAAGCCTCAGGCACGGTAACGGAGGTTCACCGTTATGCGGTCGGTTTCCGGGATGTGCTGGCAGCGGACGGTATGCTGCAAGTAAACGGCAGACCGATTGTCATCCGCGGGGTAAACCGCAATGAATTCGATCCCGATCTCGGCTATGTGACAACGTTGGACGCCATGGTACAGGACATCGAGCTGATGAAGCGGCACAACATCAACACGGTTCGCTGCTCCCATTATCCGAACGACGAGCGGTGGCTCGACCTGTGCGACCGTTACGGCTTGTATGTCATCGACGAGGCGGACTTGGAGACGCATGGCTGCGTTTTTCTCGGCGAGATCAGCAGATGGATCGACAACCCCGACGAGAAAACAGCTTACGAGAGCCGTTTGGCCGAGGATCCCGAATGGAAAGAAGCGTTCGTGGATCGGATGGTTCGGCTTGTGGAGCGCGATAAAAACCATCCTTCCGTCATCGTGTGGTCGCTCGGGAACGAATCGGGCTACGGGGAAAATCATGATGCGATGGCAGCCTGGACACGGGAGGCGGACCCAACCCGCCCGATTCATTACGAACGGGCGAAGGATGCGAAGATCGTTGACATCGTAAGCAGCATGTACCCTTCGGTGGACATGCTGATCGCGGAAGGCATGAAGACAGAAGAGACGCGTCCGTACCTGATGGTGGAGTTTGGCCATGCAATGGGCAATGCACTCGGCAATCAGAAGGAATATTGGGACACTGTGTATAAGTACCCCCGGCTTTGCGGCGGATTGATCTGGGAATGGATGGATCTCGCCATTCGACGCCGCAAGGCGGACGGAAGCTGCGAGTACGCCTACGGCGGCGATTTCGGAGATGAGCCGAACAGCGGCCACTTTTGCATCGACGGCCTGCTGTTTCCGGACCGCAGTCTTAAGCCTGCCATTCTCGAGTTCAAAAAGGCGATCGAACCGGTAACCGTTCATCCGGTAAACCTGGAGCAGGGTACCGTTCGCATCGGCAACCGGTACGATACGGTCACGATGGAGCATTTGACGGTCCGCTGGTACGTGTACCGCGACGGCGTTGGAAGAAGGGGAGCTGCCGCCGCTTCGGATTCCGCCAGGGTGCGAAGAGAACGTCATGATTCCGCATAAGATAAAGCGATTGGAAGATGGCGGCGAATACTGGCTGCACATCAGCTTCACGCTGCGCGAGCGGACGCTGTGGGCGCAGGCCGGGCACGAGGTTGCATGGGCGGATCTCCCCTTCCCTTTGCCATTGCCGGAATCCGGATCCGCATCAGCATCCGCTTATCCGGTCGTTCGCGTCCAAACGATGGACGCGCTCGAGATGCAAGAGAACGGGCGTTTCATAAGCGTAACCGGCGAGCATTTTACACTCTCGTTCGACAAGCTGAACGGCGGTATCGCAGCATGGTCGTATAGGGGCGAACCGCTCCTTACGGCGGGGCCGCAAATCAATCTTTGGCGCGCGCCGGCGGATAACGACGTCCATTTGGCGAAGCGGTGGCGGGAAGCCGGCTATCACGAGCTTGAAGCTTTCGTCCGCGATATCGCGGTGCGTTCGGCGGCAGGCGGCAAAGCCGTGCAGATCAAGGCGAATGGCATCCTTGGGGTAAAAGGCACCCGGCCTTTGTTCGAAGCGGCACAGCTCTATACGATTTACGGCAGCGGGGATGTCACGATCGAAACCAGCCTCATACCGGCAAAAGAAGGACTGCCGCCCCTGCCGAGAGTCGGCTTGCGTTTGCGGGTACCGGAGCGGTTCGAACGGTTCTCCTGGTTCGGCCGCGGGCCGCATGAATGTTACGCCGACCGCAAGGAGAGCGGCAAGCTGGGCCTGTATGAAGGAACGGCGGCAGAGCAGTTCGTTCCGTATATCAAGCCGCAGGAGAACGGAAGCAAAGCAGACGTCCGCCTGGCCGCCACTAGCGATCCGAACGGAACCGGGCTGATCATTTCCGGCATCGGGTCACCGCTCGGCCAAGTCGGCGTGCAGCAATATTCGGCACAAGCGCTCAGCCGGGCCAAGCATCTTTCGGATTTATCGCCGCTTGGGGAATACGAAGTCAGCGTCGATATGCGGCAATCCGGCATCGGCAATCATAGCTGCGGATACGCTCCTACCCTCCCGGCCTATCTGATTGCGCCGGAGCCGACTGTTTTCGCTGTCCGCCTCAAACCTTACGCGGCAGGCGAATGCGGTTCCATATTAGAGAGCCGACTTCTGCCGGAGCCGATCCCCTGGCACCATTCTGATTAAGGAAAGGATCTTGCTTACGATGATTAAGAAGCAGACGAAAATTTTGTACGGCGGCGATTACAATCCCGAGCAATGGCCAAGAGAAGTATGGGAAGAGGATATGCGGCTGTTCAAGCTTGCCGGGATCGATATTGCCACCGTTAATGTATTTTCATGGGCGCTCAGCCAGCCGAACGAGACAACGTACCGTTTCGAATGGCTGGACGATGTGATGGATATGCTCCACGCAAACGGTGTGCATGCCTGTTTGGCAACAAGTACGGCAGCCCACCCCGCCTGGATGGCCCGCAAATATCCCGACGTCCTTACGGTCGATACGCAAGGGAGGAAGCGGAAGTTTGGCCGCCGGCATAATTCATGCCCGAACAGCCCGACCTTCCGCGAATATTCGCAGCGGATGGCAGGCAAGCTGGCCGAGCGGTATAAGGACCATCCTGCGCTGCTGCTCTGGCATGTCAACAACGAATACTGCTGGCGCTGCTATTGCGACAATTGCGAGCGGGCGTTCCGGGTTTGGCTGCAGAAGCGGTACGGCACGCTGGAAGAACTGAACCGCGCCTGGTATACGTCGTTCTGGGGACATACGTTTTACGATTGGAACGAAATCGTGCTGCCCAGCTACCTTAGCGAGCATTTGAGCGCTTCAAGCCATGACAATACGGCATTTCAGGGCATATCGCTCGACTACGACCGTTTCAATTCGGACAGCATCTTGGCTTGCTATACGCTTGAACGCGATGCGATCAAAGCGGTCATTCCAGATGCGGTCGTCACGACGAACTACCAAAGCAATGGAACCTACAAGCCTCTGGATTACTTCAAGTGGTCCAAGGAGCTGGACATCGTCGCGCTGGACAGCTATCCGACAAACGATATGCCGATGAGCCGGATCGCGATGCGGCATGATCTGATGCGCGGGATGAAAGACGGCGCCCCGTACATGCTTATGGAGCAAAGCCCGAGCCAGCTGAACTGGAAGGATGTTAATCCGCTTAAGCGGCCGGGCGTCATGCGGCTGTGGAGCTATCAGGCGCTCGCCCGTGGAGCCGAATCGGTCATGTTTTTCCAGATGCGTCGCTCCGCCGGGGCGTTCGAGAAGTTTCACGGCGCCGTCATCGATCATGCCGGGCATGAGCATACGCGGGTGTTCCGCGAATGCGCGGAGCTCGGCCGCGAGCTGAAGCACTGGGCGATACGCTGCTCGGCGCGACGACGAAGTCGAAAGTCGCGATCGTTTTCGATTGGGACAACTGGTGGGCGATCGAGCATTCGAGCGGGCCCACCGCGCAGCTCATCTATTTGGAGCAAATTCAGAACTATTACGATGCCTTCTATAACCGCAGCGTGCAGGTTGATATGATCGGCCTGAAAACCGAACTCAGCGATTATGACCTTGTCATCGCTCCTGTGCTTTACATGGTGAAACCGGGTTATGCGGCGAAGCTGGAGGCATATACGGCCGGCGGAGGAACATTTGTGACGACGTTCTTCAGCGGTATCGTCAGCGAGAACGATCTGGTCACGCTGGGCGGATATCCCGGCGAGCTGCGGAAGCTGCTCGGCATTTGGGTCGAAGAAACCGACGCGCTTTTCCCCGGACAACCGAATTCGATGGTGATGAAAGGAAAACTGGACGGACTGGAAGGCTCCTACTCGTGCGGGACGCTATGCGACCTTCTGCACACGGAGGGAGCCGAAATGGAAGCGGTTTACGGCGGCGATTTCTATCGCGGCATGCCCGCGCTTACCCGCAACCGGTTCGGCAAAGGCGAGGCCTGGTATATCGCGTCCGATCCGGAAGCTGCATTCCTGGCGGTGTTCTTTAAACATTTGGCAGACAAGCTAAATATCGTCCCGATTGCCCAGACACCGCCGGGTGTAGAAGCGAGCGTACGGGAGAGGGACGGGCGGAGGTTTACGTTTCTGCTCAATCACAACGATAGCCGTCAACCGTTCAAATCGGGGAAGAGCCGTCTATGGAGCTGCTTACCGGCATGCGATTAAGCGGGGAAGCGGCACTCCCTGCGCATGGCGTCTTTATTCTTGAAGGTCTAACAAATTCGTAAAGGAGCGGGTCCGCGCGATGAGCGATAACGATTTAACCATGTGGTACCGCAAGCCGGCCTCCGAATGGGTGGAAGCGCTGGCTGTTGGAAACGGGAGACTGGGGGGAATGGTATTCGGCGGAACGGGACGTGAGCGTATCCTGCTGAACGAGGATACGCTTTGGTCCGGACACCCCCTACGACCCGAACAACCATGAAGCGGCAGAATACTTGGATGGCGCGCGAAAACTAATTTTTGAAGGGAAGTACCCGGAAGCCCAGCAAATGATCGAAGAGCATATGCTCGGTCCATGGACGGCTTCCTACCAATCCATGGGCGATCTGTATATTCAGCTCGACGGGAACGGCGAAGCTTCCGATTACCGGCGGGAGCTGAGCTTGAACGATGCCGTCTGCCGGACACAATTCACGCTGAACGGGGTCCGGTATTCCCGTGAAACCTTCGTATCCGCGGTCGATCAGATTATGGTCGTTCGGATGACGGCCGATCAGCCGGGCAAAGTATCTCTGCAGGCGTCGCTGGACAGTCTGCTTAATCACAGCACGCGCAAGGGAGCGCCAGATATGATCATACTGTCCGGACAAAGCCCGAGCCGCGTCGATCCATTTCATGCGAAAAGCACGGAACCGGTCATCTATGAGGAGGAAAAAGGCGTCCGGTTCGAGGTGCAGCTTCGCGCGTTACCGGAAGGCGGGCGTGTGGAGGCGCACGGGAACCGGCTTTGGGAAAATGCCGCCGGCCTCTGCCGGGAATGGCTTGCGCGGGCAGCCGAATACTCGTACGACGAGCTGCTTCAACGGCATCTGGCGGATTATCGGGAGCTGTTCGGCAGAGTAGAGCTGGAGCTTAACGCGCCGGGGCTGCAGGAGCTCCCGACGGATGAACGGATACAAGCTTTGCGGGATGGCGAAGCCGACGAGCAGCTGGCCGTGCTGTTTTTCCAGTTCGGCCGGTATTTGCTCATTGCAAGCTCCAGGCCGGGCACGCAGCCGGCTACCCTCCAGGGAATATGGAACGACCGGGCCAGGCCGCCTTGGGCATGCAATTATACGGTCAATATTAATACACAGATGAATTACTGGCTTGCCGAGACATGCAACCTGGCGGAATGTCACATGCCTTTATTCGATATGCTCGAGGATTTGCGCTCGTCAGGGAAGGAGACGGCGCGCGTCCACTATAAGGCCAGAGGCTGGGTAAGCCACCACTCCGTTGATCTTTGGCGAATCACAACGCCTTCCGGCGGCCCTTCGCAGGGTCCGGCGAGCTGGGCGTTTTGGCCGATGGCGGGGGCGTGGCTGTGCCAGCACCTCTGGGAACATTATTGGTTCGGCGGCGACCGGGCTTTCCTCGAAGGCCGGGCTTACCCGATCATGAGGGAAGCCGCTCTGTTTTTCCTGGACTGGCTTGTGCCGGATTCGGAAGGATATTTAGTCACGAATCCGTCCACGTCGCCGGAAAATACGTTTATTGGACCGGATGGCAGGAAGTCGGCGGTCAGCTTAGGTTCGACGATGGACAATTCGCTTATTTGGGAGCTGTTTACACACTGTATCGAGGCTTCCGCCATACTTGATACCGACGAAGAGCTCCGCAAGGAGCTGACTGCCGCCCGCGCCAAGCTCCGTCCGCTTGCGGTTGGACGCCACGGCCAGCTTCAGGAGTGGTTCGAAGACTTTGAGGAAGCGGAGCCGGGACATCGTCACATGGCGCATCTCTATGCCCTGCATCCCGGGCATCAGATTGACAAGCGCGCCGATTCTACGCTCGCGAACGCTTGCAGGGTAACGATTGAGCGCAGACTGCTGCATGAGAAGGAAGACGCGATCGGCTGGTGCTTCGCGTGGCTCATCAGCCTGTTTGCCAGACTTGAAGATCCGGAGATGGCGCACCGTTATTTGACCAAGCTGCTCAAAAATCCGTTCCCCAACCTCTTCAATGCGCATCGTCATCCGAAGCTGACCTTTCATCCACTTACGATCGAAGCCAATTTCGGAGCGACGGCAGGTATTGCGGAGCTGCTGCTGCAAAGTCACGCCGGCGAGCTGAGCCTGCTTCCGGCGCTTCCCGGGACGTGGCCGGAGGGCCGGATCCGCGGTCTTCGGGCGCGCGGGGGATTCACCGTAAACATGGAATGGAGCAGCGGAAGGCTGAGGAGAGCTGTAATCGAGTCGATAAACGGGAATGTGTGCCGGATCAGGGAGGGGACGCCTGTGCAGGTAAATGAGGGAGCCGTCGAGATTCTGGACGTCGAACCGTCGGTAGTTGAATTCAGGACGGAAGCAGGTGCCGCTTACATCATTTCACCCCTAGCTTAACCTGGAAAACCGGCCGCTCCCCACTCATTCAGATACCCGCCGGGCGGCTTGAATTCAGCTCGACAATAAGCCGCTGGGCCGGGTAACGCCGTACATGATGGCTGAAAACGCCTACATTATGCGCGGAATGCCTATTGGTTCTTACTTCCAGAGCGTATATGTTTTAATAGGCTGCCTTAGACATCTGGGCTTGCGGAATATTGGGGGGCGAGCTTGATTCTCATAATGTCAGGGGGTGAATGATGTGAAATCCAGTCCATTCTGCAGATGATTGCAGCGCCAAAGCATCTATTTTCATTCGTCTTTTCTCTAAGAAGATCTAATAATTGGAGGTTTATTAAACGATGAAGAACAGGATTTGTTTAGCGCTTGTATTATCACTGACAATGATCGGATCTATCGGATGCACAGAAAATAATAACAGCAAGAACAATTCAGAGGTAGTGGAAAATCAAAAGGAAACCGTAGATACGCCTGATAACGAGCTGTTCATCTTTACGGCCTGGCCCGCGTTCTATGTCGACGAAGCCATTTTCGAAAAGCAGGTCGGTCAATTCATTAAAAAGAAGTTCCCGGATATCAACCTCAAACATATCGCCTGGAACGACGGAACGAGATATGAGGATTTGATTGCAAAGGGAACCATCCCCGATATCGTATTCGACGATGTCGGCCGCAACACATACCGGCAGATTAGAAAGTTCAAGCTGGAATACGACATGAGCGATCTGATCAAAAAATACAATTTCGACACCAGCACATTGAACCCGTCCGATATGCAGCATTCCATTAATACATCCGATGGAAAACTTTACTCGCCGCCTTTTAATACGAACGATTATGTGCTGATTTACAACAAGGATCTGTTCGACAAGTTCGGCGTGGACTATCCCAAGGACGGTATGACATGGAACGAGGCTTATGAATTGGCCAAAAAATTGACGCGTCAGGAGGGAGACAGCACCTATAAAGGATTTCAGATGAATCCCGCCCATTACATGAGGTTTAATCAACTCTCGGAGCCTGCGCTAGACCCGAATGAAGAAAAGTCAGCCATGATATCCGACAATTGGTTGAAAATCGTAAACAATATTAGAAGATTCTATGAAATCCCCGGCAATCAATTGGTGAAAACGAATGAATTCGTCAAAGGCAATACTGCCATGATCGTGGATACGATGGAAAATGCTTTTCGAATCGTCAATGAGAATAAGGACATCAATTTCGATATTTCTTCCATTCCCGTATTTCCGGAAGCGCCTACATCCAAATTCCAGCCCAGCACAAACGGCATGTTCATCACGCAGCAATCGAAACATAAGGATCTTGCCTTCCAAGTCATCGCTTATCTGCTGTCGCCGGAAGTTCAAACCGAGCTGTCCAAACAGGGGGTCCTATCTCCACTCACAAATCCGGCGGTTCAACAGGCATTCGGGAAAGGCATACCGGAATGGAACGGGAAGCATTTTCAATCGATCTTTTATTTGACAGGCGCTAAGCCTCCTGCACGCAAACCGGGGTTGACCTATATATACGCCAACACGGACCTGGTGTGGGATTCGATTGCCAAAGAATCCAAAGACAACCAAACTGCTCTTCGGATCGCCAATGAAGCGATGGATAAAGCCATCCAAGAGACGATAGCGATCCACAAGCAGGGCGGCGACAGTCCGCACGAATAAAAGGCTGGACATGCCGCTCAAGGCTGCCTGCATAGTCGGGAGAGAATTTACATGAGTGAACCTGCCAGGCACTATCAATTTCAAACCGCCGGGAAAAACTGAGAATTCTGAATCGAACGAGGCCGTGCAGAGGGAATCGACGCGATGGGCCCATACCCCGCGGATACGCTGTTTTTCCGGGCTGCGCGGGGTGATTTCGACATCGTGGTTGCCTGCTGCTACGATCAGGGCCATGCGCCTGTCAAAGTGCTGGGATCGAAGCCGGTGTCAATATCACCGTCGGACTACATGGCGGCGTCATCCGAACCTCTGTCGATCACGGAACGGCATTCGATATCGCCGGCCGGAACGAAGCGGATGAGCGGAGCCTGCTTGCGGCGCTTCATGCAGCAGCGGAGCTTACGCCGAAAGGAGCATACTGCTAAATAAAAGCGGGAAAAAAAGCGGGCAGCGTGAAATCGCCTATAATGAGGATGAAGACAGCCTATAAATATGCTGAACCCGACATATACAATTTATCCTATACAAGAGGGAGGGATGTTATGTTTGAAGGTTAACGTATATTAAACTTATGTAAGCGCTTATATTCTATAACAACCATGAAGGAAGTGTGAATGATGAAACGAATATACGGGTTTCTTTCTCTTCTGCTTTTGTTTTACGCGTTCTGTTCCCCCGCTGCGATGGCGGAGGAAACAGTTCCGGCGGAAGAGGGGACGGTGGAGAATGCGGCCGACCGTTTCACTGATTTGAAGGATCTTCCGGCCGAAGTGAAGGATAAGTTCGACGTCTTGATCAAATCGGGCATATTCAATGGCATTTCAGCTGATCGGTTTGGACTGGATTTAAAAATGAACCGTGCACAGATGGCCAAAGTGGCCGCCCTGGCTTTCGAATTGCCGGTCGATCTTCAGCTGAAAGCTTCCAGCTTCTCGGATGTCTTGCCGGATCATGCAAACGGCTATGCTCTTCCGTACATCGAAGCTCTGAAAGTGGCAAAATTGACCAAAGGATACGATGCGGAAGGAACCCGTTACAATCCGGCAGGGGAGGTCGGCCGTCAAGAGCTGGCGGCGTTTCTGATCCGGGGACTTGGTTTGGAGGATGCGGCACTGCAGGCACAGCCGATCGATGACCAGACCGTTGACCAGTGGGCGCGCCCTTATGTCGCGCTTGCGCTGGAAAATAAACTGCTCACAAACAAAGACGGCGGGGCGGCATTCGAAGGGTCGGCGCCCGTCACCCGGTATGAGCTGGCATTAGCCGCTTACGAGGCACGGAATCTGTTTCTCGCAGGTAAAGAAACGGGTAAAGTATCGATCCTTGAAGCGCAGGCAGCCGGCGTCAAGAAAGTGTCGGTCAAGCTGAATAAAGTGGTTGACACCGAGAAAGCAAAGCTCGGCGTAACGAAAGACGGATCGGACCTGCCTTGCGATACCGAATGGGCGGAAGATAAAAAGTCAGCTACGATTACGCTGGACGATAAGCTTGTCCAAGGGAAATATCAAGTCAAACTGTCCGGATTGGACGAGGGTACCGTCGATAAAGCGGAAGCTGAATTTACCGCTGAGGATGAACGGCTCGAGACATTGGAGTTTGCCGGATCTTCGGATATACTGCCGCAATCCAAAGTCACCATCGAGTTTAAAGCGGCAAATCAATTCGGCGAGCAGTCCGATTGGACGGCAGGCAATTTTCGGATTGAAACGGGATCGGCAAGTATCAAAGCCATCCCATTGGCAGGCAAGCAGGCCTTCCAGCTAAATTTGAGCCGTGAGCCAAAAGGCACGCCCGTTTCTGTTTTACTATTTTTAAATCCGGTGACAGCTGACACCAAGCAGGTCAGCAAGCTGTTTACAGTCGGCGATCCGCAGGTCGTTTCGAAGATCGAACCGGGCGATCTTAAATTTTTCGGGTCTGATAATACGTTAAAGCCCGGAGGAAGGGCCTACCTTTTATTTTCCGTCTTCGACCAGTACGGCTTTCGTATCAGCGATCCCGATTTAATAAAAGGAGACAGAGGAATCACCTCAACTTTCTCAGAACCTGGCGTATTTATCGAAAACCCGTCGATGGGCAAGCTATTCGATTACGACAACGACGGTTATCCCGACTTGACGCTGGAGGTTTCACCGGATGTGAAGCTCGGTAAAGAAGTGAATTTAATGATGTTCTCTAAGATATACGGCCAGACGGCATCGGTAACGTTGAAGGTTGCGGGGGCGAGCATGCCTGCTTCGGTTGAAATCGACTTTTCGGATACGCTGACGGTCGGTGATGAGGACGCTTACATTCCGATTGTTGTCAAAGATGAGGGGGGGAACGCCCTTTCGCCTTCGCAAATCGTCGATGCCGAGACGGCCGGCCTCATTCAGGTCGTGGGTTCCGACCAGCTGGTGCTGGAAGCAGACCCGCCGACCCGGACCGATTACAGCGTAAATCCGAACGTAAGTCGTAAAACGGCTATACAGGCGACAGGTCCGGACAGGGGCAAGATCCGGATTGCCCGTGTCACAGGCGCCGGTCAGGCCGCAGTCAGCGTCATATTGACGTATATCGGCAAAAATGCGCAGTTGAACATCAATGTCGAACAAGCGAAGGAGCGGGTGCCCTCATCCATTAAGCTGGACGGTGACAACAGCATCATGCTTCTTCCGGGGACCGAAAAGCAGATGAAATTCAAGGTTTTGGATCAGTACGGTGATCAGTTCAATTCAGCGCTTCCCGAATATAAAGTCGATTACAAGCTGGAGAGAACCGGCGGTGAAGCGGGGGCGGTTACAACCAAGGGAGCGGCTGTCCTAAGCGATGTGAACTCTACAGTCAGGAGCGAAATTAACAATAGCTCCGGGAAAGGGGTTACTTTTGTCGCCGATCCGAAGAAAACAGGAACTTACCGGCTTAGCGCATCGCTCGTAAGAGTGGACGCATCCGGCGCCAACCTCGGCATTCAGTCTTCGGCATCAGCCAACGCAGAGGTATTCGGAGGAACCCAGACGCTAACTTACGAAATGGATCTGGATGATACGTTGTTCGCAGCCGGCAAATATTATTACGAGCACAGGGAAATACCGACGGTCATCGATGCGACCTATCTGCTCCAGAATAGAGATATGTTCGCAAGGGAAATCGAAATCAGCGCTAAGGATCAGCTGGGCAGAGAAGTAGCCCTCCCATCCGGTATTATTAGGCAGATCGGAGCATCCGACCCGGATTTGATCGGCGATGACGACGCATCCCGGATTATCGGACTGAATGCCGGCAAGGCGACGGTTACCGTCATTTTTGATACGCCGACAGGGGCTCAAATGCTGAGTAAGGAAGTGGAGGTTAAATACGAGCGTCCGACGATTCAAGAGCTGAAAGTCGACAAGTCTGCCAACGTTGTCGACAGCAGCCTTCTGAACGGCCTTCTGCCCTGGGATGGAAATCTGATGAAAAAGGTTACCGTAACCGACCAGTTCGGAGACAGCTTTGCAAACGATAAAATAATCCAGTATAACGATTTATTCGGTATATCTTTCTTAATCGGAGACATTCATTACCGAACAAATACGTCTGCAGATATCAAAGATAAAATTTATATCGACAGCAGCAATCGAATCGTGTATATGCCCGGCAGCGGCAATGCGGGGGATAACAATATTATCGATTTCACCTTGACGGCGGTTGCGCCAAGCGGAAAAACCTACTCGACTTTCGTGTCCGTTCAATAATCGGTCGCTGCTTCTTTTTCCGCCCCTGCCGGCATCCGGCAGGGGCGGATGTGTTTATCGGGGGCAAGCGATCATGCAAATATAGGGCGGGGAAGGACTGACATGCCGACAAATACGGACTTGAAAAGCAGAATTCCCCCATAGTTCGGGCAGAATCCACCAATGATCGGTCAACTCAGTGATATATACTGATTTTGACAGATATGCACGATATTCAAATTTACGAAATGGGGGGATTCATCATGACTGCATACCGCATCGATGAACAGCTCAGTGCGGGAAGAAAAGCGCTTCGCACATTGCCGGGCGCTTTATTGCTCGGTTCGACGGGAGCCCGCCTTTGGGCTGATTATTTGGAGCCGAAGCCCGGTTTCAGCGGCAGGTTCGATTATATCCATAAGGTCAACATCCCGCTGCTTTATACCGTTTCGGCATCCACAACCGAAAGCTTCGAGCCGTGCCAGACGGACTGGTACCCAAGCCATTTGGGAATGGAATATGAGGATAACCGGTTATCGTTCCGCGAACAGAAGTTTATTACATGGGACGATTGCGCTGTCTCCTTCCAGACGTGGTCCAACCGCGGCGATGAGGAGCTTGTTCTGAGGCTGGAAACGTACGGTGATGTTTTTCATAAAACTTACGGCGGCCTTTACGGCAATTTCCGGGTCCAACACCTTAGCTTTAATATTGATGCCGCACTTGTTTCGAGCGATGAAGACTTATTCCGGGAAGTCCGCCTGAAGCCGGGGGAAACGAAATCCTTCATGATTGCTGCAGCACTCGGAATAAGCGGGCAAGACCAGCCGGATGAACTTTCGCGGAGGGCAAGCGTGTATGCCCGCAGCGGATGTTCCCATTCGCAGACTGTCGCCGATTATATCGATGCTTACAATCAGTGGTTCGATCACATCCCGGGTTTTCGCTGCAGCGATCCGCTGCTGAACAAGACGTGGACATACCGCTGGTTTTTACTGCGTCACAATTTAGCCGACCCGAAGTACGGGAATCTGCAGTTCCCTTTGTTCTACGAGGGCAGATCGCATAAGAAAAGCAAGGCTCCTTTCAGCAAAGGGGGCTGGGAATTTTGCAAGCTGATCAACCTGTCCGTCCCGCTGCATCTCATAGATGCCAGATGGCATCACGATCCAACATACGGCGAAGGCTCTTTGCTGAACATGAAGGAAAGTCCGAACGGGGACGGCATGTTCTGCTGCATGACAGTCGACACCGTTATGCACGCTTTCGCCAATTTCTCCTGTTGGGCCGCTTATCAGCTGTATCTGGTCCACCGGAACAAGGAGACGATGACTGCGCTGCTGCCGGGCTTGAAAGCGCAGATCGCCGCCTGGAAGCGGGCACACGGCAGCGACCGCGACGAGTTGATGATCGAATACCGCCATACCCGCACGGGCAAGGAATACCAGCCGAGCTATTGGTATTTTCATCAGTATCCGCGCAATCCCAAGGATCCTGAAACCTATACGCATGTTAAACGCGTTGACCGGACGGTATACCATTATCTAAATGCGCTTGCCGTAGCCAAGCTGTGCGAGGAACTGGGCGATCCGGATGCGGAGGAGTTTCATGAGCAGGCCGCAGGCATCAGAGCGGATATCCTGACAAAAATGTGGGATGATGAAAGCGCATTCTTTTATGATCTTCATCATGAAACCGACGAAAAAGCGCTGGTGAAAAATATCGTCGGCTTCTATCCGGCTTGGGCGCAAATCATCGAAGGCAAGCATGATGCGCTCATCGCCCATTTGTTCAATACGGGAGAGTTTAACACGGGCAGCCCGTTTCCGTCTGTCTCTGCCGACTGTCCCGCCTATTCGAAAGACGGCGGATGGATGGGGCATTTCGTCAAAGGCCGAAACGGCTGCGTATGGGACGGGCCGACTTGGCCGTATACGAATTCGATTGTCCTTGACGCACTGGCTAAGGAGAGCAAGCGAAGCGGTCACCGGTATGACGGTCAGTTCACCCGTTATTTGCGCGAATATTCGTTCCTTCACTTCTTCAATAGGGACTTGAACCAACCCGGGCTCGTCGAGCATTACAACAGCGCAACGGGCGAGCCGCTCAGCGACGAGCAGGAGTACAATCATTCGTTTTATATCGATCTGCTGATTGCTCATATTGCCGGATTATCCATCGAGGAGCACCGTATCGTCCTCGATCCGATCGACGCCGGACTCGATTATTTTTGCCTGGACCGGGTTAAAGCGGCCGGAGCGGAGCTTCGCCTTACGTACCGCAAGCCAGGGAGCGCCCCGGATGAAACCGGAATTGAAGAAGGCTACCGATTGTATGTAAACGGCAGTCAAGCTTTCGTAAGTCAGCGGCTTTGCCGATTCGAGCTGCCTTTGAGTGAATTGCGGTGAAGAGCTGAAGGAGGAGATTGGCGTGAACGGAATAGTGGCGGAGCTTAAGGGCGAGAGCTTCTTTGACCTCGATATCGATATTTACGTCAACCGGGAGCAGGAAGCGTTTTCCCTCGGTCAGCACACCCATGATTTTGTCGAGATCAGTATTGTCGGAGAGGGCTGCGGTTTTCATTACATCGAGGATAAAGTGCTGCCGGTCAAGCAGGGGGACGTGTTTCTCATTCCAATCGGCACCTCTCATGTATTCCGCCCTTCCTCCCCGGAACGCGACAAGGTACTTGTTGTGTACAACTGTATTTTCCGGAACAAGGCGATGGAGAACTGGAGTCATTATTTCGCCGAAAATTCGGAAACGATTCGCTTGATCCATTATCCGAAGGAGCGAAAAGGAAGATGGCTGCAGTTTCATGACAAGCACAGCACGCTCCAGAACATGATCCATAACATGCATTGGGAATATTTGAAACGCAACCAAGGCTGCGAAATCATATTGAGTACAACCCTGATCCAAATGGTGATTTTGCTGCAGCGTCTGGAGATGGAAAAAGAATACATGCCCTCACCCAACGATAAGCTGGACGATGTCATGCATTTTATTAAGAATCATTACTCCAAAAACATTACGGCCCAAAATGTGGCGGATCATTTCTATATGAGCGTGAGCCACTTTCAGCGTCAGTTCAAAAAATCAACAGGGCTGACATTCATCCAATATTTGCAGAACATCCGGATTCAAAAATGCTGCGAACTGCTCGAGTCGACGGATATCTCCATCCATGAAATCGCCAACCTTGTCGGATATCTGGACATGAAGTTTTTTCACGCCTTGTTCCGCAAGAAGACCGGAGTTACACCAAGGAAATACCGGCAAAATTTCCAGGAGTATAAAATCGAATAAATCCATTGCAAAAGCGTAAACCGCCTATAGAATGTGCGAACCGCACCTATAATCCGATCAAGAGGCCAATATATAATGAGTACCATACGATGAAAGTTGAAAACGTTAACATAAAAATGGAATCGGGAGGTGCCAATGTGGGCTGTATTATACTGAATCACGTGGAAAAGCGTTACGGCAAGGATAAGCTTTACGCCGTAAAAGATTTTAATCTGGAAATTAAGGATGGGGAATTTCTTGTCATGGTTGGCCCGTCCGGATGCGGTAAATCGACGACCTTGCGAATGATTGCCGGGCTCGAGAATATATCCTCCGGCGAAATCTATATCGGCGACCGTCTGGTCAATCATTTGCCTTCGAAGGACCGCGATATCGCCATGGTATTTCAAAACTATGCTTTATATCCGAACATGAACGTTTATGAGAATATCGCGTTCGGTCTGCGCATGCGCAAGCTGCCCAAGCACGAAATCGATTTGGCTGTCAAAAAAGCGGCGCGCACACTGGAAATCGAAAATTTCCTGGAACGCAAGCCGAGGCAGCTGTCCGGCGGGCAGCGGCAGCGTGTTGCGCTCGGAAGGGCGATCGTCCGCAATCCGTCGGTCTTCCTGATGGACGAGCCTTTGTCTAACCTGGATGCTAAACTGCGGGTGCAAATGAGGACGGAAATTATTAAGCTTCACAAGCAGCTCGGCGTTACGACGGTTTACGTGACGCATGACCAGGTTGAGGCAATGACGATGGGAAACCGCATCGTAGTGATGAAGGACGGGATCGTCCAGCAGGTCGATACGCCGCAGCGAATATACAGCAGCCCGAAGAACATGTTCGTGGCCGGATTCATGGGGGCTCCACCGATCAATTTGGTTGAAGGCAAGCTGCTCGAGACCTCTGGCGGTACACTTGAATTCCATACCCGGCAATATTCGCTCGCCATTCCCCAAAGCCAGTCGAAGATACTGATCGATAAGCGAAAGGCCAACAAGACCGTCATGCTCGGCATTCGAAGCGAGCACGTTTATTTGGATCCTGCCATGAGCGAGACGCACCCGCATTCGCAAATCCCGGGCATTCATAAGCTCAGCGAGTTTATGGGAGCGGATCTATATTTATATGCCGAGATCGGGGCGGCAAATTTGATGACTGCCCGCTCCAACATTGACCAGGGCAGCCAGGAAAACGAGAAGGTAATTCTGACGCTTGATATGCGGAAAGCTCTCTTTTTCGATCTGGATACAGGAGAAAATTTACTGCACCTCGATGACCGTGTGGAGGGATGAAAAGTGAAAACGTTTTTGCGGTCCCGGCATCGGATCGGAATCGTGATGGTTTTGTTGTTTCTGTTCGGCACGGCCATGCATGGCTACGCATTACCCAAAACGCCGGGCGAGAACGCTTCCGTAACGAAGGATGACGCACTGCCTCAAGCGGTCGAAGCCGATCTCAAAGGCGACAGCGGGGGTAAGTCAGCGGGTAGCGGTGAGCCCTTTTATTCCGAAGTGCTTGAGCAGTGGAAGCAAAAGGGAATCTCTGCGGAGCACGGTCAAATAACGGTCCAAGGACCGGCGTACTCCGGGAAATCGGAGAACGCGAATACGACGGTTGGATCTTACGAAAACAAAGACAACGTGCTCGTATGGGGAGCGAAATCCGACGAATGGATTGAATATGATATCAATGTCGAACAGGAAGGCTTATATGCGATCGACATTTCCTATCATCCATTCATCGGAGAAAAATACCGCAAGCCGATCACGCTGAATCTTATGTTCGATCAGACAAGCCCCTATTTGGAATCCAGATCGGTTCAACTGTACCGTAAATGGCAGGACGAAATGCCGCCTAAGAAGGATCAATACGGCGATGAAATCCGCCCGCCTTCACAGGATGTCAGCGACTGGATGAGCGCCCAGCTGCGGGATTCGGGAGGCACTTACGAAAGTCCGCTGCTGTGGCATTTAACGGCTGGCAAGCATGTGCTGCGGCTGTCGGGCAGCGATCCGCTTGCCATCGAGTCAATCAAGCTGCAAGCCCCGGACCCAATCGACGATTATAAAACCGTCGCAAGCAAGCGGACAGGGAAAGCGGCGGCCGTATCCGGCGATCCGGTCGAGATCGAGGCGGAGAAGGCGGCCTGGAAGAACGATTCTTCCATCTCGCTTTCTTACGATAACGACGTCGCCTCCACCCCTTACGAAAGAGGGAAAGTAATCTATAACGCAATTAACGGGGAGCGCTGGTCGACAGGCAATCAAGAAGTGTCATGGACCTTCGACGTTCCGGAAAACGGCTTGTATAAAATCGCGATGCGCTTCCAGCAATCCTATTCATCGAACCGTTCGACATTCAGGGCCATTTCCGTCAACGGGCAAGTGCCGTTCTCAGAAATGAAAGCTTACCGGTTTCCTTACGCGACCGGCTGGCAAGGAACTACGCTCCAGAACGAGAATGGCGAGCCGTATGAATTCGAGCTGAAGAAGGGTACGAACACGCTGACAATGCGCGTAACACAAGCTCCTCTGAAGCCGATTATGGTCGATTTGGACAATATTATATCCGGACTGAAGGATCGGGTGCTTGATATCGGCGCGCTCACCGGCGGAGCCGTGGACCCGAACCGGACGTGGAACATCGAACGCGATTTGCCCGATTTTGTAACCCAATTCCGCGGCCTTTACGATCGGCTCCGCGAAGTTGAGGAACGTCTAGTGTCCGTGAACGGCAGATCGGATGCCCTGACGCAGGGGATGGCGACCGTCGAGAAGGATATGCAGGAGCTTCTGGGCAACATCAACCATATTGCTTATGAAGCCGACAAGCTGACGAGCATGCAGGGCAAGCTCGCCGATTATTTGCAGCAGCTAAGCACGCAGCCTCTGCAGCTCGACCGTTTGTACATCGTCCCGTCAAACGAAGATGTTCCGAAGATGGAGGCAAGCTTTTTCCAGGAGTTTAAAGGAGGCTTATTCGACTTTCTGTATACCTTTAAGCCCAAGGCTAAGCTGGGCAACGGGGATAAAGGAGAACTGAACGTTTGGGTGCAGCGGGGAAGGGATTACGTCAATCTGATTCAGCAGCTGGCCGATGAAATGTTTACCCCGGAATCGGGGATCAAGGTCAAAGTGAATCTGCTGCCGAGCTCAGACCAGCTCGTTCTCATGAATGCAGCCGGAATTGCGCCGGACGTCGCGCTTGGATTATCGCAGGATTTGCCGTTTGAATATGCCGTCAGGGGCGGGTTGTACGACCTGAAGAAATTCCCCGATTTCAATCAAATGTATGAGCGGTTTGCTCCCGGGACATGGATTCCGTTCTATTACAACGGGGGTTATTACGGCGTACCGGAAACGCAAACGTTCGAAATGCTGTACTACCGCAAGGATATCTTGAATCGTTTGGGACTGAAGGTTCCAAATACATGGGATGACGTCTATAAGATGCTTCCAACGCTGCAGCAGAACAACTTGAATTTGCCGCCGGTTTCTAACGCCGCGTTCTTCTATCAGAACGGCGCCGAATTTTTTGAGCAGGACGGATTGAAGACCGCTTTGACAACGCCGAAAGGGTTTCAAGGTTTTAAAGAGTGGACGGATCTGTACAACGTTCATGCGGCGGACCAGCAGTTAGCCAGCTTCTTCCAATCGTTCCGCAGCGGCACTGTCCCAATGGGAATATCCGATATAACCGCATACATTCAGCTGATGGTTGCCGCACCGGAATTGAACGGACTCTGGGGTATAGCTCCGATACCGGGCAAGATGCAGGCAGACGGTACTGTTGCCCGCTGGATGAGCGGCGGCGTCCAAAGCGGCGTCATATTCAAAAACACGAAAATGGCGAACGAAGGCTGGGAATTTCTAAAATGGTGGACATCCGCCAAGGCGCAGGAGAGGTTCGGCAACGATATCGAGATGCTGAACGGACAAGCTTTCCGTTGGAATACCTCCAATATCGAAGCGTTTATGACACTCCCGTGGAAAGCGGAAGATTCGGCCAGCATTCTGGAGCAGTGGAGATGGTTTAAGGAAGTTCCGAACGTCCCCGGCTCCTACTATTTGGCCCGTGAGCTGCAAAACGCATGGAATCGTTCCGTACTGGACGGCATCAATCCCCGAAGCTCGCTGGAGACCGCCGTCAAGGACATCGAGCGGGAGATGACCCGGAAATTACAGGAATTTAAATTCATCGACGCAAACGGCAAAACCGTCAAATCATTAAATTTGCCGGTGGTGACGGAACCTTGGAAAGGAGTGGAGCCGTATGTTAAAAGCGGAATCGAAGCCGATAAACAGCCTTGATGCAACTGCTGCCTATAATACGGCGCGCAAGACGCAGACGCTCCTCAAGATGATTTGGTCCTACCGCATTTCTTATCTATTCATCACGCCATTTATGATCTGCTTTATTCTTTTTATCATGATACCGGTTGTCGCCGCCTTTTGTCTCAGCTTTACGTATTTCAACTCGCTGCAGCCGCCGCGATTTGTCGGATGGGACAATTTCCGGTACATGATTTCACAGGACCTGCTCTTTATCAAATACGCACTGCCCAATACATTCAAATTCTCCGTCATCGTCGGTCCCGGCGGTTATATGGCTGCGTTTTTCCTTGCCTGGCTGATCTCGATCCTGCCGCGAACGTCGCGCAAATGGTTTGCGCTGGCGATGTACTCCCCGTCTCTGACGGGGGGGATCGCGATGGCCATCGTTTGGCAGCCGATGCTCTCCGGGGACCGCATCGGTTATCTGAACAGCTTCCTGCTTAAGCTCGGCTTGATCAGTGATCCGCAATTGTGGGTAACGAGCAAGGAATATTTGATGACCTCGATGATTGTCGTCACCTTGTGGTCCAGCATGGGAATCGGTTTCCTGGCCATGCTGGCCGGTATTCTGAACGTGAACTCCGAGCTGTATGAAGCCGGCAAGCTGGACGGAATCCGAAGCCGCCTGGAGGAAATATGGTACATTACGATTCCGTCGATGAAGCCGCAGATGCTGTTCGGCGCGGTAATGGCTATTGTCGGCACGTTTAAGGCAGGGGGAATCGGCAGCCAGCTTTCCGGCATGAACCCGACGCCGGAATACTCAGGGCATTTGATCGTCAACCATATTAACGATTACGGCTTTATCCGCATGGAACTCGGTTACGCTACGGCTTTATCCGTCTTCCTCTTGCTCTTGATGTATGTAGCCAACAAATTTTGTTGGAGTTTGTTCGGAACGAAGGAGGATGAATGATGAAAACGACGTCAGCGATTCGGATTTCATGGCTTTGGAAGAGAAAATCAAAGCCGTTCCGACTGACTCCAACGGAAAAGATATCGGCGTTACTGCTCATTCTTCTCAGTATTTTTATGCTGATGCCGCTCGTGTACATTTTTAATAACGCCCTCAAGCCTTACCAGGAGCTGTTCACCTATCCTCCGACGCTGTGGGTGCGAAATCCATCGATGCAAAATTTCATCGAATTGTGGGCGATTACGAAAAACTCGGCGATTCCGATGTCCCGATATATTTTCAACAGCGTGTTCGTGGCCATTCTGACTGTCGTGCTCGTCACGGGTGTAAGCGCGATGTGCGCATATCCGATCTCCAAGCATAAATTTCCCGGACACCGGATCGTATTCGGTTCTATTCTTGTGACGCTGCTGTTCGCCCCGGAAACGGTCGCGATTCCAAGGTATTTGGTCGTCAGCCATTTGGGCGTCATGGACACTTATTTCGGGCATATTCTCCCAATGGTTGCCGTACCGGTCGGCGTGTTCCTGATGAAGCAGTTTATCGACCAGCTTCCGAATGAATTGCTGGATGCGGCCAAGATGGACGGAGCGAAGGAATTTACCATCTTTCTGAAGATCGTCATTCCGATCTGTATGCCCGCGGTGGCGACGATCAGCATCATCGCCTTTCAGGACGCATGGGGAAATACGGAAACGTCAAGCCTCTTTATGCAGGATGAGACCATGAAGACATTTCCATTCTTTATTTCCACATTGACATCCAATATGGCCAATAATGTGGCAAGGCAAGGTGCAGCAGCTGCAGCCGGGCTGATCATGTTCCTGCCGAATCTTATCATTTTCCTGCTCTTTCAGAGCAAGGTCATCACAACCATGGCTCACTCAGGCATCAAGTGATGCGGAGCAAACGGAGGTCTAAAGCATGAAATATAAACGCGGCGGGCTGTGGTTGTTCCTTTCGCTGATCATCTTGAGCACCGCACTACTTCCACTGACAGCTAAGGCCGACGTCAAGTACGACACGTTCACGAAGAACAGCACCGGGAATCTTGTATGGCTGCAGCCAGCCTACATTCCAATCGATGTCATCGGAGAAGATCTGTATATGACCGATCCGAACGATCCATCGGTGAAGACGGTATCGTCCATGTCTCATCCGAAAGACATTTTTATTGATGACAAAAACCAGATATACATCGCGGATACGGGAAACAACCGGATCGTACAGCTGGACGGCAGCGGCAAACTCGTCCGCTTCATAACCGTTGCGGAAAGTCCGCTCAACAAGCCCGAAGGGGTGTTCGTCACCAAGGAGGGTGAAATTTTCGTCGCCGATACAGGCAACCGGAGAATCGTCAAATTGGATCAGGGCGGAAAGCTCGTCAAGGAATTCATTAAACCGCAATCGCAATTTATTTCCGACACGTTCGTCTTTACACCGGTTAAGCTGATCGTCGACGAGCGCGGATTTCTGTATGTCGCTTCGCAAGGGAGTTATGAGGGACTGCTAGTGCTCGATCCAAACGGCAATCTTCAAGGGTATTTCGGGACAAACCAAACGGTGCTGTCCGCCATGGATGCTTTAAAACGATGGCTGTATACCGAGAAAATGTACGCCAGAGAAGTGCTGAAAAGGCCGGAAACAATCAACAGTCTGGCAAGCGACAACAACGGGTTCATCTACACGGTTACCGGAGGATCGATTTCCAGCAACCAGCTGAAGAAATTGAACTCCCGCGGGGACAACATGCTGCGAAGCTTGCAGGGCTCGTTCGGGGAATACCGTCCGTTCGATACGAGAGGGCTCGCGCCAACGGCCGTCAAGACCCCGCAGCTGATCGATGTTGCAGTCGACAGCGACGGCAATATCGCAGTTGTCGACCAGCAGTTCAAATATATAAGCCATTACGACGGCAATGGAAATTTGCTCTACTTCTGGGGCGGACCGTCCGCTGCGGGCACCTCTCAGATCGGGCTCATGAAAAGCCCGGTTGCGCTCGATTTCAACTCCAAGAATGAATTGTTCGTCCTGGACGATCAGGAAAATATTATTCAGAAATTCCGGATGTCGGAATTTGGGCAGAAGGTTGTTGAAGCAAACAAGCTGACCTTGTCGGGCTTCTATGAGGATAGCGAGAAGCTGTGGCAGGAGGTGCTCCGGCTGAACGCCGATTTCACCCCGGCGATTCAAGGCCTGGCGCAGGCGGCATTCAAAAAGGAGCAGTTCGCCGAAGCGAAAAGGCTGTTTAAAGCTGCGGGAGATCAAGATGGATTTTCCGAATCCTATTGGCAAATCCGGTTGGTGTGGTTCCAGAAAAACTTTTCATGGATCGCCAGTCTTATATTGGTAGGCATTTTCCTCATGGTTGCGATGGAGAAGTGGAGCGTAACGAAGCGGTTAAAGGCCAAGTGGCGCAGCCGGGAACGTTCGCAAAACCCGCTCATTACCCATTTCAAGCATGCGTTCTATATCCTCCGCCATCCGGTCGACGGATTCACCGCCATCCGGTATGAAGGCAAAGGAACGTATTGGAGCGCAGCGATTATTATCGCCGGGACTTATTCCGCCCTCTTGATTCGCGAATACGTCACCAGCTTCTCGTTTCAACTCGTTCATTTTGTCAACGTATACAATGTATTTACTCAGTTTTTCGTCGTGTGGATCATGTGGGTCATTGCGAATTATTTGGTCAGCTCGATCTACCGGGGTGAGGGCAGGTTCCGGGATATCTTTATAGGAAGCGCTTACGCACTTGTTCCATACATCCTGATCGGCATTCCGCTTGCCATGCTGTCGAACGTCATGACCTTATCGGAATCGTCGGTTTACAATTTCATTTCCGAAGGCCTTGTCATTTGGATCGGCCTGCTGATGTTCTGGAATACGCAGTGGATTCACAATTACAGCGTCGGCGAAACGCTCATCAATATTGGGCTGACCCTGGTAACGATGATTGTCATCGGTATTCTTCTCTTTATTACGGTTGGACTTACAAGCGATTTGTTCTCCTTCCTATATGAAATCTTCCAGGAGGTGACTTTGCGATGAAGTGGATCAAATTGCTGCTCACTAAACGGTCTCTGCCCGCCGTAATCGCAGCCGTCCTGATTGTTATTGCCGTTATTCTGATTGCCGCCAATACTCGATTTACTTGGAAAACGACGGTGGATGCGGCGCCGGTGTCGACCGATAACGGCCCTAGTCCCGTTCAAACCGATAAAAATCCCACACTGCCCGATTTGAGCGGCTTCAGCAAGGTTGCGGAGTCGGATGTTCTCCGCCTGAAGATGAATGCCGCAACCGGCCATTTTATTATGGAGGACAAGAGAGACAATGAGGTTTATTATTCCTATCCTGATCCTAAGTATTGGTCGAAGGAAAAGATATCCAAGACCTGGAAACAGCATCTGGCCTCTCCAATTATGATTCAGTACGTCGATTTCTCGGAACCGATCCTGAATCCGAAGGAATTGAGCTTTACCCCTGGCGTCGACCGCATTAAGGACTTGAAGACGATTCCCGGAGGTTTTCAACTGACGTTCGAGCTTCCTGAGGCGGGCTTTACCATACCGGTTCAGGTTACCATCGACGGCGATTACGTAGAGACGAAAATTATTCGGGAAGGCACTAAGGAGAACAAGCTGGGACTCATCTGGGTCAGGCTGTATCCGTTTTTCGGCGCGACCCATACGGATGGACAGGAAGGCTATTTGTTTATCCCGGACGGACCGGGGGCGCTCATCAATTTCAAGGATAACGAGCTGAATGTCAACAAGGTGTACGACGAGAGCGTGTACGGATCGGATATGGTCTATCAGGGACTCGACAACAACCGGAATCCGGTTTCAATGCCAGTCTTCGGAATGAAATCCGGCAATAAAGGGTTTCTTGCCGTCCTGAATGACGGCGAGGCGTATGCCAGCATCGTTGCGTCGCCATCGGGCGTATTCAGCAATTACAACTGGATAACGGCACAGATGAACTTCAGGTCGAGCTTCCTTCAATATACAAGGAAAAATTTCGCAGACTCCGGTTTCGTTGATTTTAACCGGGATGAGCTGTTCGGCGGCGACCGGGTCGTCCGGTACTACATTCTTGACAAGGCGAATTCGGATTATGTCGGGATGGCAGAGCGGTACCGTCAGTATTTAATGGAAGAAAAAGGGCTGAAGAAGATGGATGCCGGAACTTCCGGCGTACCGCTTTACTTGACCGTTGTCGGCGGCGATCAAGAGAAGGGAACCTTGGCCAGCCGGTACATCAAGGGCACAACGACCTCGGAAGCGGAGCAAATGGTGAAAACGCTGCACGAGCTTGGAATTGCGAACATGTCTGTCACGTATACGGGATGGCAGAAGGGGGGCTACAGCGAATACGGGCGAACGCTGCCGGCCGATCCCAGCATCGGCGGCGACGAAGGAATGAAGTCGTTCGTCGACTATGCCCACAGCCTGGGCGTTCCGGTATATCTGGATACAGAATACGCCTTGAACAATACCGGCGCGGGAGGATTTGAGAAGAAATTTGCCGCCGTGACGAATTTGGCCGGTCAAACCATCGATGTACGCATGCCGTACAACGAGGATAATGTTTCTGCGGTAAGCGATAAATTCAATTTGAAATCGGTCGAAGGCGACATGGAAGGTTACAGGAAGCTGGGCATCGACGGCCTTGTCGTGGGCCGCACGGGACAGGAACTGTTCAGCGATTATAATACTAAATACGGATCGTCACGGGATGAAGCGAAGGATGTTCAAGTCGATATCCTGAAAACCATTCAGAGCAAATTGGGCGGCGTGCAGGGCTTAAGGTCGAATTTCTATGCATTGCCTTACGTTCACCATATTCAAAATATGGTATCGGACTATTCTTACGATTTGTTCGCGGACGAGGCGGTACCGTTCGCGCAAATCGCGACGCATGGCTTGATTACGTATTCGTTTGATTATTCGAACAACCGGGATGAGAACGGCAACGGCTTTTTGCGGGAAATCGAATACGGAGCCGTCCCTTCTTTCGTGTTTACCCATGCGGACACAAGCGATTTCCTGAGCGCTTACGGCATCCGTTTCTACAGCACGAAGTTTTCAGACTGGACCTCGTATGCGGCGGAAGAGTATAAACGCTTCAACGAAACGCTTGGCGACGTGCAGGACCAATTCATCGTCGCACACAGGACGCTCGACCACAATGTGAAGGAAACGGAATATGAGCGCGGCAAGCGGATTATCGTCAATTACAATACGGAGCCTTATCGATACGGCGATTTGGAAGTCCCGGCGAAAAACTTCATCCTCTTGGACAAGGAGGCGGCGAAGCCATGAATAAAGCGACAAAACTCAAAGCGGCCATGATGGAATATGTCGAAGGGACGATATTCATAGCTCCCTGGTTTATCGGCTTTCTGATGTTCATGGGCTTTCCGCTCGGATTTTCCCTATACATGAGCTTCCGCAAAGTAAATGTGGTGGCGACGGGGATGACAAGCTCTTACGTCGGGCTGAAGCATTACAAAGATATATTGCTGGAGGACGGCAGCCTGCTGTATAACGATTTGATCCCGTTCCTCCAGAAGACGTTGTTTATGGTTCCAGTTATCGTCATATTCGCTTTGCTGATCGCGATTGTCTTGAACCAGAAATTTGTCGGCCGTTCGCTGTTCCGCGCCATTTTCTTCCTGCCGGTCATTTTGTCCACGGGACAGGTCGTCAGCGAGCTGCTGACGCAGGGCGAAGGCGCCCTCGGCTTTATGTCCAAATTTAACGTGTCCGGACTGATCAGCGGGAACTTGCCAGGGACGTGGGCGAATCCGCTCATATGGATACTTGATTCCTTCGTCTTGATATTATGGTACTCCGGGGTTCAAATTCTGATCTTCCTGGGCGGACGCCAGACGATTTCCAATTCGGCGTATGAGGCGGCGCGTATCGACGGGGCGGGACCGTGGGCGACTTTTTGGAAGATTACGCTTCCGGCGATGACGCCGTTTATTTTCCTGAACATGATCTATACGGTCGTAGACTTGTTCACGTTTCCCACCAACCCGATTATTATGCGGGTGCGCGACAGCGAGTACGGGCAGTTCAGTGCGCTCATCTGGATTTACTTTATTATCATCAGCGTCTTTTTGAGTTTTATTTTCATTCTATTCAGCAGGGCGACGAGATCGCAGCGGATGGCCTCTTAGCGGCCAAAAATGATGAAAGAGGTGAAGCAGGATGGACAAAATGCTGGCCAAGATCGGTTTGCGGACCAAACGCGCGGACATTTCCACGCGTTTGGGACCAAAGCGCACGGAAATGTCCGCTGTTGTAAGTTGGTTAAGCAAGGTCCGGTATTCAATTTTCGGCAGGGAGGCCGACAAAGGGCTCTTATATAAAGTGTTCATCTATCTGATTCTGATTGATGCGGCTTACATTTACTTAAAGCCGGTTCTGCACATGGTCACGACCATGGTTAAGGACGGACCGGATTTGCTGGACCCTTCGGTAAATTGGATTCCGCGGGTTATTTATTTCGGCAATCTTCAGGATGCCTGGGAATGGCTCAAATATCCGAAGGCCTTCGGACTCAGCATGCTGCTGTCCGTTTCCGTGGCATTGCTGCAAACATGCTCCTGCGCGATTGCCGGCTATGCCTTTGCAAGGCTGAAAGTGCCTTTCAAATCGGTTCTGTTTTTCTTTCTGCTGATCACCTTTATCGTGCCGCTCCAATTAACGATTCTGCCGAATCTGGTCTTCGCCAGAGTGCTGGGCGTTTTGGATACGGTAATTCCGATCATTGTTCCCGCCCTGTTCGGGCTTGGGCTTAAAGGCGCGCTGTTCATCATCATTTACCGGCAGTTCTTCTCGACCCAGCCGAAGGAGCTTGAGGAAGCTGCTAGAATCGATGGCGCAAGCGTCTACAAAGTCTTCTTCAGAGTTATGATGCCGCTGGCCAAGCCGGCAATTCTGGTCGTATTCCTGTTTTCCTTCGTTTGGACCTGGAACGACTTCTACTTACCGAGCATGTATTTGGCCAATGCCGGAACGCCTCCGCTCTCGCTTGGCATCTCGCGCATTGCGTCCATGATCCGGGATCAGGCCGAACTTAGCGGACCGTCCATCTTCACCGAGCCGATCAGTATGGCTACAACCTTCCTGATGATCCTGCCGCCGATCGTCCTCTATGTGTTCGCCCAGCGCTGGTTCATTGAGGGTGTGGAAAGAACAGGGCTTGTCGAATAGGAAAAAAGTGGTGAAAATAGCCTACAAATGTGAAATAAACCGCCTACAAGTAAAGCATACATTCGATATACATTTGAACTGATGGCAAGCAGGAAAGGAGTGTGTTACCCATACGGAACGATCAAATGTGTTAGATGAGGGGGAGTGCGAATGACGACCGCTGAACGATCTCTTATCGGGAGTCCGCTTGTAAAGGCTGATGGAATTACGAAAGTATTCGGACACGGCGCTGGCAGCGTACAGGTTTTGAAAGGCGCGAGCCTAACCATTCAGCCGCAGAGTCTTGTGGCGATCAGAGGGAGATCCGGCTCGGGAAAAACGACGCTCATCAATATATTGGGAGCGCTCGACCGGCCTACTGAAGGTAAGGTGCATTTTAAAGATTCGGAAATCGGCGGGCTTACGGAATACAAACGGAATAAGATCCGCCGAACCGATATCGGGCTGATTTTCCAGTCATTTGCCCTTGTGCCGATGATGACGGCATACGAGAATGTCGAGTTTGGTCTTCGCATCGCAGGAATTCCTGCCGCTTGCCATCGCGAATATGCGGAGAGAGCCCTCGAGCTTGTCGGCCTTAAACAGCGGATGAAGCACCGTCCGTTCGAAATGTCGGGAGGCGAGCAGCAGCGTGTCGCGATTGCAAGGGCGATTGCCCACAAGCCTTCACTCATTCTATCGGATGAACCGACGGCGGAGCTTGACAGCAAAATGGGGCTTCAGGTAATGAAGGTGTTCACGGATCTGGTTAAGTACGAGGGATTGACCATTATTTTGACGACACACGACGCAGCAATTATGGAAATAGTGGATCATGTTTATGCATTGGAGGATGGTCGAATTGCCGAGGAGAGGTAAATGGATCCGGATCGTTATCGGCGCATCCGCCGTTATGCTGTTTCTGTCGGGCTGCTCGCTGCTTCCGGCCGAAGAGAAGCAATTGAAGCCGCCGCTCGTCAAACCGGCTAAACAGAATATTGAGACGACGGAAGTGAAAAAGGGCGACATCGTAAAACAGGTTACCGGCGTGGCTACTTTCGTATCGGACAAAATGGACTATTTGTTTTTCAAAGAATCCGGCGGAAGGCTGTCACAGATCAACGTTCAATTGGGCGCCAAGGTGAAGGCGGGTGACGTTCTGGTTTCAACTGAGACGGACGAACTGGAAGCGGAGGTGAAGCTGCAGGAAATCGCCATCGAGAAAATCAAGATCGATCTTCAGCAGGCAAAGTCCGAAAAGGGACAGAACGATCCGTCTGTCAAGACGAAATCGCTCGATCTGGAGAGCGCCCAAATTCAGATGAATCTTCTTAAAAAGCAGCTCGACCATACAAGGCTGGTATCGAATGTCAACGGCATCGTCACTTATATCGAACCGATGGAGCTTGGCGAGCAGGTTGCGGCCTACAAGAAATTGGTGACGATTTCAGACCCTAATGAGAGGAAGCTCCTATATGAAGCTTCAGACCGGAACAATCTTGCCGGTGTTCAAATCAATATGAATGTCAGCGTCAAGCTAAAGGACAAAATCTATCAAGGGAAAGTGGTGCAAATTCCGTCAACGGCGCCGAAAAACGATAACCAAGCGATCGAAGCCCGGAACACTAAATCGATCGTAATCGACGTGCAGGGACTGCCGCCTGGGGTAAACATCGGCGATCAGGCGGACATCACAATCGTGACGGAGAAACGGAGTCAGGTGCTGGTTATACCTAGATCGGGGCTGCGCTCCTATTTGGACCGCGACTATGTGCAGGTGCTGGATGGGGAAAGCCGTAAAGAGATCGATGTGGAGAAAGGAATCGTAACTGATACCGAGGTGGAGATCAGAAAGGGCTTGTCCGCAGGGCAAAAAGTGATTTTGGCTAGTTAGGGGGCTTACGCATTGGCGCTGTTGATTATGATTTTGCGCAAAATGATAAAAAACAAATGGCTGGAGCTCAGCCTGCTGTTCGGCCTCGTCTTAACCGTCGCTTTAACAAGCAGCATGCCGATCTATACGAACGCCATTCTGCAGCGAATGCTAAGTCAGGAGCTGCAGAATTTGCAGACCGGCAGCGGACAGTATCCGGGCACGTATTGGCTGTCTGCCGATAATCCCGGTACTGCAGGCAACGACCCTCAGGACGCCGGATTCTTCACCACGGATGCCTATTTAAGCGAGAAAGCGTCCGGCCGTTTCGGGCTGCCGGTACAGCAGTTCGTTCGGGAGAGATCTACGGTTGTCTACAGCTTTTTGCCGTCTGACACCGAGCGAATGGATGTCAATAAGATTCGCTGGGCGAATTTTACCGCAATCAGTGATGTGGAGAAGCATGTGAAGCTGAAGGACGGCCGGCTTCCGAAGAAAGAGCCGGAAGGCGGCGTATACGAGGCGCTTGTCGTTCCAGACGCGCTGACGGAGTTGAATCTGGTTCTCGGTAACGTCTTTACGATTAAAGACGACAATGTCAAGTCGGAGATCCGCGTCAAGCCTGTCGGTGTGATCGAACCAAGCGATTATTCGGATCTGTTTTGGTACAATTCCACGGTCGGCTACAAAAGCAGCTTCCTGATCGATCTGGATTTGTTCGATAAGTCGTTTACGAAAGGCAATGCGCTGACCGTCAAAGCAAGCTATTGGTACTTTGCCCTCGATTACACGAAAATGACGCTGAGTTCGGCGAAGGATTTCATTGCAGAGAACGGGCGGATTACCGCTCATATGAAAGGGCAGTACGACACGTATTCGAAAAATGCGCCGGCTCTACGGACCCTCAGCCTCTACAAGGAGAAGGAAACGAAGCTCAAGATCCTGCTGTTGTCGCTGAATGTGCCGGTCATGCTGATGCTCGGATTTTACTTGTATATGGTGGCCAACTTGATTACGGACCGCCAGAAGACGGAAATCGCCGTTCTGCGCAGCAGGGGCGCGAGCCGCTTGCAAATCATACTCAGCTATACCATCGAAGGCTTGGTGCTTGGCGTGATTGCGTTTTTCGCCGGTCCGTATGTCGGGGTCATGATCACCAAGGTGCTGGGCGCCTCCAGCGGTTTTTTGGAGTTCGTGCAGCGGGCCAAGCTGCATGCCGAGGTGAACAAGGAAGCGTTCGAATATGCGCTTATCGCCGTGGCAGGATCGCTTGTAATGACGCTGATACCAGTGCTGCTTGCGACCCGTTACTCCATTGTTGCGCATAAGCAGCAGCTGGCACGCATTCAGAAGCAGTCGTTCTGGCACAAGTATTATATCGATTTCATTCTGATCGCAATATCGCTGTACGGCTTGCAAAGCTATGAAACGCGGATGAGCCGGATGCTTTCACTCGGCGCAAATACATCGGATATGTCGATCGATCCGCTCTTGTTTCTCATCCCGGCGTTCTTTGTTTTGGGGCTGGGCTTATGCCTGCTCCGGCTTTATCCTTGGTTCATCCGCTTGATTTATTTGATTGGAAGACGATGGTGGCCGCCGTCGCTCTATTATACGTTAATCCAGGTCGGACGGACGTCGGCTTCGTTCAAGTTCATTATGGTGTTTATGATCATTACGATCGCAACCGGTATTTTCAGCGCGAGCGCAAACCGCACCATTAACAAAAATGTAGCCGACAAAATCGATTACAAGATCGGCGCTGACATCACGATGCAAATTCATTGGGATAATGACGCGCCGCCTATATTATTATCCGGCGGGGCCAATAGCGAAGATGGGGATACGGCTGGGGAGACCGCGTCATCGAATAAGGCGGCTCCACAGAAGACGCAGTACACCGAGCCATCATTCCTGCCGTTTACGCAGATGCCGGACGTGGAGCATGCAGCCAAGGTGTTCATCAAGAAAAACGCCTCCTATTATGCTCCTGCTCCTGCGAAGGGGAAGGACGCAGGCGGTTCGAAGCTGCAGGAACAGGATAAAATCGAATTGATGGGAATCGACACCTATGAGTTTGGCAATGCGGCTTGGCTGAGAGACGGGCTGCTCGACTATTCGTTCAATTCCTATTTAAACCTGCTCGCCTCTGATCCGACTGCTGTTCTAATTTCCAGCTCGATGGCCCGGCAGCATGGCCTGAAACCGGGTGATTTGATCCAAATCGGCTGGTACGGAGCCAATACGGCGGAGTTTATAGTCTACGGAATCGTCGATTATTGGCCGACCTGGAATCCGGGCGCCGGCGGGTCTTCGCAGCCGGCAGCGGAGGATGGAGGGAACGCCGCCAGGGCGGATATCCCGAATCTGGTGATCGGTAATCTCTCTTATATCCAGAGCAGCATCTCCCTTGAGCCGTATGAAGTATGGCTGAAGTTGAAGGCGGGTTCATCCAGCGAGCGTTTCTATCAAGAGATAGCAGGCAAAGGCTACGACATCCTTTCGCTTGCGGATGCGAACCAGGAGCGGATCGCGGCGGTCAACGACCCGTTCCAGCTAGCGATTAACGGTGTCATGACGCTTGATTTCCTGATTTCGATTGTCATTACATTTGTCGGGTTTTTGTTGTACTGGGTGCTTTCCCTGCTCGCTCGGACGCTCCAATTCGGCATTCTCCGGGCGATGGGGATATCGTTTTTCCAATTGCTCGGCATGCTGGTCGCCGAACAGCTGCTCATCTCCGGGGCGGCAATATTACTCGGGGTTTTAACCGGAAATTTGACGAGCCGTCTGTTCGTGAGGCTCTTCGAAATGTCTTTCGATCCGAAGACGCAAATTTTACCGTTCGAAGTGACGTTCAATTCCAGCGACCAGGTTGGGTTATACGTGATCGTGACGGCGATGATGGTGCTTGGAATCGGTATCCTCGGCTTTACCGTGTCCCGGATCCGTATCCATCAGGCCGTTAAGCTGGGGGAGGATTAAGATGATCCGGTGTGAAAATGTAGTGAAAATTTATAAGCAGGCCGAATTGGAAGTAGTCGCTCTGCAGGGGCTCGACCTGCAGGTGGAAGCAGGCGAATTAATGGCGATCATCGGAAACAGCGGCAGCGGAAAATCAACGCTGATGAACGTGCTCGGTGGACTTGACCGGCCAACAGCTGGACAGGTCACCGTAGACGGCAAGGACCTCTTGCAGATAACGGATCAGGAGCTGGTTCAGTATAAGCGGGAAAGCGTCGGCTTCGTCTGGCAGAACAATGCGCGTAATCTCATTCCGTATTTGACAGCGCAGGAAAACGTGGAGCTGCCTATTCTCCTTAAGGGGCGGCGAAAGCGCGAACGCGCACTGGAGCTGCTTGAGGCGGTCGGTTTAAGCCATCGGCGCGGCAACCGGCTCAGCCAGCTTTCCGGCGGTGAACAGCAGCGTGTCGCCATCGCCATTGCGCTGGCGAACCATCCGAAATTGCTGCTCGCGGATGAACCGACGGGGTCGGTCGACTCGAACATGGCCAATCAGATTCTCGATTTGTTCCGGCATTTATCGCATACGCTCGGTCTGACGGTCGTCATTGTCACCCACGATCCGCAGCTTGCTCAAAAGGTGGACCGCGTCGTCGCGATCCGCGACGGCAAAACGTCGTCGGAAATGGTCAGGCGCAAGTCTTATGCGCAAGAGCTGAACGAGCTGGGGAGCGCTGAGGCTGAGGAAGACTCGCATATCGAATACGCTGTACTGGACAGGGCCGGCCGGCTGCAAATTCCCGAAGCCTATTTGGAAGCGATCGGGATGAGCAGCAAGAATAAGATCCGTGTCATGCTGGAAGAAGGGAAAATCGTCTTATCGCCACCCATGCCTTAACGGCGGACCAGGGGGCAGTTTTCATCAATCATGCAGTTACTTATTCTATGAACTGGGGGAAACGTATCCATGAAACGTCGTTTTATTATTTTGTTCGCAGCTTTGGTGGCGGCGACTGCCGCATTATCAGCGTGTTCTTCTAATTCTCCTTCCACAACCGCTAACGAAACGCCGGAAGAGAAATCGGTTGTTTATGTCGGCAATGACACAATCGGCGATACGCTGACAAAAGACCACTTGAAGAAACTCGGGTTTGAAGTGACCGAAATGACGGACCGGGAAATTACGGATACAAAAGCAAAAAACTATTCGCTGGTTTATATTAACTCCAGCATCAGCAGCGCGGGCAATATCGGCACAAAACTGTACAATACGGCCGTGCCCGTCATTTACGCTTCTTCTAAAGTGACGAGCTACAATGACATGACGGGGACGCAGGAAAACACCGATTTCGGCAAAGTTCTCGGGACGAAATTGAACATAAAAGACAGCAAGCATCCAATAGCATCAGGTCTGAGCGGCAGTGTGGATGTATACAAAGAGAACGGCGGATTCGAATTTATCGTTCCTACCGGCGATGCCGCCGTCATTGCAACGGCTGCGGATGACGATAAGAAAGCGCTCATTGCCGTTTACGACAAGGGCGTCAAGAACGGTATCGGCAATGCTGCGCCGGCCCGGCGCGTGTTTATGTATTTGGCACCGGAGGATCTCATTTATACGACCGACAACGGCTGGAAGCTCTTCGATTCTGCCGTCCAATGGGCGGTCGGCGAGAAGTAAGTACGGATGGATGAAGGTATCAGCCTATAAAGGTGGATTAAAAGACCCATAAAAGCGCCAGGCTGCTATGTTAGCTTTAGGTTAAGCAGTCACGCATTGCCCATAAGATAAGATTCCAAAGAGGGGGAATACGCCGAAACGTTAAAACGGAAAACTTATGTTTGATGCATTGAAAGCGCTTCTATTGTGTCGGGCCGAGCGTTTGCGGTTATGCCGAAGGTTGCAGTGTAAGTCAAATAAAAACAGGAGGTCCTTACAACGTATGAAAAAAGTACTCATCTCAGCGCTTGCAGCAGGTATTGCCGTTACAAGCCTGGCAGCCTGCACAAACAATAACACGAATACTACTAATGAAGAACCGAACACCGCGGGAAACCCTGAAACGACCAATAACGCACCCGCTAATGAAAGTACAGGCGCTACTACTTCGGATGACAACACGCTGTTTTTCTACACTGCGCAAAACCCGGTCTACGAAGACGAAGCGAATTTCGACCGGCTGATTGGACAGTACATCAAGAAAAAGTTTCCGGATCTCACGATCAAGCACGTGCACTGGAACGACGGTACGCGCTATGAGGATTTGATCGCCAAAGGGACCATCCCGGATATCGTATTCGAGCAGGTTCGCCGGAACACCTCCAGAATGGTCAAGAAGTTCAAAATGGAATACGATATGTCCGATCTGATCAAGCAGTTCAATTTCGATACGAGTAAATTGGATCCGGCAAGCATGGAAGTCGTGAAGACGGCTTCGGACGGCAAAATCTATTCGCTTCCGTTCGAGATGAGCGATTTCGTTCTTGCTTATAACAAAGATATTTTTGATAAGTACGGACTTGATTATCCGAAGGACGGCATGACGTACGACCAGGTTTACGAATTGGCCAAGAAGCTGACGCGTCAGGATGGGGATATCACCTATAAAGGCTATCAGCAGCATCCAAGTCATTACATGATGTACAACCAGATATCCGAGCCTTCACTCAATCCTAACGAAGACAAAGGCGCCATGGATTCAGATACCTGGCTGAAAATCGTAAACAACATCCGGCGTTTTTATGAAATTCCCGGCAATCAGTTCACCACAACGTCCGATTTCCCGAAAGGCCAAATGGGGATGTCCGTGGATGTCGTGGAGAACGTCCTCAAATGGGCAACCGATTTTCCGGATTTGAATTTCGACCTTGTGTCCGTACCCGTATTCCCGGAAGCTTCGGGCTCGAAGTATCAGCCGAACCTGAACGGACTGTTCATTACACAGCAATCCAAGCATAAAGAGCTGGCGTTCCAGGTTATTCAATACCTGCTTTCCGACGAAGTGCAGGCTGAACGGGAGAAAGAAGCCATTATCGGACCATTGAATGTCCCTGCGGTCCAGCAGGCTTTCGCTCAGAACGTTCCGCAAATGAAGGACAAACACGTTCAAGCATTATTCGCTCTGAAAAGCGCAATGCCGGCGCCGCGCAAACCGGGCCTGACATTCATCAACCCGCCGGTAGCGCAGGTGTTCCAGCCGAATATTTTCGAGCAGTCCAAAGACAGCGCGACGGCGCTGCGGGTTGTTAACGAGATGATTAACAAACAGCTTGCAGAAACAAAAGCGGCTATTGCCGCCGGGGGCGACGGTACCGCGTATCAATGACGAGTTCTGTAGGAAGGCCTCTCCAAATCGGAGAGGCCTTTACACCTAAAAATGGAGGATTAATGAAAATGAAGAAGACCGCAGCATACGCACTTTTAACAATCCTGGCATTCTCGGCGCTTACCGGCTGTACAGACAATACGAACACCGAAAGCGTGAATGAGGGTGGAAACCAAGTTACAAGCGAGACCGGAACCGGGAATTCCGGCTCGACTTCGGACGATAACGTATTGTTTTTTTATACAGCGCAGAACAAGACTTATGAGGATGAAGCGAATTTTGACCGGCTGATCGGGCAGTTCATTAAGAAGAAGTTCCCGGATATTACGCTGAAGCACGTGCATTGGAACGACGGTACACGGTATGAGGATTTGATTGCCAAAGGTACGATTCCGGATATCGTATTCGAGGAGACTTACCGCAATGCGCACCGGATGATCGAGAAGTTCGACCTGGAGTACGATATGTCGGAATTGATCAAAAAATTCAATTTCGATACAAGCGTGCTGGACCAAGGCAGTCTTGAGCGGATCAAAACGGCTTCGAACGGCAAAATATACGCGCTTCCATTTGAGCAGAGCGATTTTGTGCTGGTCTATAACAAGGATATTTTCGATAAATATGGTTTGGATTATCCGAAGGACGGCATGACATACGACCAGGCTTACGAGCTGACCAAAAAGCTGACCCGTCAGGATGGGGATATCACCTATAAAGGTTACCAGCAGCATCCGAGCCATTATATGTATTACAATCAGCTTTCCGAGGCCGTGCTGGATCCAAATGAAGACAAAGGCGATTTGGATACCGATTCCTGGTTGAAAATCGTAAACAATATCCGCCGTTTCTATGAAATTCCCGGCAACCAGTTCATTACGACCGGCGATTTCCCGAAAGGGCAGATGGGGATGTCCGTGGATGTCATCGAGAATGTCCTGAAATGGTCGCAGGATTATCCGGACCTCAATTTCGATATTTCCTCGGTTCCCGTATTTCCGGAAGCGCCGAATAACAAATATCAGGCCAATGTGAACGGATTGTTCATTACAAAACAATCGAAGCACAAGGATCTTGCTTTCCAGGTCATTCAATATCTGCTTTCACCTGAAGTCCAGGAAGCTAGAGCAAAAGAGGGGATTATCAGCCCGCTGAACGATTCGAAGGTGCAGGAGGCATTCGCTCAGAATGTCCCGCAGCTGAAAGACAAACATACCGCGGGCATATTCGCTTTGAAAAGCGCAATGCCGGCGCCTCGCAAGCCGGGTCTTACATTCATCAACCCGCCGGTGCAGCAGGTATTCCAGCCGAATATTTTCGAGCAGTCCAAAGACAGCGCAACGGCCCTTAGGGTCGTCAACGAAATGATCAACAAGCAGCTTGCGGAAACGAAAGCGGCTGTCGAAGCCGGAGGCGACGGTACTCAATATCAATAAGCAAATTGCACGGGATTGATCGATATCACCTATGTTGAACATCGAGCCGTATCGTTTTTACGCATTCTTGCACAATGGGGCGCTTCCGGCGCCCCATTTCTCTATCGGGTGGCGCTAACCGTCAACCTTGCGAAAGCATGAATCACCTATAGAATAAGTGCCCGCCACCTATAATCGGTGAAATCGGAAGCAGTATAATGAAACCATCGGTTCCCGCATGCAGCACCTGCAATCGCGCGCGGGAGCTGCTTCTTATCGGCTATAAACGCGCGTCTACAACCGGAAAGGAGTGCTCATTGATTTGACGGAATTTCTGAAACAACCAACGAGTGTGGAAAAATGGGGGATTTTCGAGCTCAGCCTAAACGGGCCGTCCGAAGGAAATCCGTATCAAGAGGTTAATCTAACCGCCCGCTTTCAGTATAAAAACCGAATTGTTGAACCTGATGGCTTCTACGACGGAAACGGCGTTTACCGCATCCGGTTCATGCCCGATGAAATCGGCATCTGGTGCTATATAACGACAAGCAGCATACCCGAGCTGGACGGGCATCACGGCGAATTTATCTGCTTACAGCCGTCACTTGGCAATCATGGACCGGTCAGGGTGAAGAACGGCTATCATTTCGCCTATGAAGACGGCACGGCGTATATGCCTTTCGGCACGACCTGCTACCACTGGACCCATCACGGCGATGAGCGGAATGAAGAACTGACACTGCAAACGCTCGAGTCCTCGCCTTTCAATAAGGTTCGGATGTGCATACTTCCGACCCGCGGCATGAGGCCGCCGCAGCTGGCCTTTACCGGGACCACTCCTGAGGATACGGACCGGACTCGCTTTAATCCGGCGTTCTTCGCCCATTTGGAGGGGCGTATCGCGGATTTGTGCAGGCTTGGCATCGAAGCGGACCTGATTCTGTTCCACCCCTACGATAAAGGGGACTGGGGCTTTGACAGCATGGACCGGGAGACCGATCAGTATTACTTGCGCTACGTCATTGCCCGGTTGGCAGCGTTCCGCAACGTCTGGTGGTCCTTATCCAATGAGTATGACTTCAATAAATTCAAGACGGTGGAGGATTGGGACCGGCTGATTCAATTCGTCCAGCGCCGCGATCCTTACCAGCATCTTCGTTCGATCCACAACGGCACCAAAATGTATGAATCTTCACCGCTTTATGATTTCTCAAAGCCATGGATTACCCATCAAAGCATTCAGCATTGGGATCCCGAGCTGACGACGGAGTGGAGAATGGCGAACCGTAAGCCGGTCGTGATCGATGAAATCTCTTATGAAGGCAACAGCTCCCGAAGATGGGGCAACATTTCCGGCGAGGAAATGACACTCCGCTTCTGGGAAACGATGACAAGGGGCGGTTACGTTACCCACGGAGAAGCGTATACCCATCAGGATAAACGGGCCTGGATTTCTTCCGGGGGAACGCTGCAAGGCGAAAGCTCGGAGAGAATGGCTTTCTTGCGCCGGATCATGGAGGAAGGTCCCGCCGATTGGTCGCAAGCCGCCCAAGACGGCGACTATTATTTGAACTATTTCGGCCGTCATCAGCACGCCTATTACGAGCTGGCTCTCCCTATGGGGACGGAGTATTCCGTCGAGATCATCGATACCTGGAATATGACGGTCACTCCGCTTGGCGGAACCTTCAGCGGACCAAGCAGGATCGAGCTTCCGGGCAATCCATATACGGCGCTGCGCATACGAAAAGCGGCACAGCTGGCAGGGGCAGGGGCAGGGGGAGGCGAGAGCGCATGAAGATGATGAATGAAGTGGAACGATGGGGAATATTCGAGCTGAGCTTGAACGGTCCGGCAGAAGGCAATCCATTTGTCGATATAAGGTTCGGCGCCCAGTTCAGACAAGGGGAGCAAGTTTATGAATCCGAAGGCTTCTATGACGGCGGCGGAACGTACAGAGTCCGTTTCATGCCGGAGACGGAAGGGACATGGACTTTCTCGACTTCAAGCAGCTGCAGGTCGCTTGATAAAATTACCGGGGAATTCAAGGTTATCCCGCCATCTAAAGGGAATCACGGTCCGGTCCGGGTCAAGAACGAGGTAAAATTCAACTATGCGGACGGTACCCGCTACTCTCCAGTAGGCACAACATGTTACGTCTGGCATTTGCAAAGCGGTGAGCTGCAGGAGAAAACGCTTCGTTCGCTGCAGGCATCCCCTTTCAACAAGCTTCGAATGTGCGTGTTTCCGAAAACGTATTTGTTTAATCATACCGAACCCGCCTGCTATCCATTTGAAGGGTCGCCGCAGGAGGGCTTCGACCTGTCGCGGATGAATCCGTCCTATTTCGCCCATTTGGAGCGAAGAATCGGGGAACTGTCGGACCTTGGGATCGAGGCGGATCTGATTTTGTTCCATCCTTACGATGAAGGGCGATGGGGCTTCGACCGGATGTCAGCCCAGCAGGATGAACGGTACCTGCGTTACGTCATGGCCAGACTGTCCGCATTCCGCAACATATGGTGGTCACTAGCAAATGAATACGATCAGATGACTGAGAAGACGGAAGAGGATTGGGACCGTTTCTTCCGGATCGTTCAGGATTACGATTACGGGAGACATTTACGATCCATTCACAATTGCAGAGCTTGTTACGATTACGGAAAGCCGTGGGTTACCCATATCAGCATTCAAACCAGTGATGTGAAAGCGGTTTCCGCATACTCGAGGAATTATGCCAAGCCGGTCGTTGTCGACGAATGCGGCTATGAGGGCAACATCCATAAACAGTGGGGCAGTCTGACGCCGGAGGAAATGGTGTGCCGGGTTTGGGAAGGGACGTTTCGCGGGGGCTATGTGACGCATGGGGAGACCTATGCACGACCGGATTCTGTTTTATGGTGGTCTCATGGCGGAACGCTGCACGGAGAAAGCGTCCCGCGGATCGCATTTATGAAACGGCTGCTGGAGGAATCACCCGAGGGGATTAAATACTGCACCGCCCGCCATGATGCTTCGACGCTGGAAATTCCCGGTGAACATTACTTTCAATATTTTGGTCCGCACCGTTTCGCTTCCCGCGAGTTTTCGCTGCCGGAAGGGAAATACAAGGCGGAACTGATCGACACATGGAATATGACGGTTACGCCGATCAGAGAACGGTTAGAAGGATCGTTCCGCATCGATTTGCCTGCGAAACTCTATTATGCATTAAGAATTCAAAGGGTTGCGGCTGAAAACGCAGAAACGGGAGAGTGAAACGGCCTTGGACAAAACAAGAGAAGCCGCAAAAAATTCGGCGAATAAGATCTGGTACGACAAACCTGCCAAAATATGGGAGGAATCGCTTCCGATCGGGAACGGACGCCTTGGGGCCATGATATTCGGGAAGGTGTACGCGGAACGGCTGCAGCTGAACGAAGACTCCGTGTGGTACGGCAGCGTGAAGAACGGCGACAACCCTGAAGCGAAGCGGTATCTGCCGGAGGTACGCCGGCTGCTTATGGAAGGCCGGCAGCAGGAAGCGGAAGAGCTGGCGCAGATGGCGATGATGTCGATTCCGAAATCGCTCAATCCGTATCAACCGCTGGGGGATTTGAACCTTTACCATAACGGGGAGAAAGGCATGATCGCGGATTATTATCGGGATCTTGATATCGAGCACGGAATCGCCCGCGTCAAATACCGTCTAAACGGCATCCGTTACGAGCGGGAAATGCTCAGCAGCGCGGTGGATCAAGTCATCGCCATTCGGATTACGAGCGAAGTGCCAGGGGAACTAAACCTTCGGCTTCAATTAAGCAGGCGTCCTTTCGACACCGGAGCCGAGACTCTTTCCGGCGATACTTTATTGATGAACGGAGAGTGCGGGAAGGACGGTATAACGTTTTGTACAGCGCTCAAAGCGGTATCCGAGAGAGGCTCGGTCCAAACGATCGGTGATTTCCTGCTCGTTCGCCACGCCGATGAAGTCACCCTGTACCTTTCCGCCGCCACGACGTTTCGCCATGACAATCCGCAGGCGGAATGTATCCGGCAGACGGAAGAGGCAGCCCGCAAAGGCTTCAAGAAGGTAAGGGAGGACCATGTTAGCGAGCATACGTCCAAGTTCAGCCGCGTCCGGGTTCAGCTTGGCACCGAGCAGGAAGCCGTCCGGGCACAGTCCGTTCCGACGAACGTACGTCTGGAGCGCTTCAAAGACGGAAAAGCGGATCCTTCGCTAGCGGCCCTGTATTTCCAGTTCGGCCGTTATCTATTGATGTCAAGCTCCAGACCCGGATGCAACCCCGCGAATTTGCAGGGGATTTGGAATGAGAGCTATACTCCCTCCTGGGAATCGAAATATACGTTAAACATAAATACGGAGATGAATTATTGGCCTGCCGAGGTGAGCAACTTGGCCGAATGCCATGAGCCCTTATTCGATTTGATCGAGCGTATGCGGGTTAACGGCAGAAAAACAGCCTCGAAGGTGTATGGCTGCAGAGGTTTCGTCGCTCATCACAATACGGATATGTGGGGTTCGACCCAAATCGAAGGAAACTTCATCCCGGGGTCGGTCTGGCCGATGGGAGGAGCTTGGTTGTCGCTGCATTTGTGGGAGCATTACCGCTTCGGGATGGATGAGACATTCTTGCGCGAACGGGCGTTTCCGGTCATGCGCGAGGCGGCGGCGTTTTTTCTGGACTATTTGACCGAGGATGAGAACGGCCGATTGTTGACCGGCCCATCCACGTCGCCCGAAAACCGGTTTATCCGTTCCAACGGTGCGGTCGGGTCCCTCTGTATGAGTCCTTCCATGGATACGCAAATCATCTATACACTGCTGAGCGCATGTCTGGAAGCGGCGAAGCAGGTCCCGACGGATAAGGAGCTGTGCCGTCAATGGGAGGATGTTCGCAGCAGGCTGCCGCTGCCGCAGATCGGGAAACACGGGCAACTCCAGGAGTGGCTGGAGGATTGGGATGAAGCGAAGGCCGGTCATCGACACATCTCCCATCTGTTCGCTTTATATCCGGGCGAAATCATTCATGTCCGGGAAACGCCTGAGCTGGCTGAGGCGGCGCGCCGCGCGCTTGAGCGCCGTATCGATAAAGGCGCGGCGCATACCGGCTGGAGCCTGGCATGGGTTATCAATTTCTGGGCGCGGCTTTCAGAACCGGAGAAGGCGTACGAGAGCGTAAAGCTGCTTCTGTCCGATTCGACGCTTCCGAATTTATTCGACAACCACCCCCCGTTTCAAATTGACGGGAATTTCGGCGGGGCGGCAGGAATTGCTGAAATGCTGCTGCAGTCGCACCGCGGGGAATTGAATTTGCTGCCGGCGCTGCCTGATGCGTGGAAGCAGGGCAGCGTTCAGGGGCTGCGGGCGCGCGGCGGATATACCGTTGATCTCGAATGGGCGGAAGGCGAGCTGATCGGCTGCCGCATTCAAGTTTCAAGAAACGGGCTGTGCCGGATCGTATGCGAGCGTCCCCATAAACCGTTTCATATTGCCGCGGACGGTCTGACCGTCGCAAGCCGTGAGGACGGGCCGGTTATGGAATTCGAAGCCGTCGCGGGAAAAACGTATTTCCTTGAGCCGGAACGTATCGGCCGCGCCGTGCAAACGCTTTTGGGCAGCTGAAGATGCGAAACACCAGAAAAAGGAGGACGAGAGGTTGGACCAGCATCACCAACATGACCAGTTCGCCGAAATCGCTTTCCGCGAACACCCGGCTTACGATCATTCCATTTACGAAATTCCGCCGATAGCGCATGAGACCGTTTATTTTAGGGCGGGGAAGGAACAGGCGGATAAGCCGAAGGAAGCATCCTATGAAGAAAGCTTGTCCCGCTTTCACGAGCAGCTGCAGGAACTTCGCAGCCGTTATGCCCCTTTTCTGCGAAACCTGGCGCCGGATCCCGGCATTAGACGCAGCAAACAAAATTTGACCGAATTCATGTTCCGTTACAAGGCGGAGGAAGACAACCGGTTCCAGCGTGTACTGGAAGGAAGCGGCGAGTGGGAGAAGGTAACGATTCCAGATTTTCGGGGACCGACCGATGAAGAGGGCAGATGGACCGGTTATTATCGAACCGAATTCGAATACTGCCCGAACGGTTCCGGCAGCCGCGTCTTTATCCAATTTAACGGCATCGATTATAAAGCTTCCGTTTATTTAAACGGTAAATGCCTGGGCAGTCACGAAGGATTCTTCGCGCCTTTCGATTTCGACGTGACGGAACTGCTTCAGGCGGACAATACGCTCATCGTCGAGGTGCAGAACGACTATCCCATGATGGGTGTAGGCGGCTCCCTGCTCGATGGAGACAAAATTTATGCGGCGACCGGTCCGGGTTGGGACGATCCGGAAAGCGGCTGGCACCACTGCCCGCCAGGAGCTGGTATTTATGGCGCCGTCTATCTGGAAGAGCGGCCCCCGCTCTACATTCATGATCTATTCGTCAGGCCCGATATTGACGGGGGTTGTGTGGAAATATGGATTGATGCGGTAAATACGACGGATAAGCTGATCGAGAATGCGGAGCTTACAATCGACATCATGCCGAAAAACTTCAACGGGGACGCTTACGGCCCTTTCCGTTTCTCGGCGGCGTACGCAGGACCGGGATTAAATTATTTCCGGTACCGGATGGAGCTCCCGTCCTTCAAGCTGTGGGAGTCGGAGTCGCCTTTCCTGTATTTGGCCAGGGTCCGTCTCGAGGCCGGCGGCAAATGTCCGGACTGCCGGGACCGACATTTCGGCATGCGGAAGTTTCATCAGGACGAGCAGACAGTGCCCAAAGGAACGCTGTATTTTAACAACCGTCCGATCATACTGCGAGGCGCGAACGAGATGGGGCATTTGCAGCAGTGTGTCATGCAAAATAATACCGAGCAATTAATTGACGATATTCTCATCGCCAAAATGGCGAACATGAACTTTTACCGGATTACACAGCGGCCGGTCCAGGAAGAAATTTACGACTATTTCGACATGCTCGGAATGATGCACCAGTGCGATTTGCCGGCATTCGGATTTATCCGCCGCAACCAATTTTGCGAAGCGGTCCGGCAGACGGCGGAGATGGAACGGCTGATCCGCAGCCATCCGTCCTCCATTATGGTATCGCTCATTAATGAACCTTCGCGGACGGAGAAAAGAAAGAAAGGACACCGCTTCCTGCACCGGGACGAGTTGGAAGCGTTCTTCGTCGCAGCCAGACAGGCGATTTATATTGAAAACCCGGACCGCGTCGTGAAAAACACTGACGGGGATTACAATCCGCCGACTCGCGAGGGGCTTCCGGATATTCATTGCTATAACATGTGGTACACCGACAACATGATGACCGTCGGAAAAATGCACAAAGGCTTCCTGCCTCCGATTAAAGAGGGGTGGAAGGCGGGATGCGGCGAATACGGGACCGAAGGGCTGGACAATCTCGAAGTCATGATGAAGCGTTACCCGCCGGAATGGCTTCCGACTGGCTTGCATGAGCCGTGGTCGCCGGGTGATATTGTCAAAGCGCAGACCTACACGCTGCACGGCGATTGGTTCGCGGAGCAGCAAACGATCACGGAGTGGATCCGCGTCAGCCAGAAGCATCAAAGCCTGGCGACAAAATGGATGACCGATGCATGGAGAAGAAGAGCCGATTATATCGTTTCCACCGCTATCCATCTGCTGATCGACGCCTGGCCGGCCGGCTGGATGAAGGCGCTCGTCGGCGTGGACCGGTTACCCAAGCCCGCCTATTTCGTTTATCAATCCTGTCTGGAGCCGGTTCGCGTTCATTTGCGGAGCGACAGATGGAAAGTATACGAGGGTAAACAGCTTGAGGTGGAAGCCTGGCTGCTGAACGATTCGGCGCAAACGCTGGACGGATGCCGCATAATAGCGACCCTGAGGGATGATGTCCGCGATTACGGTCATTATGAATTGCCGGCCTGCGGCGTTCCGCATACGTCATCGCAATATGCGGGTACGATCCGGATCGACGTGCCGGAGCCGGCAGCAGGCAGGGGGAAGCTGTACGTAGATGCAAGTCTTCTGAACGAGCGGGGGGAAATTTTGAACCGGGAACGGTTCACATTCGAAGCGTTCGCTGCTATCGCTTCACCAGAAGACGGGGCAGTGCCTTTGGTCACTTGTCTCGGAGACGAGGCAGAGCGGCTTTGCACCTGTCTTCATCTGTTGACAGAACCGTTTGACTCGGAGCGCTGGACCGGCAGCTGCGGACCTCTTGTCGTTTCCTCCGGCACGCTGTTCGAGGCCCATAAAACGCTCATATTGGAGCGGGTGAAGCAAGGAGCTGCGGTTGTCCTCCTCCGGGGAAACGACGGAGAACCGGATATGTGGGACATCGCTGGAACTTTGGTCAAGACAGTCAAAATGAAAAGCAGATATGTTTTGGCGGTTCAATCCGGCGCGCCCGGGCTGGAATGGCTGCAGGAAGACGATTTCTCCTACTTCTATGACGCCGCTAAGGACCGGATCGAAGGGATTGCCGATTATCATCTGGAAGGCGAAGGGCTTGAGCCGCTAGTTTTCAGTTATTATTACAAGCGCTCTTTAAAGGAGAAAGGAACGCTTCCTGTCGTCGCCACCAAACGTTTCGGAGACGGCATCGTCACCTTCGTCGGACTGCCTCTGAACGGGTGGGCCGGCCATAATCCGACACTGGACAAATTTCTGCACGCTCTGTTTAATCATCCCTCCCCGCACAGGGATGGCGCCGCAGCAGCGGCAGCGGTCAATGATGGCTGCGAGGAGTTGAATCGTCTTTGATGAATAAATGGGGAAATATGCAAATTTCGGGTTTTGATGTGAAAAGCATGCTGCCGAGATGGACGTACGAAAGAGCCATGAAAGCCTCATTCGAAGGGGAGCGGGAACGGGAACGCATTCATAGTATCGCGGACTTGGAACGACGCCAAAGGGCTATTCGCGAAGGGATCGAGCGATGCGTCGGCGGCATGCCCGAAAGGGGAACGCCGCTAAACCCGCGCATTACCGGAACAGTCCGCGGAAACGGCTTTCGAATGGAGAATGTGATCTTCGAATCGAGGCCATCCGTTTATGTGACTGCAAATGTGTACATTCCGGACGGGATTCGGGAGCCCCGGGGCGCGGTGCTGCTGCTCTGCGGCCACCGCGAGAAGGCGAAACACTGCGATGAATACCAAACCGCCTGCCACTACCTCGTCCATTCGGGACTTGTCGTTATGTCCATCGATCCGACCGGGCAGGGGGAGCGGTTCAACCGGTATGACCCGGAAACGAAGCATGCTGGTATGACCGGCGTGCGGGATCATGAGAACGTCGGCCGCCAGTGTCTGCCGCTCGGCGACAGCCTGGCGCGCTATATGCTTCATGACGCCGTGCGGGCGATCGATTATTTATGCACCCGGCCGGAGGTCGATCCGGACCGGATCGGGGTAACCGGCCATTCCGGGGGAGGCATGCAGACATCGCTTGTAATGATGTACGACCCCCGCATTGCCGCGGCCGCCCCGGGCGGCTTCATCATGAACCGGCCCTATTTTCTGCTTACCGGCAAAACGCAGGACGCCGAGCAGAAATGGCCCGGCTTCTCGGCGCTCGGCTTCGACCATGAAGATATCGTGCTCTCCATGGCTCCCAGGCCCGTTCTCGTGCTTGCGACGACGTATGATTCGGTTCCGATCGAGGGACCCCGGCATACGGTGGCCGTAAACCGCAGGTTCTGGGAATTGTTCGGGCACGGCGAACGGCTCGGGCTGGCCGAGGACGAGAACGCGCACCGTTTTACCGTACCTCTGATCCGAGCGGCTGCCCGCTTTTTCTCCACCCATCTGCTGGGCGCCTCCGCAGTGATGCCGGATGACCGGATCGAGCTGCTCCCGCCGGAGCAGCTGCTATGTACCCGCAGCGGTCAGGTTATCGGGGAGCTGGAGTCGGCGAAAACCGTCTATGACGAAAATGCGCAGCGGCTGGCGCAGTTCGAGGCAGCCAGACTGTCCATGCCGGCAAGCAATCGCAGAAGTCAGTCTATGGACTGGCTGCGGGCCGCCGTACAGGAGGGACGACAACCGGCCGATCCGAATCCGCGCTATGCGGGCGCCGGGGAGGCGGACGGGTTACAGGTTAGCCGCATCGTCTGGTGGAGTCAGCGAGGCATGCTTAATCATGCTCTGCTGTTCGCAGGCGGACAGGTGGCTGACCGCAGCCGGCCCGTAACGATTGCGATTTGGGACCGGGGGACAAACAGTCTCGAGCCGCATGCCGCATGGATAAGAGAGGTATGCGATTCGGGCAGAACGGTGATGGTGCTCAATCCGACCGGTGTCGGGCCGCTACTGCCGCATCTTGATGTTCCGGGCGACGATCCTTATAAGATGTTCGGAGTGCTCGACAAGCATACGGATGAATTAATGTGGCTTGGCGACAGCATGGCAGCCATGCGCGTTTATGATGTTCTTCGTGCGGCGGAAGTCGTTAGAGGGTCGGCTTATCTGGACGGCGAGAACATGGAGCTGTATGGCTTCGGACGCTATGCCGTTTACGCCGGATTGGCCGCGCTGCTCGATCCGCAGATCAGGGGCGTCCGGATGGACCGCCCTTTCCGCAGCCTGGCGGAGTGGATCCGCAATCCGGATTATGATCCGGAGGATTCGCTCAGTTTTATCATCCCCGGCATGCTGCGTTTGTTCGACCTGCCGGATATGGATCGGTGGCTTGCCGATGAGGGACGTCTGCTTAGCGGGCCGCCGATTCCGGATGTGAACCCGCAGAGCTGCCAACTTAAGGAATGAATCGAAAGGAGAGGATTACATGACACTGCTGCAAGGCGTTATCCCTGTACTCATGACCCCTTTTACGGATAAGCAGGAAGTTAACGAGCGGGTGCTTCGGAATTTCATCCGCCGCTATTTGACCGCCGGGGTACACGGTCTCTTTTGCCTCGGAACGAACGGGGAATTTTTCTCTCTCACAACGGAGGAAAAAATTCGGATTATGGAAATCGCCGTTGAGGAAGCGAAGGGTAAAGTTCCGATTTATGCGGGTACCGGCGGCATCAGTACAAAAGAAGTCGTACAGCTGTCCGAGAAAATGGAGGAGCTTGGCGCGGATGCACTGTCGGTCATCACGCCGTACTTCCTGCCTCTTACCCAGAACGAGCTGATCGGCCATTACCGAAGCGTTGCCGCTTCCGTATCGCTGCCGATCGTGCTGTACAATTTTCCCGATCGTACAGGTGTGAGAATTGAGCCCCGAACGGTCGCGGAGCTGGCGAAAATACCGAATATTGTCGCGATTAAGGACAGCAGCGGCAGCTTCGAATTGATCGAGCAGTATATATCGGCGGCAGGGCCGGAATTCGCCGTGTTGGCCGGCTCGGACGCCCTGCTCCTGAAGACGCTGCAGGCAGGCGGGAAAGGCGGCGTCAGCGGCTCAGCCAACGTGCTGCCGGAGCTGATGGTATCGATTTACACACACTGGCAAAGCGGTGATATGGAAGCGGCCGAAGCGGCTCAATCCCAGCTTCAACCGTTGTCGCAGGCTTACCGGATGGCGACGCTGCCTTCGGTATTCAAGGAAGCGCTGAACCGCATGGGCCTGGAAGCGGGTCCGTGCAGGTCGCCGATCGCTCCGCTGCCTGCGGATGCCTCGGAAGAGCTGGACCGCGTGCTTCGCCATTACCGGGAACTCGGCTATATACGCGGGGAGCTTAACGATCAGTCCGCCGGAAGGAGGAGTTAAAATGAAGGAGTCGGGAGAGTCCATGACGATGACGATGAAGGACCATGATCCGGAAGTTTTGCAGACGACGGGCGACAGCGCCTGGTTTACTCAAGACCGCTTTGGTTTGTTTATCCACTGGGGGCTCTATTCCATGGGAGCGAGGCATGAATGGCTGCAGTCCCGTGAACGGATGGGCCTTGAGAAATACAGCAAATATTTCAAACGGTTCGATCCCGATCTGTACGACCCGCATATGTGGGCGGAGCTCGCTTCGGAAGCGGGCATGAGATATATGGTTGCGACGACCAAGCATCACGAGGGCTTCTGTTTATGGGACAGTGCCCATACCGGATATAAAGCGACGAATACACCGGCGGGGCGGGATCTGCTGTCGCCGATGGTCGATGCGTTCCGCGAACGGGACATGCGAATCGGATTTTACCATTCGCTGATCGATTGGCATCATCCTCATTATACCGTCGATCCGAAGCATCCGCTGCGTTTCGATCAGCAGTTTATCGAAGAGAGCAAGCGGCGGGATTTCGCGCAGTATAGAGCCTACCTGCACGCGCAGACGAAAGAGCTGCTGACACGGTTTGGCAGCATCGATCTGCTGTTTTACGACTTCTCGTTCCCTGAAGAAGCCGGACTTCCCGGCAAAGGCAAGGAGGATTGGGGCAGCGAGGAGCTCGTTCGGCTGATCCGTTCCCTGCAGCCGCAAATTTTGCTCAACGACCGGCTTCAAACCGGCGGGGACATCACGACGCCTGAGCAGTATATGCCGAAGGAATGGGTGAAGCTGAACGGAAAGAAGGTCGTATGGGAAACATGTCACACCTTTAGCGGATCTTGGGGCTATTACCGCGATGAGGAGTCTTGGAAAAGCGTGGAATCGCTGGTCAAAATGCTGATTGACGCAGTCAGCAAAGGCGGCAATTTGCTGCTGAACATCGGACCGAACGCCCGCGGAGAAATCGATGAGCGTTCGATCGACAGGCTGAAGAGCATCGGAAAATGGATGAAGCGCCACAGCCGTTCCATTTACGGCTGCACCGAAGCGCCCGGAACATTCGATTGCCCGCAGGACTGCCGTTTGACCTACAATCCGTCGACGAACCGGATGTACGTGCACGTATACAGCTGGCCGTTCAAAAACATTCATTTGAAGGGATTTGCCGGCAAGGTGGAATACGCCCAGCTGCTTAACGATGCTTCCGAAATCAAATTCAAAGAAGGTGTCGTGGAAAGCAGCATGATCGACGGGGCGTACCGCGAGAGCCGGGACGAATCGACGCTCATGCTGTCGATTCCGGTGAAGAAACCCGACGTGACCGTTCCGGTCATCGAATTGTTCTTGAAGTCGTAATCGTATGGCTGTAATGGAAGGAGATGAACCGATTGGCGAAGATTGTCGTGGATTGGCGCGGTGGCGGGGATTTCAAAACCGTGCAGGAGGCGGTAATGGCGGCTCCGGAACATTCGGATGAACGGACCGTGATCGAAATCCGCAAAGGGATCTATGAAGAGAAAATTATCGTTCCGGTCAGCCGGAATGCGATCAGTTTCATCGGCGAAAGCTGGGAGGGCACCGTGCTCGTTTCTTCGGATTACGCGAACATGATCGGAGCAGACGGTGCAAAAATAGGCAATGATAATTCCGCGAGCACGTTCGTATACGCCGACGATTTTCACGCGGAACGGCTCACGTTTTCCAATCAAGCGGGCTTGTACAAGGGACAGGCGGTCGCGCTTGCCGTCTCCGGCGACAGAGCCGTCTTCCGCGATGTGTGCATTCGCGGAAATCAGGATACGTTGTATACGCCGGGGCAAGGACGGCAGTATTACGAGAACTGCTTCATCGAAGGCACGGTGGATTTTATATTCGGTTCGGCGACTGCCGTGTTCGAGCAGTGCGAACTGCACAGCATCCGAAGGCATAACGGTTATATAACGGCGGCTTCCACGACGAAGGAACAGCTTTACGGCTACGTGTTTCTAAACTGCAGACTGACCGGCGCCGCGCCGGAGCATACCGTCTGTCTTGGAAGACCGTGGAAACCTTACGCCAAGGTTGCGTTCATCGATTCGTGGATGGAACGCCATATCCGGCCGGAGGGATGGGACAATTGGCGCGACCCGGAACGGGAGAATACCGCCTCGTTTGCCGAGTATGGCAGCAAAGGTCCGGGTGCGCGGCTGGTAGGGCGGGCTCCATGGGCCAAGCGGCTTGGGAAAGAGGAAGCCGAAGGCATAAAGTCCGCCGCGCTGCAGGGAAGCGACGGCTGGGATCCGGTGATGTCTCTTGGCCGCCACCTTATAACGGAAAGGTAAACAAAACAAACGAGTCGGAGAGTAGAGGGAGGCAGCGCATGTCGATAGCAAGGGGGCGTTCGGGCGAACTGGTGAGGGCAGCTGCAGATCATGCGGATTATTTGCTCAAACGCGCAGCAGACCGTACCGGCAGGACGCCGTTGTTTGTCAATGCTCTGGATTCGGATAGCGGGGAGCCTGCACGGCACGATTATGATCATGTCAACAAAACGGCAATGCTGTCCAGTCCGGCCAGCCAGCAAAACTGGCTTCGGACGCTTGCCGCTTTGACTGCCATAACCGGACAATCCGGGTATAGAGATACAGCCGAAAACGTCTGCCGGTATATGCTGAGGGAGCAGACGGACCGGAACGGTCTTGTTTACTGGGGCGGCCATACCGCTTACGATTTGGAAGAGCAGCAAGCGGCGTTCGCCGCCGATAAAGCACTTGTGCACGAGCTCAAATGCCATTATCCGGATTACGAGCTGATGTGGACCGCCGATCGCGCCGGCACGAAACGCTATATCGAAGCGGTATGGAATGCCCATATAATTGATTGGACAAATCTGGACTTCAACCGTCACGGACCATACGATGCGCCGCACGGAGCGTTGTGGGCAAACGGTTACGAAGGAAAGGGTGTTTTTTTCTGGGGCAGCGGCCTTACGTTCGTCAACGCGGGCAGCGACCTGTATTACGGAGCGGCGATGCTGGCGAAATTGTCGGGCGAAGCCGCCCCGCTCGATTGGGCGGAGCGTCTGGCGGAACGATATGTAGAGACGCGCCGGAGCGGCGTCGGAATCAGCGGCTACCAATTCAGCCAATCGGCTTCGGCATGGTGCGACGGTCCGGCAGTCCGAGGCGACCGGGCGCAATATCAGCTGGCCCCATTGATTCCGGAAGGTCACACTGTATACGAGAGTACGCTGTTTAAACCGCGTCCCGCCGTTCAGCGGTGCCAGCTTGCAATCGGGGAAGCACTGGGTGCGCAGGGCGGACGATTCCGGCAGTGGTCATGCGAGGAAATGGCTGCTTGGGGACGGGCGGCTTACCGCAGTGCAGACAACAGCTTCGTCCCGATGCTTACGGACGGATGGAGCCTGGAAGGTGTGACGCTGGACAGGAAGGGGTATTTCGGCCCAAAAGGAACGGTCTTCAAGGCAATTCCGGCTGGCGCAGAGTTTTTCTGGATGTACGCCATGGGGTACCGGCTGTCAGGAGATCCGTTCCTTTGGACGATGGCCAAGAATATCGCTTCTGGACTTGGTTTGGGAGATATCGGCGAACCGGACGGGGGGATGCCGGGCGATATGCTGCCGGGCTCTGGTCTTGCGGCTGCCGATCACCGCATCATTTTCGGTATGCTTGAGCTGTACAAAGCGACGGGCCGGGATGCTTATATCCGTATTGCTGACCAGGTGGCGGATCGATTGCTGGCTTCCCGTTATCACAAGAGACGTTTTGAAACAAAGGGCAGAGTGCTGATCAATGATCCGGCACCTCTCGCCCTTCTTCATCTGGCCGCAGCACAATCGGATGCTGGCCATTACCTTCCATGCGTGTTCCAAACCTAGATCCGTCATTGTAGCCGGCCGCATACAGCTGCCGGCTTTTCCCGTTCATGCGCAGCAGCAGTGCAGGATATCCCTATAGATACAGCGGATTTCGCCTAAAACCCGCTATTTTACCCACGTTATAATGAATATGAAACGGAAGAAACTTGACGATCCCCTGCAATCAAGGCGTGTCGGAGGGGGAAACCCGGCGAACTCCAAGAAGCCGGGCAAAGGAGCAGAAGCGATGATAACTTATGGTGAAGTAACGAAGGAATACATTTTTGAAGAAGAGCGGCCATTCCGCAGCTGTCACGCTTCCACGCTCGTCGTGCTGCCGGACGAGACAGTTATTGCGGCTTGGTTTGGCGGATCCCGAGAAGGTGCGGGGGATGTCGCGATCTGGGCGTCCCGGAGAGTAAACGGCATCTGGACGGAGCCGCTGAAGCTGGCGGACCGGGAGGGCATGCCGCATTGGAATCCCGTCCTGTATCGCAGAGAAGATGGAATTCTCTTGTTATATTTTAAAATCGGTGAACGCATTTCCGCATGGACGACGATGGTGATGTCCTCCTCGGATGGCGGCCATTCCTGGACGAACCCGAAACAGCTTGTTGAAGGGGATGTCGGGGGAAGAGGCCCGGTGAAAAACAAACCGGTCGTCCTGTCGGACGGCACCATTGCAGCGCCGGCGTCTTTGGAGCCAGGTTGGGACGCCTTCGTGGACCTGTCCAAGGACGGGGGAGAAACGTGGACCCGCAGCGAAACGGTTCCGCTGGATCACAGCGTCCTGCTCGGGAAAGGGATCATTCAGCCCGCCTTGTGGGAATCGGCTCCCGGCAGCGTCCATATGCTGACCAGAAGCACGGAAGCAGCCGTTTACCGGAGCGACTCTGAAGACGGCGGAAATACGTGGTGTCCGGCCTATGCGACGGATATTCCCAATAATAACAGCGGGATCGATCTCGTCAAGACCGATGGCGGCTTGCTGGCTCTCGTTTACAATCCCGTACGTCCGGAGGAGGGCAGCACCAAAGGTCCGCGTACTCCGCTTGTCCTGCGGCTGTCCAAAGACAACGGACTGACATGGCATCATGAGCTGCTGCTCGATCAGGGCGAGAAGCAATATTCTTACCCGGCTGTAGTGGCTATGGGGAATGTCCTGTATGTGACTTATACATGGAAAAGGGAGCGGATCGCTTTCTACCGGATAGAGCTGCTCAATAAGAAGGGGGAACTGTCTTGAACCGATTGTCCGCATCCGGGCCAAGCCCGCAGACACATCAGCCGCTGGAAACGCCTTCATTCCCGGAGAAGCCATATTCTATCGTCGATTTCGGTGCGATCGGCGACGGTTTAACGATGAATACCGAAGCGGTTAACCGGGCGATCGAAGCCTGCTCCTCTGAGGGAGGAGGAACGGTCCATATTCCTCCAGGCATCTGGCTTACCGGACCGATTCAGCTGCAGAGCGGCGTCAATTTGCATGCGCAGCAGGGGGCCCTTGTGCTGTTCAGCCGGAATTTCGACGATTATCCGCTCATTCATACTAGCTACGAAGGCATTCGAACGGTACGCTGTATGCCGAACATCTACGGGAAAGACCTGACCGATGTCGCCATTACAGGCAAAGGGGTGTTCGACGGCTCCGGCGATGCCTGGCGGCCGGTCAAACGAATGAAGATGACGGAACACCAGTGGAAGGCGTTAACGTCTTCCAGCGGAGTGACGGATCCGTCCGGCCGGATGTGGTGGCCGTCAGAGAGGGCTATACAGGGGGCAGGGGCGGTCAAACGTTTGCTTGCCGAAGGGGTGCTGCAGCTGGAAGCCTTCGAGGAGGCGCGCGACTTTTTGCGGCCGACACTGCTGCAGCTGGACCGGTGCAGGCGCGTGCTGCTGGATGGGCCGATCTTTCAAAACTCGCCCAGCTGGTGCCTTCATCCATGGCTATGCGAGCATGTGACCATCCGGAACATAACAGTGAAGAATCCATGGTTCTCGCAAAACGGCGACGGGCTCGATCTGGATTCCTGCCGCTATGTGGAAGTATCGGATTCGCAGTTCGATGTGGGGGACGACGCCATCTGCATCAAATCGGGCAAGGATGCGGACGGACGACAGCTTGGCGTGCCGTGCGAGGATATCAGCATCCGTGATTGCGTCGTTTATCACGGTCACGGCGGCTTCGTTATCGGCAGTGAAATGTCCGGCGACGTGCGGAATGTAAGCATATCGGACTGTTTGTTCATCGGAACCGATACGGGTCTTCGCTTCAAGAGCGCGAGAGGGCGCGGGGGCGTTGTGGAGAAAATCCGGATCCGCAACATCCGGATGACCGGCATTCCGAAGGATGCGATTACGTTCAGCATGTTCTACAGCCACGAAGGTCCCGATCACCCGGCCTTTAAGACGGTATCGGAGAAGACGCCCGTTTTCCGCGATTTTCTGATCGAGCATATTCAATGCACAAGCGCCCATCAAGCGATTGAAATGAAAGGGCTTCCGGAGATGCCGGTCGAGAACATCCGCTTCGGGCATGTCAACATCAAGGCAAAGAAAGGCATCTCGCTGGAAAACGTGCGGGACGTTTGCTTCACTGACGTCTCCATCACCCCGGCGCAAGGACCGCTTTTCTCCCTGCAGGCATGCTCAGGAATCCGGATCGAACGGACGAAACGTCCAGATACCGGTCAATTGTATATGGAGGCCGGCGGAGCGGGCACTTCCGATATTGTGATCCGCGGCAGCGCGGGGGAAGTGTACGAAGTGAAATGCGCGCCGGAAACGGACATCTCGCAAGTTCGAATACTTACGGAAGAGGTCCTTGGAAGCAATGACGCTTAACATTAGCCGCTTGCTGACGGAATATGCGGATGCACCGCTTGGACTCGATAACCGGCGTCCCCGGCTTAGCTGGAGGCTCGAAGCGGAGGAACGCGAGCAGCTGCAAACCGCCTACCGGTTACTTGTCGCTACGTGCCCGAACAAGCTGGAACGCGATGAGGGGGACATGTGGGACAGCGGTCGAATCGAGTCGGACCAATCCATCCACGTTCAATATGCGGGAAGCCCTCTTGAATCCGGCGCGCATTATTATTGGAAAGTGCGCGTATGGGATAAGCGGGATGTCCCCTCCGAATGGAGCCGGATGTCCTCGTGGTCCATGGGACCGCTGAACCAAGCCGATTGGCAGGCGAAATGGATCGGCATGGATGTGCCGCATTCCGATGACTACCGTTCTGTCGCCTATTTGCGTAAAGCGTTGGTTATCCGCAAGCCGGTCAAGCGCGCCATCGTTCATGCAACGGCTCTTGGCATATACAGACTGTTTATCGGCGGCCGCCGTGTCAGCGATCATGAATTCGCTCCGGGCTGGACCGATTATAAGAAGCGGATCCAGTATCAAACCTATGAAGTAACAAGCCATTTCGGCTCCGGCGCACAAAAGGCGAAGGTACGGAAATTTACGAGCCTTGCTTTACTAGTGTCCTATATGGGTTATCTGGAAGGCATCAGCGAGCGGGATATGATCCCGGAATCGCGGACAGGCAACTATGGCGACTGGCTGTCGATCCATGCCGATACGTCTAAGGAGTTGATTTCGAACGCTTTCTACGCACACAGCACCGGTTTGATGGCCCGGATTGCAAGCGTCCTTGGACGGGAGGAAGATGCCAGCAAATTCCGGGAACAGGCGCAAAGAATTAAAGAAGCCTTCGCCGTCAAGTTCGCAGACCCAGGCGGAAGGCTGAAGGGCGGAACGCAAACGGCCTATGCCTTGACACTGTCCATGGGGCTGCTGCCCGAACCTGCGGCCAGGCTCGCTGCGTGCCGTCTTGTCGAAGAGGTGAAGGCTTCGGACAATCACGTGACGGCCGGTTTTCTCGGTATCCCGCATTTACTTCCTGCATTGTCCGATTACGGTTATATAGACACGGCCTACGATTTGCTCATGCAGGAATCGTTTCCGTCCTGGTTTCATCAGATCAAGAGCGGGGCGACCACGATGTGGGAGCGTTGGGACGGTTGGTCGAAGGAGCGGGGCTTTCATCCGGTAGAGCGGATGAATTCGTTCAATCATTATGCGTTCGGCGCAGTCGGCGAGTGGCTGTACCGCTATATGGCGGGCATTGATACCGACTTGCTGCAGCCTGGCTTCAAGCATATCCGGATTGCCCCGAGACCCGGAGGCGGCTTGACCCGCGTGTATGCCGAATACGAGTCCATGTACGGAACGATCGTGTCCGCATGGGAAATTCAAGACGGCCGTTTCCGGCTGCAGGTCCGCATTCCGATTAATACGACCGCTGCCGTTCAGCTCCCGGGGGCTGAGACTAAGGTAGAAATAGGCTCTGGAACATATGCATTCGAGATTCGTTTATAAATGGAATATTCGCCGAATATCGGCGTTGATGAGATAAAGGAGCGTGGGATATAGTGGAACGTTTTAATGGAAGGATTGCAGCATCTGAGAATGATCCGGAGGTAACGGAGGGATATATCCCGATTAAATATGAACCGGACAGCCATTCAGCCAATTTGCTTGCACTGGACAATGGAGATTTGCTGTGCGTCTGGTTTTCCGGGAGCGGCGAGGGTAACCCGGATACGAATGTCATCATGTCGAGACTGCCGGCAGGATCGGACATATGGTCCGAGCCTGTTCTGCTGGCTAATGACCTGGAGCGCTCCGAGCAAAATCCCGTCCTGTTTCAGGAGCCCGGCAGCGGAAAAGTATGGCTGCTTCACACGTCCAATGAGCCGCATGATCAGAAAACGTCCCGTGTCGTCCGCCGCATCTCGGGGGATCGGGGACATACATGGGGGACTCCGGAAGTGCTGTTTGAAGGCCCAGGTATTTTTCTTCGGCATCCAATCGTCGTTTCGCAAAACGGAGATTGGCTGCTGCCTGCTTACTACTGCAAGCCCGGCGGGCATTACAGCGTCGTCCAGATCAGTACGGACCAAGGGCGCACCTGGGAACAGCATGAAGTCCCGGAAAGTTTGCACCGCGTTCAAATGAATATCGTCAAGCGGAGCGACGGAACGCTCCTGGCCATGTACCGCAGCCGCCAAGCCGACCGCATCTATACGAGCGTATCTGCGGATAACGGCCGGAGCTGGACGGTTCCCGAGAAGAGCGTGCTGCCGAACAATAATTCCTCCATGCAGGTGACGGAACTCGGGAACGGCCGGCTTGCGCTAATTTTCAATAACGCTTCAATTGAAAGGGACCAGTTCCGATGGGTGAAGAAGGGGGACAATTTCCGCCGCAAAACGCTCCGGACGCCGCTTACGCTGGCTATTTCGGAGGATGACGGGAAGACGTGGCCGATTATTCGCAACGTCCAAACCGCGGATTTGGAGTATAAGGAACGTGAGGTCGGCTACTCCTACCCGTCGATTATTGCAACCGGCGACGGGAAGCTTCATATCGCGTTCTCCTATTTGCGCAAAGCGATCAAATACGTCCGCGTCGATGCGGAATGGGCGGAGAAACACAGCTTCGCCGGCCTGTAATAGGCCTCGGGGGATTCAAACCATTCGTAACGCGGAGGGTAAATGATGAACGGTGAACGCCAGGTTACATTAACATGCTGCGTCGACGGCTTGACAGACTCGTATTTCTTGAACATGATCCAAAAACCGGTGGAAGCCAGATTTCCTCATATTCGACTGGAACCTCTTAACGAGGCCATTTATTTTAGTTTTCTGATCGATAAATGGAAAGAAACCGGCAATTGTGTGCGGGAACTGCATGGATAATCCGGCATTCCAATGGGATATCGTCACCTATCCGGTTTTTCGCGCGTTTCCGATGTTGAAGCCAAAGGCGCCTGACAGCTCGTTTCTTGCGATAAGCCTGTTAAGCAAACAGAAGGAAGAGCCTTTCCAGGTCATCTCGTATCTGATTTCCGATGAACACCAATTGGAAATCAGCAAGCATGGGAGCCGGTCGCCGCTGAAACGGGGACATCCACCAGGCATTCGGTAACGGATCGTCCCATTATAACGGGAAAAACGTGAAGGCATTGTTTCATAATGATCAAGACGCGCCCGTTTCCCAGGTAAGCAAAATATGAGTTTGAACTGTCGGATCGCAAAGCAGGCGATTTTAAACATCGTTCTTGAAAACCGGGCTGCGGATACCGCACTTCGGGAGCTTGAAGCTTCTATTAATAACGCCGTAGCGGAATTGAAATCGAAATTAATCCCTGCAAGCAGCAAAGGGTCTGTCCCAAGAGCCAATAGGCTTTTGGACAGACCCTTTGTTTTTTAGCATCAGATACCTGTTACACCCCAGCCTATACTGGAATTCGTACAGTTAAAAGACTTCCATCCGATTAAGACTGTTTCTATACTGCATTCCATACAGCTATATCGCCCCAAATGAGCCTTTTGGAGCCCAATTTGGCATTTATAACTGGAAATTTCCAGTATAGCGCTCATTCGTACATCTAAAGCCCGAAATAGCTGTAACAATCCAGTATAGATGCCCATGCGTCATGAGGTTGACTGCCGACACCTATCGGCCTGCCACGCGCCGGGAGCTGCGCACAATGCAGAATTAAACCGCGAATGCTAAGCACGCTGCAAGTTGTTCACACAAGTGCAATACGGGTTTGCCCCAACTTCGTTAAGATTTGGGACAGCCGCTTTGTGCATGCTCCGGCGAGTTTACACCGGATACGCCGAAGATTCGGCCGACTGATGATATTTGCGGTATTGCTGCGGGGTCATGCCGGTTTTTTTCAGAAACAGGGCATAGAAGAACTTCATATCTTTGTAGCCGATCCGGTTGGCGATGTAATTGACGCATTGGTCAGATGTTTTCAGCAGACCGCAGCATTTTTCAATCCGTATTTTTTGCAAGTATTGGGTAAATGTCAAGCCGGTCAACCTTTTGAAGGAGCGATGAAAATGGCTTTCACTCATAAACGCTTGGGCTGCGAGCTGCTTCAATGTAATGTTCTCCGCATAATGCTCCTGAATAAAGCGCACGGCGTCGCCGAGCATATCGGATTGCCTGCCTCTTCTGCCGTTCGCGTCGGCCGATTCCGCCTCGTTCCCGAGACGGTTTATTATCATGAGCAGCTGAATGAGGATCGCCAGTAGAATCGTTTCATAGCCTTCATCTTTTTGACGGAATTCTTTATGCATCGTTGTGATTAAGGGCTGCAGCCGTTCATGTCTGTCGAAGACGTGGAGATAGGGAATTCCCGGGTTCAATTGGTTGTGCATGACGCGATCGATGTCTGAACCGCCGAAGAACAGATGCTTCCATTTCTCGAACGTTGCGTAACGGAACAGACAGTTGTAGACGATGAGCTTAGCACTCTGGTTCGGCGATGACGGCCTGAAGACATGAGAGGTTCCGACGGGAATAATAAACAGATTTCCGCTTTTAACCGGGATGATTCGATTAGCGATGTAATGGTAGCCGTTTCCTTCCGCCACATAGCTCACTTCGATAAAATCATGCATATGCTCGCAGATTGTGAACGCTTCCGTAACGCGGTTTACATAAATGTCTTCTTTTCCCTTGAAAAACCGATCCCCCTTATAATGCCGGGTTCGTGCGATCATAACCCTCACCCTCTTCCAATCGATAGCCGAGTGGAGCCGGCGTTTTTTAATTGTAGGACGCATTCATAGGGAATTCAAGTCTTGAAATCGGTAAACGGAGCCGAAATCGGAGGTTTGAGGCGCATTTCACCTATAGATTCAACCAAGAACGCCTATAGAATGCAAATATCCGCAACGTATAATGATTGTTATTAAGCTTGTTTACATTAATTGAAGAAATTCCATAAGACAAGGAGGACACCAATGGCGGTCCACATGATCCAAAGCCTGAATGGGAGTAAAATTGCCGAATGCATCGAAACGCCGGCGGGCATTCAGCTTATTCTGCGGGGGGCAGGAGAAGCTTCGCCGTACTATGCAGGAACGCTCGATCGGATGCTGATCTGTTCGCTCGGAAAGCCGTGGAACGATGAACCGGTCCGGCTGCTGAATCCCCGGGTCGATTCCGATTCCTCGGCGATTCGGCTGAGCGGCTTTATATTACAGTTCGCCGTCACGATCGAGCTGACTTTCGATAAGCATCATATGCTGAATGTAAATGCGGACTGGACCAATAGCAGCGGGAAACCGCTCTCCGATGCCGCTGTCGGTCTCGTATTCCCGCTCGAGGCCAGGGAAGGGGAGAAAATTACGATCCCCCATATGATCTATAACAACAATCCGTCCTCGGATCCCGAGAGGGTCGTTCCGAAGCTTGGCGACAACGAGGGGTTCGTCTGTGAAGAGCATCGGCTGCCGATACCGTGCGTCAACGCGGAATGGACGGATGGCGATGATGCGGGTTTCATTTCGTTATTTTCCATTCCGTCCTTCACCGAAACGGAGGACGGTGCTGTTCAGTACGGGGCGCTTGGCGTGCTCCGGCAAGGCGGCCGGTCCTCATTAGCCGCCACGAGCGGAACCGTGCTGTTTAATGGACAGAAGGACATCTATTATGTAGGCAAAAGCAAAATCGCGCCTTATTCCGGGGGGTATTTGAACGTCAATGCGGGCAGAACGCTCTCCAAACGTTACGCACTCGATTGGGGAAAGCTGCCCAGATCCGGATGGGGGTTCCGCGAGGTCGTCCGAAAGGGCTGGCAGCTGTTTGAGCCAAAAGGGGCGAAGCCTTGGACGATGGACGAAATCATCCGGCTGAAAACGAATGCGATGGACGACCGCTGGCGCAGTTCGGGCGGCGCAGCCGGGTATGTCAAATTTAACGATTCGAATGATTTCGGCAAATTGAACCGTCTTCCGTTCCATTTTCTGTACGGCTGGACGGGGCAGTGTTTGAAGCTGGCCTGGTGCGATGCGCGGATCGGGTTTCATCTGCAGGACGAGGAACGCATTTCCCGGTGCGAACAGGCCGCCTCCTTTTATTTGCATGGAAGCGCTACCGGCGTTCCGGGACTGCGCAGCTGTTCTTATGAACTGGAAAGCCGTACTTGGGGATATTTTACGATGAAAGGAAAGCCGGTCGTCTCCAGCCGCGCATATGGAGAGACGATTTCGGATCTGGCTGATATTGTCGAGCTGTTTCGGGAGCAGGGCCGGGAGGTTCCAGTGCAATGGCTGAATGCGCTTCGCGAAGCCGCCGATTTCTTCATGGGCGCAACACTTCCATCCGGCATTTATCCGATGGGCTGGCTGAAGGACGGAGCGCCGAACGACGAGATGGTGACCGGTGCCGGCATTCCATGTGTCATCGCGGCGGCCAAGGCGTACAAGGTGACCGGAGACCGGAAGTATCTGAAGCATGCCGAGGCGGTTATGGAGCGTTATTACGATCTGCATGCCCGGACGTTCGAACGCCCTTTCGCGCGTTCGACGCTGGATGCCAGATGCGAGGACAAAGAAGCCGGCATGTATTATTTTTTGGCTGCTTATGAACTGTTCGTTCTGACCGGAGACAGCAGGTACGAGGAATGGGCGGAGGTTGCGGCGGATTGGCTGCTTACGTATGTGTTCGTATGGAATCCCGAATACGACAGGGATGCTCCGCTCCGCCGCCGTCATTTCAATGCCGTCGGCTGGCCGGGCGTCAGCGTCCAAAATCATCATTTGGACGTTTTCTTTCCATGCTATGAATTTTGGCGGTTCGGTCAAATGACCGGGAAAACGGAATATGCATCGATCGCTAAGCTCATGGCCGAGGCCATGGGACAAGGAATATGCGCAGGTCCCGGGGAATGGGGATTTACCGTCGTCGGGGAACAAGGAGAAGGATTTTACCAAACGCATTATCACGAGCGCGGGAACAGCAATGTATGGAACCCTTCCTGGGTAATCGCGCTCGTCCTGTCTAACGCGCTGCGTTTGCAAGGCGAGAAGGAATATCGATGACACGGGTGGAGACCGCTTTGGCAATACGGGATACGGGGACTTCGTGCGTACCGAATGAATGGAAAGGAAAGGAGCTGGAGCTTGTGAAGGCTGTACCGATAAAACCGGCTTATGAAATACCATGGACGCTGGAAACGAGATACTGTCACGACGGCATGCCGCTGTCGAACGGCGTGTTTGGCGCTTTGGTCTGGTTTCAAGAGCAAACGGTGATGCTCACGATCAACAGAGCGGATTACTGGGATCACCGGGGAGGTACCGAGTGGCTTGAAAACTGTACCTATGAACATCTGAAGTCGCTGCTGCAAAGCGGTGATTTCGAAGGTGCCCGCCGGCTCTATCCGACGATGACGATGAACGGCAAAGAAAAACGGCCGACCCGGCTTGCGATGGGCCGCTTCGATGTCAAGCTGAAGCCGGGCGTCACGATCGAAGGCGCTTCGCTCCGTCTTGACGAGGGGGAGGCCGTCATTTGCTGCCGCATGGACGGACAGGAGCGGCTGATCCGAGTCAGCGTGGCGATCGAGCATCCGATGCTGCTGCTTTCCGCCGATGCGGAGCTGATTGAAGGCATGGAGGCGAAGCCTGCCTACTCTTTCGAGAAGGTGAAGGCCTACTTTGACGATTTCGGCATTTCAGCTCCAAGGGCAGTTCAGCTGCCAGGCAGGAAAGGCTGGGTGCAGGAGCTGCCGGAGGATCCGGCGTGCGCAGTGCTGCCTGCGCTGTCGGAGAGAGGAATCGCCATTGCGGCGGAATACGGCGACACGGCGGAGCACGCGGTTCAGGCGGCGCTTGAACGGCTGAACGAGGCAGAGCTGCTCGGATACGAAGGGGCGCTGCATGAAACGAAGAACCGCTGGCGCGCCTTATGGGAGCAGGCGGCGGACATTTCGCTTCCGGACCGCGAGATCGAGAACATGTACTATTTGGGCATCTACCGGATGCTGGGCAACTCGATGCCGGGTAAAATCGCTCCAACGCTCCAAGGCCCATGGGCTGAGGAGTACCGCAATCCTCCCTGGAGCTGCGATTACCATTTTAACATTAATGTCCAGGAATGCTTGTGGCCCGCATACGGCGCCAATTTGCTGGACAGCCTGAAGCCGCTCTTTACGATGATCGACGGCTGGAAACCGATTCTTGCGCGCAATGCGAAACGATTCGTCGGCATCGACGACGGTTATATGCTCGGACATTCCGTCGATGACCGCGGACGCCCTGTCGGGGGCATGTGGACGGGTACGATCGACCAGGCGAACACCTCATGGGTCGCCCAGATGATGTGGCAGTACGCCCGTTACGCCGGCGATACGGAATACCTCGTGGGCGAAGTATATCCGTTTATGCGGAAAGCGCTTAATGTCTTTTATGCGATGATGGATAAAGAAGAGAATGAATACGCGCTTCCGGTGTCGGTTTCTCCGGAATACGGCGGCTCGTCTCCAGATGGGCTCGGCAGGAATTCAACCTTTTTCCTTGTCAACGTTCATTTTCTGTGCGAGAAGCTGCTTGAGCTTGAAGGGAAATACCGTCTGGACTCGGACTTCGCGGCGGTCGTCGCAGACGTTCAAGCCAAGCTGCCCCCCTATACGGCCGGACCGAGACAATACCAGGAGTTCGGCACAAAGCCGGGCCTCGAGCTGTATTTGTGGGAAGGGCAGCCGCTGTCCGACTCACACCGGCATCATTCGCACCTTGCCGGCATTTACCCGTTCGATACGATGGATATGTCGGATCCGGAGCAGCGCGAAATGGTATCGAATTCCTACAAGTCTTGGGTCGACAAAGGGATGGGACGCTGGGCCGGCTGGTCGATGCCTTGGGCCTCGATCCTGCATAACCGGATGGGCCGGGCGGATATGGCGCTGCTGTCGCTCCGCCTGCTGAAGGATGTATACATGATGCCGAGCTATGCGACGAGGCATAACGCTAACTATGGCGGTTTCTGCCAATTTACAGGCGGTGACACGATGCAGGTGGAAGCTTCGATCGCCGCTGCCGCTGGCGTGCTTGAAATGTACGTGCAGTGCGTCCGGGGCTCGATTCGTGTATTCACGGGTCTCGCGGCTCGCTTCAAGGATGCTTCGTTCTCGGGCATCCGCGCGGAAGGCGCGTTCCTGCTGTCGGGACTTAAGCGGGACGGCAAAGTCCGCTTAGTTACGGTATTCAGTGAACGGGACGAGACGCTGCGGATTGGGAATCCGTTCGAAGGGAAGGCGCGCATCCACCGGGGCGACAGCATGATGGAGACGTCGGAGAGGTTGATCTCGCTTGAGCTTCGCGCCGGGGAAAGCGTCGTCTTCGAGAATGCCGATCGAACATGAAGGAGGATATCGAATATGGAGCAGGAACAGCCGCAGTCAAGCCAAATCGGCCATCGGCCGGAGCTCGGCATCCAGGGACCCGTACTGGCTTGTCAGGACCCGTGGGCGGGGGAAGCCTCCGACCGGATTATGCGTACGGGAACCGGTAGAATTTACTTGTCGCAGGATCCTGCGCCTTCGGCAGAGCAGTTTGTGGAAGCGCTTCAGAGCTTGGATGCGGACTTCTATGTACACCACATGCTGCCGGGACTTGAGGGCCAATCGGAAATGATCCGCGATATGGTTCTGCATGGGATAGACGTCTGCCTCGGCAATGAATACGGCAATATCAACGGACCCTGGGTGGAAGGCACGAACCGCTGGGATGTGCCGGACGAAGCGATTTTGGAAGCAGCCCGGAGCGGCCGCCTCATCGGCTTGTTGTATGACGAACCGGAGCATTTGCAAATCAATGCGGGCCAATATCGGAAGGACGGGTGGTTCCCGCATTGGGGAGCGACCGACGGGTTCGGACTTGAACCTGCGTATGCCGGCATGGTGAATGCGGTCCGCGGCCGTGTCGAGCATGTAAGGCATTTATTGGCCGGCCATGGGCTGGACGCGGCAGCGGCTCCGCTCGTTTCGGAGCATGTGTTTCCGGTGATGTTTCACGCGAAGGCGCGCGCCGGCATGGCTGTTTGCCCGAAAATCATGAAGGAATCGTTTCAGGCGCTGCAGCTCGGGACCGCGCTTGGCGCCGCTAAGCAATACGGGAGGCCGATGTGGATTTGCGCCGATTTGTGGGGACCGGACATCGGACATTGGTTTACCCGGATCTCGGGCTTTCCCGGCCATTCGCCGGAGGAGTTTGAATCGGCGCTGCGGATGGGGTACTTGATGGGTCCGACGCATCTGTTTGCGGAAAATATCGACGTATTGCTCCATCACCGGGAGAACCGGCTTGTGCGGACGGAATTCGGAGAGGCGTGGCATCGGTTCGTGAATGATTACGTGCCCCGCCATCCGCTTGTCTGGCGGCATGATCAGGCCAGTGCGGATATCGCCGTCATCCATTCGGAAGACAGCAACTACGGACAGAATGCAAGGTTGTACGGAAACCGGGAATTGCAGGTGCCGGAGTCTTCGAAAAGCATCTTCCCGGTTTGGCATCTGCTCAGCCATGGGAAAATTCCGTCACACGGCAGCTGCATGCATATTCCCGGTTACGATTTTCCAAGGCATGTGCTTAGGAAGCGGGTGCCGCCGGAAGGATATCCGCTGCTGTCGGGCTGTGCGGATCTGCCGCAAACGGCGGTTCACACATTATTTGAACCGGTGAACAACGCGCTCGCATTTGATGAGCATGTTCGTGACGATCAGCTTGGAAGCCCGAAGCTGATCATCGCCGCCGGCTCCAGACTCTCGGCCGGGACGCTCTCCGCGGTCAGGCGCCGGTCGGAGGACGGCGCGGTCGTCATTGTGGCTGAATGGCTCGTACCGGCGGGCTGGAAAGAAAGCCGGCGCTTCGGAAACGGCGGAGCGTGGATCGTCACTGGCGACTTTCTTAGCGACGACGCGCGCGAAGCCGCCGCCCCTTTTCTCGGGTCCGGCGACTGCTGGCGCCAGCGGTTCGGCAATACCGAGATCCGTTTCTACAAAGCGGATCCGGCCGGCCGTACGCTTCATGCGGAAATACACAGCTCAAACTAGCATCCGACTCGTTTCTTACTCTTTATTCGGAGGAATTCAAATGACAACGATACGAATAACTGCATGCAAAACCGAATACGCCGTTAACCCGGTCGGCATCGATTCGATGCATCCCCGCCTGTTCTGGCGGCTCGAGTCGGACGAGCGTGACGTACGGCAAACGGCATACCAAATTGTCGTCGCTTCGTCCCTTGAGAAGATGAACCAGGACGAAGCCGATATGTGGGACAGCGGTAAAACGGCTTCCGGCCAGTCGATCCAAATCGCATACGCCGGTGCGCCGCTTCGATCGGAAGGTGAATATTTCTGGAAGGTTCGCGTCTGGGATGGCCGGGATCAAGTGTCGCAGTGGAGTGAGACCGCATATTGGACGATGGGGATTTTGTCGCGCGGAGAGTGGAAGGGGAAATGGATCGGCAGAAGGTCGAGCCCGGGACTTGCGATGCAGCCTTCTCCTTATATGCGCAAATCGTTCGCCGTCAAAACGAACGTCCGGCGCGCTGTCGTATACGCCACCGCGCTTGGACTGTTTAAGCTGAGTGTGAACGGGGAAGCGGTCGGCCATCTGTTCGCTCCGGGTTGGACGGACTATGACAAGCGCGTTCAAGTGCACGCTTATGACATCACGGACAAAATGAAGCAGGGAGAGAATTCGTTCGGCGTTATTCTCGGTGACGGCTGGTATGCGGGGACGGTCGGATTTATCAGCAAGCACGTATATGGAGAGCGTCCGTTCTTCCTCATGCAGGCAAGCATCGAGTATGAGGACGGCAGCTCGGAGCTCGTCGTTTCGGACGGTTCGTGGCGAGCGGCCGAAGGGCCGATCCGTTATTCGGACATGATTAAGGGCGAAACGTACGATGCGCGGCTTGAGCTGACGGGCTGGGACCGTCCGGGCTACGACGCTTCCGGCTGGGAGTCGCCGGACGTCCGGTCCGGCTATAACGGCCTGCTCGTTGCAGCGGTGGAGCCGCAGATCTGCATCACCGAGACGCTGAAGCCGGTTGATATCAGAAAAACCGCGGCCGGGACATACATTTTCGATATGGGACAGAACATGGTCGGCTGGACCGAAGTAACCGTCAAGGGCGAGCCGGGAACGCAGATCACGCTTAGTCATGCGGAAATGCTGAGTCCGGACGGCACGCTGTATGTGGACAATTTGCGGGAAGCGGTGCAGCAGGATCATTACGTGCTGAAGGGCGCGGGCGATGAGCGGTACGAGCCTCATTTTACGTTCCACGGCTTTCGTTACGTTGAGCTGATTGGGTACCCTGGTGAGCCTGAACTGACGACGATTGCCGGAAAAGTGATTCATTCCGATACGCCGGTGACGGGAAGCCTCGAAACGTCCGACCCGATGGTCAACAGACTGTATGCCAATATTACATGGGGACAACGGGGAAATTTCCTGTCCGTCCCCACCGATTGCCCGCAGCGCGACGAACGGCTCGGCTGGACCGGGGACGCGCAAATCTTTGCCCGTACAGCTTCCTACAATATGGACGTATCGCGATTTTTCACGAAGTATATGTGGGACATCATCGATTGCCAGCAGCCTTCCGGCGCATTTACGGACGTAGCGCCGGATGCCGGCTGGATCCGCCACAAAATGTGGAACACGAATTTGAACTGGTTTGCGCCGGATAATGCCGGTTGGGGAGATGCCGGCGTCATTATCCCGTGGACGCTGTATCTGATGTACGGGGATAAGCAGATTCTTGAAACCCACTATGACGCCATGGTTCGGTGGGTGAACTACTTGACGGATAACAGCGAAGGGCTGATTCGTCCGAATTACGCCAACTACGGCGATTGGCTGTCGATCGGGGCGGATACCCCGAGCGAGGTGCTGGCAACGGCTTACTTTGCTTACAGCGCGAAGGTGCTGGCGCAAATTGCCGGGGCGATCGGTAAGACCGCGGATATGAACCGTTACGAAGCGCTGTTTGACGATATAGCCGGAGCGTTCCGCTCCGAATTTGTCGGAAGCGACGGCCGTATTCATGGCGATACGCAAACCGTGTACGTGCTGGCGCTCCAGTTCGGGCTGCTGACGGACGAACTGAAGAAAGCGGCGATCCGCCGGCTGACAGGCAATATCCGGGAGCGCGGAGACCGCTTGTCCACAGGCTTCCTCGGCGTAGGCTACCTGCTGCCGGCTTTGACCGACAGCGGCGAGCTCGATGCCGCGTATACGCTGCTTACCCAGGAAGCATTCCCGTCCTGGATGTATTCGATCAAGCACGGCGCGACGACGATCTGGGAGCGGTGGGACGGCTGGACGCAGGAGAAGGGCTTCCAGACGCCATCGATGAACTCATTCAATCACTACTCGCTCGGCTCGGTCGGGGAGTGGATGTTCCGCTACATGGCCGGCATTGAGGCTGACCCGGCGGAACCGGGCTTCGGGCATGCGGTCATCCGGCCGAGGCCGGGTGGAAGCCTGAGCCGCGTGAGAGCCGCCTATGAATCGCTTTACGGCGTCATTTCTGTGGAATGGAACCTGTCCGAGCAGGGAGAGCTGCGGCTTGAAATCGAGGTTCCTGCGAATACGGCCGCAACCGTTCACGTTCCGGGCCGGAACGTCCTTGCGGACGTTAATCCAGGCGGGAATGCCGGAGCAGGCTGCACCCTACTGCAGGAGAGTGCAGAAGGCTGTGTATTCCGGGCCGGCTCCGGAAAATATGCATTCACGAGCACATGGATGCCGGTACAAACGGCTAATGCCTAAAGTTGTGATGTTGACGAATATGGTCATGGGGAAGCCGGGCAAATGATCGCGTCGATCGATTCGGCGAGAGAATGAACCGGCAGGTAAAGGTCATCAAACATACCGTTTGGAGGTTGAGTATGCAAAACGTTTATCTGGGGGTACAAGAGAACGCTTCGCCGAGACTAATGCACGGTTTGAAGCTGTTAACGGAAGGACTGCAAGAAAGCGGCTATTCGCCAGAACCGGCTGGTGCGGCTTGGACGGCATACACGTACCGGGAGCAGCAGGGGATAAAAATTTATGTAGGCAACCGGGAAGAGTCCGCGTTCATCCGCACGCTGGAGGAACAGGAAGTATTGATTTATCATTCGAAGGCGCCGGGCAAAGAAGGATTTTATTTGGCGACGCTTCCGGGCAACCTCATTGTCGTATCGGGCAGCGGCGACACCGGAGCTTTATACGGCGCCCAAGAGCTGGCTCGGCAAATTCGCAAGACAGGACGCGTTCCGGAGCTGGCCGCGCAAGGCGAGACACCCGAATTCACGCTGCGCGGACCGGTGCTCGGCCTGCAGAAGACGCAAATCGAGCCGCCTCGCAGAACCTATGAATACCCGATAACGCCGGAGAGGTTTCCGTGGTTTTATGACAAAGACATGTGGCTGGACTATTTGGATATGCTGTGCGGGCAGCGGAGCAATGTCGTGTACATTTGGTCGGGTCACCCGTTCGCCTCGCTGGTGAAGCTGAAGGATTATCCGGAGGCGCTGGAGGTTACCGAAGAGGAGTATCGGCTGAACGTCGAAACGTTCCACTGGCTGACGGCGGAGGCCGACAAACGCGGCATTTGGGTCGTGCTGAACTTTTACAATATTCATATCCCGCTGCCGTTTGCGCAAAAGCACGGACTCGAGCTTCACCAGCCGAAGCCGCTGCCGATCACTGCGGATTATACGCGGAAGTCGATCGCTGAATTTGTCCGTTCGTACCCGAACGTCGGCATTATGCTTTGCCTTGGGGAAGCGCTTCACGGCAGCGTTTACGGATCGGAATGGTTTACGGAAACGATCATTGCGGGCGTGAAGGATGGGCTCAAGGATCTGAACGTCAAAGAAAATCCGCCGATCATTCTTCGGGCGCACGCGGTCAAGGCCGAGCCGATTGTCGAGAAGGCGCTGCCGCTTTATTCGAATCTGTACACCGAAGCGAAATACAACGGGGAATCGCTCACGACATGGACGCCGAGAGGCGGCTGGGTGCAGACGCACAACAATTTGAGCGCCATGCAGTCGGTCCATATCGTCAACGTTCACATATTGGCTAACCTCGAGCCGTTCCGTTACGGAGCGCCATCCTTTATTCAGAAGAGCATGCAGGCATCCAAACACAGGCAAAAGGCGAACGGTCTGCACGTATACCCGCTGTTCTATTGGGACTGGCCGTATAGTGCCGATAAGGTAACGCCTAGACTGAAGCAGATGGACCGGGATTGGATTTGGTACGCCGCTTGGGCGAGGTATGCCTGGAATCCGGACCGCGATGCGGAAACCGAGCGGTATTATTGGACGGATGAGCTGGCCGGCCGGTTCGGCTCGCAGGAAGCGGGGGCAGCGCTGCTCGAAGCGTACGATTCTTTCGGCGAATGCGCGCCTCGGATTTTGCGGCGGTTCGGCATCACGGAAGGCAACCGCCAGACGATGTCGCTCGGCATGACGATGAGCCAGCTAACCAATCCGGACAAGTACTCGCCTTACAGGGCGCTGTGGGAAGATCACGCACCGCAGGGCGAACGGCTGGAAGAATACGCACTAAGGGAAACGAAGGGTGAGCCGCACATCGGGGAAACGCCGCTTGACGTTGTCGAAGCGGCCGAGAGGTTTGCGGATATCGCTTGGAAAGCGATCGGGCAAGCCCGGCCTTATGTAACCCGGAACGAAGAGGAATTCGAGCGCATCGCGTCGGACATCGAGGCGATCCGTTATATGGTTTACTCTTACGGAGCAAAGGTCAGAGCCGCTATCCGGGTTCTTCTGTATAAGAACGTCGTCAAAGGCAGCTATCTGGATCGCGTGGACATATTGGAAGAGGCCGTGCCGTATTTGAAGGAAAGCCTGGAATGGTACAGGAAGCTGACCGACTTGACCGAGAGGACGTACATGTACGCGAACAGCATGTTGACGCCGCACCGCAAAGTCCCGATTCCGGATGGGCTGAAGTATAAGCACTGGACCGACTGTCTCCCGGTCTACGAGACGGAATTCCGCAATTTTGCCGCCCGTATTGAAGATTTAAAGGCAGGTAAGCTTCCGCTCAAGGTGCAGGGCGAGGAGAACAATGAGCCTTACCGGCAGTCCCCCTTTAAGCTTCTGTCGCCGGATGCACAGACGTATACGGTCTGCAAAAACAGCTGCCTGTTTACCGACGGGGAAGTGTTTGCGCAAAGCTATGCGGAGGAGCTTGAAGGGTTGACCGGCATCCGGTTCAGCCGAGAGGAAGCAGCCAATAATGGCGCTGCTGTTGAATTTGAAATATCCGAACCGGCCCGCGTGCTAGTCGGTTATTTCAACTCTGCAGAGCCTGGGTGGCTTCAGGTGCCGATTTTGGACGAAAATACGCATGCCGACGACCGCGGCGGTCTTTCCCCGATACTGCGCAAAGGCGTAAAGCCTTCCTTTTACCCTAGTGTCAACGTACATGCTTTCCTGTATGAAGCCGGACGGCACACGCTTAATCTGGGCAAAGGCGCTTTTACGATTCTCGGGCTAATCCCGGCGGATCAGAACATTGAGGAGCGGGACGTATCGCCGCTTAGCGAAAGCGCCCGATCGCTCGATTGGCTGTACAGCTGAACCTACTACTGTATTGGAGATGAGCGGATATGACACATACAAAATACCGGCTGGGCGTAATCGGACTTGGAGAAGGGCGAAGCATCATTTCGGCAGCGATTCAAAGCGACCGCTTTGAGCTCGCCAACGTTTGCGATATTAGTGAAGAAGCCTGTAAAACCCGCGCTGCCGAATTCGGATTGACCCGGTATACGCTTAACTATGAGGATATGCTGAAGGATCCGGAAATCGATATCATTGCGATTTACACGCCCGACCAGCTGCATGGCCTCCACATCAAGCAGGCTCTCGACGCGGGCAAGCATGTAATTGTGACGAAGCCGATGCTGACTTCGCTGGATGAGGCGCATGAGCTGCTTAAGGCCGCCGAAGCATCGGGGAAACATCTGTTCGTCGGTCAGAGCAGCAGGTTCTTCGAACCGATGATCCATCAGCGTAACGATTTCCTTGCAGGCCGTCACGGTGAAATCGATACGGTCGAAACGTATTATATTTCGGATTCACGCTGGTTTCTAAAGAAGGGCTGGAGTCGGCAAAACGGATTCAGCTGGATGTATAATTTCATGATCCATGCGGTAGACCTGGCGGCATGGTATCTGCCTGACATTGAGGAAGTATTCGGCTACGGCCACTCCAGCTCGACCAACAAAGAATACGGCCTGACAGCGCCAGACACGATGAGATTCCTCATGAAGGATGCCGCGGGACGCATCGCCCAGGTAAGCGGTTCTTATACAAAGCCGGCGCTTCGCAGCGTCGACCCGGGAATTAGCTGTACGCTGCGGGGAACGAAGGGGAGCAGCCGGGCCGTCTATTCCAAGCTGCTTTATCATACTCATTTTGCGCCTGAGCAGGCGGTAACGCATTCATTCGAAGACAAGCATCCGTACTATTTCCGCTTCGAAGGCGAAAGCCACCATGCGGGCGAGTATCAGAATTATATTGAATATTTTGCCGAGTGTCTGGATAAGGGAGAGGCGCCGAAGCCCGGCCTGTATGAAGGTATCCGCACGCTGGCCATTATGGCGGCGATGGAACGGAGCATGGAAACCGGAGCCCCGGTGAAAGTGAAAGACATCTTGAACCATTATTCGTTATAAAGGAATGTTAAGAAATGGGAAAGTAAGCGAAGCAGGAAGAATGATTCTGTAGAAGCGACAGCATTCTCCTTTGGGGGAACAAACAGCAGCGATCGGAAGAACATTCCCCTGTACAGCGGCGGCATTCCCATTCTTTCGTTCTAGTTTGAAAGCGGTTTAGTCGGGGCCCTTGAAAAAGGAGAGTCGATCTGGATGCGGAGCTGGCCGGGCTTGACGAAGAGGGTGAAGAATCAATCGGTGTTCGTTAAATTCGCGCTTTCTTATTTACTGATCTTGTTTATCCCCATCGCGATCGGGGCGGATCACTATTACGAGACACAGCGGTTATTAGTCGAAGACGCCGCGGACCTTAACCTCGAGGTATTAAGAATGAGCCAGGATTCCGTGGACCGGCTTCTCCTGGAAACAGACGATCTCGTATCGGCCCTGTCCGTCGACATTCGGCTCTTTCTCCAGCTTGCTGCTGAAAATCGAACTGAACAGCGCGAAATCCGGACCTTTGAACATAACGGGCTTCTTCCCGCTTGCCGGATCTTCAACGAAATAAGACGAATAATTCCAGTCGGCCTTCGCGTCCTGCTTCTCCAGATTAATGATTTGGCTGACCCATTGGAAGTCGATTACGTCTTTGCCGTTTTGACGGTTTTGGTTGAATTGGTCCTCGGTCGCCGTCGCGAAATCTTTCTGAATCAGGCCCGCCTTGTAGAGCTTCGCCAAATAAGCAAGCAGCGCGCGCTGCTTATCGGTTGCCGGGGCAAAAACGAGGTCGATAAATACGATAACGGACCCTTCGGCTTTCCCTTTGAAGCCGATCGGCAGCGGGCTGACGTAGGCAATCAGCTGTTCGGACGAGTCGCCACCGAAGGTAACGTTATCCAGATTGTAAAATTGCTTAACGTCATTCGATCTGGCTGACAACTATATTCGGATCGAAGGCAAGCCCTTTCAGTACTGGATGAAAGAAGCGGCCAAGCGCAGCGATGAAGGGATACCTGTCCGATCTGAACAAGGTCGGGCTTGATAAAGCGATGGCCATTTATGAGCAAGCGATGAAGTGATACGTAAAATGCGGGTCGGCATCCATCCCAAGCGGGGCGGATGCCTGTTCCCGGAGAAGGAGAGAAGCATGTGACCAGCAGAAAATTGGAGCGGAGAACGGCCGTCGTTACCGGCGCGGCTTCCGGCATAGGAAGAGCGGTCGCCGTCCGCTTTGCCGCGGAAGGAGCAAGCGTCGTTGTGAACGATATGTCCGAAGCCGGTCAAGACGTTGCAGCCGAAATCATCGATTCGGGCGGCAGTGCGGTATTCATCAAGGCGGACCTGCGACGGAAGAACGAAGCGGAATTATTAATGGAAGCGGCATACGATCGTTTCGGTTCGCTGCATATTCTCGTCAACAACGCCGGAGTGTCAGGCGGCAAATCGGTCGTCGCGGCCGAGGACGAGGACTGGGACCGCATCATGGATATTAACTTGAGGGGGGCCTGGTACTGCTGCAAATACGCGATTCCGCTCATGATCGAAAGCGGTGGCGGGAACATCGTTAACATGGCATCCACGCATGCGTATCGCACGCAGGAGAATCATTTTCCGTACCATTCTTCAAAATCCGGCATGATTGCGATGGCATACGGAATATGCGTCGACTTCGGCAGACAGGGCATCCGTGCGAACAGCATTTGTCCGGGCTTTATCGAGACGCCGCTTGCGGAAGCGCATATGCGGCAGTTTCCTAACCGGGAAGAGAAGACGAAGACCATGCTGGCGACTTATCCGCTTGGAAGGTTCGGGAAGCCGGAGGATGTGGCGGCGGCCGCGGTTTTCCTGGCGTCGGACGATGCGGCGTTCATTTCGGGAACGACGCTTGTCGTCGACGGCGGGCGTTCAGCGCAGCAAAAGGCTTAAATAAGCGAAAGCCTGACAAGGGAGGAATAATAGTGCGATTATTTGAAGCATTTGCCGAACGGATTAAAGGCATTAATGCGATACCGGTTACCCCGTTCGACGAAGAGGGACGGATTGATTATCAAGCGTTTGCAGCCGTACTCGATCATTTGATTGAGAGCGGAATGGAAACCATCTATCCATGCGGCAATACGGGCGAATTTTATTCATTGACGATTTCTGAGGCAAACGAGATCATATCGTTCGCCGTGCGCCGCATCGCAGGGAGAGCGAAGGTGGTTGCGGGCGTCGGTTACGACGCGCAAACAGCCGCTTCGATGGCTGTGCATGCGGAGCTTGCGGGTGCAGACGGGGTGATGGTGCATCAGCCGGTCAATCCGTTCATGCTGGACCGCGGCCTGGCTGCCTATTATCAAAGGGTCGCCCGGTCGACCGGACTGCCGCTTGTGCTGTACGTGCGCAGTGAGCAAGCGACCGCCGAAACGCTGCGTGAAGCTGCAGCCGAGCCGAATATCGTCGCAGTCAAATATGCGGTTAACCATTTGCCTTCGTTTGCCAAGGCGGTCCGTTTAATCGGCGATGAACTCGTTTGGATATGCGGCACAGCCGAGCTGTGGGCACCGTTTTTCTTCGCGGCGGGCGCTGTCGGCTTCACGTCCGGCATGGTCAACGTAGACACTGTGCGTCCGCTTCGGATGCTCGAAGCGCTTCGTGCAGGCCGCTTCGGCGAGGCCATGCTTATTTGGGACGAGGTGCGCCCTTTCGAGGAGCTGCGGGAAGCAAGCCGGAGCGGCAACAATGTCAGCGTCGTGAAGGAGGCAATGGCGCAGCTTGGCCGCTGCAGCGGCAAGGTCCGCCCGCCGATCGCGGAGCTGCTGCCGGAAGAGAAGGAACAGGTCCGCCGTATTCTCGTCGGCTGGGGCTTATTGCAGCGAGAAAAAGGGGGAGAAGGGTCATGAAAAGCTGTTTGAACTATATTGAAGGTCAATGGCGCTTGCCGGAAACGGACGAGTGGTCGGTGAACGTAAATCCGGCCTATCCGGAGGAGAAGCTGGGCCGGATTGCCCGCTCGACGCAGACAGACGTGAATCGGGCGGTAGAAGCCGCGGATGCGGCATTCGCTTCCTGGAAGGAGTGGCCGGGCGCAAAGCGGGGCAGGCTGCTCGCGGCAGCCGGACGACTGCTCGAGGAGAGGGCAGATGCGATCGCCGAGACGATGACGCGGGAAATGGGGAAGACGCTGCCGGAGGCGCGGGGCGAGGTGCTGAGGGGAGCGGCGATATTGCACTATTATGCGGGAGAAGGCGAGCGCGCAAGCGGCGAGCATATTCCGGCGGGCGACGGCAAGTCGCTGCTCTACACGAGACGGATCCCGCTCGGTGCGGTCGGCCTGATCACGCCGTGGAACTTTCCGGTCGCGATCCCGGTCTGGAAGCTGGCGCCGGCGCTCATTTACGGCAATACCGTCGTCCTGAAGCCGGCTGGAAACACCTCCTTAACGGGATGCGCGCTTGTCGAAGCGCTTGTCGAAGCCGGATTTCCCCCGGGCGTTATCAATCTGGTGCACGGCTCTGGACAGGTTGTCGGCGATGCGATGCTCGCGCATCCTCGGCTGGCGGGGATCAGCTTCACCGGGTCGAATACGGTTGGCAAACTCATCGCAGGTACAGCGTCCGGCCGCGGCTTGAAATACCAGCTGGAAATGGGCGGCAAGAATTCCGTCATCATAATGGAAGACGCCGATTTGGATCAGGCCGCAGATTTGGTCGTATCCGGCTCGATGAAAAGCACCGGGCAGAAATGCACGGCGACCAGCAAAGTGATCGTCATGAAGGACGCTGTCGAGCCTTTCACCCGTAAGCTGCTCGCTCGGCTTAGCGCCATTAAGGCCGGGGACGGCATGCAGCCGGATACCTACTTTGGCCCTGTTGCCTCACACAGCGCCCAACAGTCGGTTTTATCGCATATCCGCCGGGGTATAGAGGAAGGCGCCCGGCTTTTGTTCGGCGGCGGAGTTCCGGAGCGCGGCGGTTATTTCGTCGAGCCGACACTGTTTGCAGGGGTGACGCCTTCCATGGCGCTCGCCCGGGAAGAAATATTCGGGCCGGTGCTCGCGCTGATGGAAGCGGACACGCTGGAGCTGGCGATCCGGATGGCGAACGATACCGATTATGGTCTTAGTGCGGCCATTTTCACAAAAAGCCTTGAATCTGCAATGACATTTATTAACCATATCGAGGCCGGGATGGTAAAGGTCAACGCCGAAACCGCCGGGGTGGAATATCAAGCTCCGTTTGGCGGTCTGAAGCAGTCCAGTTCCAATTCGCGCGAGCAGGGAAGGGCCGCGATGGAGTTTTTCACACACACGCAGACCGTTTCTTTGTCCATTTAGGGAGCGCTTAAATAACAGAAGGAGCTATCGATAATGAAAATAACTGATCTGAAATTGGACGTCGTAAGCATTCCCCGTCATACCGGTTTTGTCTGTCAGCATGCAATTGTAAGGATTATGACGGATGAAGGGGTGACCGGGCTCGGCGAAATGTCCGACTTTTCCCATTTGCCCAAGTATTCGGTTGATGTCCGAGATTTGGAACATACGCTCAAATTGCAGCTCGTCGGACGCGATCCGTTCGATATCGTCGCGGTCAACCGGGATATGGGGGACATGTTTCCCGAAACGATGTATTACTATGAGAAAGGAACCTTCATCCGCTGCGGCGTCGATATCGCATTGCACGATCTGGCCGGCAAGGCGCTCGGGGTGAATATCAGCTCGCTGCTAGGCGGCCGCGTCCGAGATAAGCTGAAGGTATGCTACCCGATATTCCGGGCTCGTACGATGATGGAGGTTGAAGCGAATGTCAATGTCGTCCGCGCCCGGCTTGCCCAGGGCTTCGACGTGTTCCGGCTCTATGCCGGCGTCAACCCCGACGCCGACGAAGCGTTCCTGGACGCGGTTACGCGGGAATTCGGCAGCCGCGTCACGATTAAGTCGCTCGATTTCAGCCACCTGCTCGACTGGAAAAGCGCGCTGCGAGTTACGAAGCGTTTAGCGCCTTACGGCGTGCAGCTGGTGGAAAGTCCGGCGACGCGGAATGATTTCGAGGGATTGCGAAACTTCCGCATGGCGGTCGACCTGCCAGTCAGCGAGCATGTATGGAGCTTTAAGCAGCAGCATGATATGATCCGCTATGACGCTGTCGATATTTTCAATATTGCGCTAATTTTCATCGGCGGTTTCGGTGCGGCCCGCAAGGCGGCGTCGGCGGCCGAGGCAGCCGGCAAGGGCGTGCTGATCGGCACGACCCAGGAGCTGTCGCTCGGAACGGCGGCACAGGCGATTTTTGGAGCGGGGCTCACGAATTTGACCGCGATTTCCGATCCGACCGGGCCGGAGCTGTACGTGAACGACGTTGCTGCAGAACCGGTTCGGTACGAGAACGGTTATCTGCTCGTGCCGGATGCCTCGAAGCCGGGGCTCGGCATCGATATCGACTGGAGCAAGGTCGAGCGGCTCCGCGTCGACGGCTTTAGCTGGGGGGATCAGAAGACAGCGAATTTGCAGGATAGAACAAGCAGCGTTTAATAATGGGGGAGAGGATACTTATGACGCTCCAGGCGGATATTTCCGCGGAGTAGTTCGAAGGTGAAATCTTCCATTTATGATACGTGATGCGGGTTTCATAGAAATGGGTTTGAGCTGACATGCCCAAATGCATGGAGTATGAGCAGAACCTGCTAGAACGGGTTAATGGATCAGGGAAACCGTATTCATACATGCTAAAAGTATAATGGTATGGTCGATTAAATCCCAATTTCTCCAGTTGTTCCACGGAGAGGTTGGGATTTTTCGGCTGCTTATCTAATGCGGATATCAAATTAGTCCAGTTTTTATTAGGACTTATCCATTGAGAACGGCTCGCCCGTGCTCCATAATAAGAGCAGGCAAGTCCAAGCCCAATTTGGAAGAGAGGAAGTTACACATGCGCAAAATCAAGATCGGTGTTATCGGAGCTGGCATGATCAGCGGCATTTACTTGAAGAACTGTACCGGAATGTTCGATAATATTCTGGAGGTCAAGGCTATCGCTGACCTGATGCCTGAGCTCGCACGGAAACGTGCTGAGGAATATAACATCCCAAACGTGTATACGGTGGATGAACTTCTTAATGATCCGGAAATTGAAATCGTTCTTAATTTGACAGCACCGGCGGCACATGCGCCGCTTAACTTGAAAGCGCTTCATGCAGGCAAGCATGTTTATACGGAGAAGCCGTTTGCCCTGAACCGTGCTGACGCAGCGGAGGTGCTTGCCCTTGCCGAGCAAAAAGGTCTGCTTGTGGGCTGCGCCCCGGATACGTTCCTCGGCGCAGGCATTCAGACATGCATTAAGCTGATTGACGACGGTTGGATCGGTACGCCTTATTCGGCCAGCGGTACGATCATCATGGGTAATGCATCTGGCGGCATGCATCCGAACTTCCAAAACTTCTTAAAGCTTGGCGGAGATCCTATTATGGACATGGGGCCTTATTACCTCACCGCACTGATCGCCCTTCTTGGACCGGTTAGCCGCGTTACCGGCTCCGCTCAGCAGCTGAAGAAGGAGATCAAAATCAATAATCCCAAATCGCATGCATACGGTCAGATCGTTCCGGTTGAAGCTCCGACGAATGTTACGGCTGTGTTGGACTTCGCAAATGGCGCCATTGCCAGTCTGCAGGCAGCCAAAGAAAGTTTCGGCTATGCGCCCCGTCTTGAGGTGTACGGCACCGAAGGCAATCTGATCGTGCCTGATCCGAACTTCTTCGGCGGCACAATTTCGATTAAGTTTGCAAACGGAGAGACGAAAGAAATTCCGCATTCGCATCCTTATGCTGAGGAAGGCCGTGGTATGGGGGTTGCCGATATGGCATATGCGATCCAATCCGGACGCGAGAACCGGGCGAATGGACGTCTTGCCAGTCACGTGCTCGATATTTCGCTCGGCATCTTTGAAGCATCCGAGACAGGGAAGCATGTTCATCTTCAAAGCTCAATCGACCGGCCGAAGCCGCTGCCGCTTGGCCTCAAATACAATATGCTTGACGCATAACCGAATACGTATCTTGCACGCCTATTAAACTGCGAAATGTAGTACGATATAAATTGAAAGGTTTAGGTGAATCTATCCATGAAACAATTCCCGGTTGCCGTTCAGCCCTATACGATTCGTGAGGCGCTGTCACAGGATTATGAAGGTGCTTTGGAGAAGGTAGCCGCAATCGGCTACAAAGGTATTGAACTCGGCCGTCCACCGCAAGGCATATCGGTTGCCAGGCAGAAAACGCTGCTGGACGGGCTGGGTATGAAGGTTGTCGGCACTCATGCCGGATTCGATACGTTTGACTTCAACGCGGAAGAAATCGCTGATTATCTTGACGAGGTGGACGGCGGCCGATTTGTTGCCATTTCGCTGCGCTTCTCATCGCTCGAGGATGTCCTCGAGAAGGCGAAGAAAATGAATAAGGCTGGCGAGGCGTTCCGTAAACGCGATATTACGTTCCTGTACCATAATCACGATTGGGAATTCGAGAAATTCGGCGGCGAATATGCGCTTGATATTCTTCTGCGCGAAACAGATCCGGCTTTGGTGCAGACCGAGCTCGATACCTATTGGATCAAGAAAGGCGGCGAGGATCCGTCATCATACCTTCGTAAGCTTAAGGGCCGTGCACCGATGCTGCACATCAAGGATGTGGAGCAGGGAGAAGAGCAGTTTTTTGCTGAGATCGGCGAAGGCGTGCTTGATTTTAAGGAAATCGCAAACACAGCGGAAGAGATCGGCGTACAGTGGCTCGTCGTGGAGCAGGATCAAAGCCGGCGGGATCCTTTCGAAAGCCTGCGTATCAGTTACGAGAATCTGACGAAACTCGGCATCATGCAGAAGTAATTGAAGCTGTAACAAGAAGTGCAGGAGGCTTGTAAGTCATGAACAAAGTAATCAACGTCGGGCTGATTGGGTATGGCTTTGCGGGACGGACATTCCACGCACCCGTCATCTCTTCGGTTCCTGAACTGAAGCTTGCCGCTGTCGTGCAGCGAAGTGGTAATACCGCAAAGGAAATTTACCCTTGGGTACAGATTGTCCGGGATGCAGGGGAGCTGAATGCCGACCCGTCGATCGACTTGGTCGTCGTTACGACGCCGAGCACGGACCATTATTCATTCACCAAGGCTGCGCTGCTGGCTGGCAAACACGTCGTTGTCGAGAAGCCGTTCACGACGACGACCGCTGAAGCAGATGAGCTTATTGAGCTTGCCCGTGAAAAAGGGCTTGTGCTCAGTGTTTTTCACAACCGCCGCTGGGACGGCGATTTTCTCACGCTGAGCCAAGTAGTAAAGCAGGGGATTCTGGGACGTCTAACGGATGCTGAATTCCGTTGGGAGCGGTTCAGCCCTGTGGCAAACCCGGGACGCTGGCGCGATGGCGGCGGACCGGGCACGGGCGTATTTTATGATCTCGGTGTGCATCTCCTTGACCAGGCGCTGTCATTGTTTGGAGTGCCCCGTTCAATTGCGGCTGATATTCGCACGATTCGCGACGGAGCAGTTTCTGATGACGCGTTTGATGTGACGCTAAATTATGAGCACGGATTTAGGTTGGCTCTTCGATCGATGCTGCTGGCAAGGCAGCCGGGCCCGCGCTATACGCTTCACGGTTCCGAAGGTACGTTTGTGAAATATGGTGAAGACCCGCAGGAAAATGCGCTTAAAGCCGGGCTTACGCCGGGGACGCCGGGTTGGGGTACCGAACCGGAAAGCCGATGGGCTGCAATTGAAACGACACTGGGCAGCCTGCGCATCAGCGGCCGGATTCAGACAATTCCCGGCAACTATCAAGATTATTTCCGTAATGTAGCAGGAGCGATCTTCGGAACAGCGGAGCTTGCCGTGAGGCCGGAGGAAGCGCGTATGGCCGTACGTCTTATCGAGCTCGGCTTGCAAAGCGCGAGGGAGCAGCGCACGGTTGAGGTGACACCTTAACGCCTTAATTCAGTGAAAGAGCCCATTTTTCGGGCTTTTTCGAATTTCGGGAAAAGCGGAGCTGGCATCTTAAGAGCATTTAATCGTATGATCCGACTACAAATTAATCGAAGAAAGAAGGGATTTATTTGACATTTCCATTCAAGCTTTCTCTAAACACCTCGACGCTGTTTCCATATAAACTAGGCGTCGAAGAACAAATCGCTGTCGCGGCGGAAGCCGGATACGCCGGCATTGAGCTGTGGGTTCGGGATATTGACGCCTATTTGGAAGCTGGCGGCAAGCTGCCGGAATTGCGGCGCCGAATCGAGGATGCAGGCATTAATGTAGTGAACGCGATCGCTTTCTGGACCTGGGCTGATTCGGATGAGGCTGCCCGCCGCCAAGGCTTCGAGCTCGCAAAACGCGAATTGGAGCTGCTTGCTGAGCTTAACTGTACAGCCGCTGCCGCTCCGCCGTTCGGCAGCGTTGCCTCTGTGTCTCTTGAAGATATGGCCGAACAATTCGCCAAGCTTACGGAGCTGTCCAGAGGTATCGGTGTTGAACCTTATCTCGAGTTCTGGGGCCGTGCGAGCAAGCTGAACTGCCTAAATGATGCGGTTTACGTCGCTAAGCAGAGCGGTGTCAAAGATGCCAAGCTGCTGCTCGATCCTTTCCATATGTACACCGGCGGCAGTGACTTTGAAGGTATCAGTCTGCTTAAGGGGGATCAGATCGGTATCGTACACGTCAACGATTATCCATCTGAACCGGCGCGTGCCGTAATTGCCGACAATCACCGCGTATTCCCAGGCGATGGAATTGCACCTTCCGCTCTCATCGCACAGCAGCTGCACAGATCCGGCTATGACGGCTATTTGTCGCTGGAGCTGTTCATTGATGATTTTAACGGGCGCTCGGCACTTGACATTGCAAAGCATGGGCTGGAGAAGGTAAAGGCGGCCTACTCCGTGACGTCTGCCGGTTAAGCCATTGCATGAAGGAGGCAGGGCTGCCGTCAAACTGTCGCTCTTTTCGCTGACTTGGCCAATCTTTGTAGAATCGGCTCTGCAGATGTTCCTCCGCATCTCAGATACGTTCATGCTGAGCAAGGTATCGGATAATGCGGTGGCTGCCGTTGGCGTTGCTAACCAAATTCTCATTTTCGTTGTGCTCATGTTCAATGTCATTGCCGTCGGTTCGGCTGTCGTCATTACTCAATATATAGGTGCGCGCCGCCATAACGAGATAGGACGTCTGGCCTCTTCTTCCATAGCCATTAATTTCTTATTCGGCGTGTTGGTAAGTGTGCTTGTCGTAAGCTTTAACGTTCCGCTGCTGCGCATATTTGATCTTGATCCGGCGGTTTTCAATCTATCACAGGATTTCCTTCATATTGCCGGTGCCGCGCTCGTCATACAGGGTGTACTGACAGGCGTAACGGCAATCATCCAGTCCCACGGGTTTACACGGCATACCATGATGGTCACGATTGGGATGAACGTTCTGAATCTGTGCGGAAATTATCTGGTTATCTACGGCCCGTTCGGTTTTCCGAAGTTCGGTGTTACAGGTGTCGCGGTATCCACGGCAACCGCACAGCTAATCGGCTTGGCAGTTAATCTGGTAATCCTCCGCAAGGTGGCCGGTGTCCAGCTTACATGGGCGCACCTGACGAATTGGAAGAAGGAGCATGTAGATAAAGTGCTGCGCGTCGGCTTACCATCATCCATTAACAATTGTTCGTATTCGGCTAGTCAGTTTGTCACCACTGCGTTCATCGCGACGCTGGGTACGGCGGCACTTACGACTCGGATCTATACGATGAATCTTGTTTTTCTGGTCATGATTCTGGCCATTTCCATCGGACGGGGCGGACAGATTATTATCGGTCAAATGATTGGCGCAGGAGATCGGGAGTTGGCCTACCGGACCGTTTACCGCTATCTGCGGGCAAGCATGCTGATAACGCTGGCTGCGGCATCAGTCATCGCGTTGTTCAGAGTCCCGCTGCTTGGGATGTTCACAAGTGACGCATCCATCATCAAGATGGGCGCGACGCTGCTGGTGCTTGGGCTGCTGCTCGAGCCTGGCCGCAACTTCAACATCATTATCGAAAGATCGCTAGCCGCGGCGGGAGATGCACGGTTCGCCATGATCGGATCCGTGTCCGTCAGTTGGCTGTTCAGTGTTCCTATGATCTATCTGCTAGGCATTCATATGGGATATGGCCTGCTTGGTATCTGGGCCGCGTATATCATGGACGAGTGGTTCCGCGGGCTGATCTTGTTTATGCGCTGGCGCAGCAAGGCTTGGCAGAGGAAAGTGCTTGTGCAGCGGAAGGAAGAAGCGGCGGTCGTTAGATAAGATGTACGTATTAAGAACAATACTCAACGCTATTTAACCTGATAGGCTTGAACTACATAGAAGACACTTTTACAAGATCCTTAGTTTTTTTGTAAAAGTGTCTTTTTAGTTTGGAGCGGGTCCGGTCTGCAAGAGGTTTTAGACATAAATAACCATATATCCAAGTATGATGAAGGTAATTATTTCTAAGCACGGGAGGGTTATGATGGAAAAAAAGATCCTTGAACCAACTGATGCAGAAACGTATAGAAATTTTAGGTTAGAAGCATTGCTAAACCACCCCGAGGCATTCAGTTCAAGCTATGAAGAGGAAAAAGAATTTTCATTAGAAAGTTTTGAGCGCCGGTTAAATGATGATCATTCTTTCACTTTTGGCATGTTTGATAATGGGCAGCTGATGGGGATCGTTACATTGGTACTTGAAAATAGGCTCAAACTGCAGCATAGAGCGAAAATAGTCGGGATGTATGTTGAACCTGCCAAACGCAGATCAGGAATCGGCAAGCAATTAATGCTGGAGGCGATAAAGAAGGCCAAAGAAAGTAAAGGTGTGGAACAGATATATTTATCCGTTATTTCAAATAATGAACCTGCCAGACAGCTCTACTCTTCTCTTGGGTTTGAGACCTACGGGACAGATCAAAGAGCATTAAAGGTAGGCAATAGATATTTGGATGACGAGCTTATGATGTTATTTGTTTAGCTTTTTATCTTCAAAATGTTGGCTGTACCCGTATGGCTTGGGATATAATGGGGAAATCACGGGAGCTATTTATTTTCATTTTATTATCCGGGAGAGGGCAGGTGCTGTTATGAAATTCAGCGAGTATCGTTATGAGCGTCCTGATGTAAAGGATTTCGAACAAAAGTTTAAAGCGCTTTTGGAAACGTTTAATTCGGCTGGAAGCTACGAGGAGCAGGATCGCGCAATGAGTGCAATTAACAAACTGCGAAGCGAATTTGATACCCTGCAGCAAATTGCGAGCATACGCCATTCCATCGATACGAATGATGAATTCTATAAAGCGGAACAGGACTTCTTCGACGAAACCGGACCGGTGGTACAGGAATACATAACGGACTATTACCGTTCACTTGTAAATTCAACATTCAGGATGGAGCTCGAGAATAAATGGGGGCGGCAGCTGTTCCAGCTCGCGGAGCTTGCACTGAAGACGTTCAGTCCGGAGGTCATTGAAGACCTTCAGCAGGAGAATAAGCTGACGACGGAATACGCTAAGCTGATTGCATCGGCAAAAATTATGTTCGAGGGCGAAGAGAGGACCTTATCGCAGCTTGGACCCTTCCAGCAGTCAACCGACCGCAATATGCGAAAACGCGCCATGGAGGCATCATCCGGCTTCATGGCAGCTAACGAGGAGAATTTCGATCGCATCTATGATGATCTCGTTAAAGTGCGGACCAAAATTGCAAGGAAGCTCGGATTCAGCAACTATGTCGAGCTTGGCTACGCACGCATGAACCGTACCGATTATAGTGCTGAGATGGTGGCGAATTTCAGGAACCAAGTGCTCGAATATATCGTACCGGTTGCGACGAAGCTGAAGGAGCGCCAGCAAAGTCGAATCGAAGTCGACGAGCTGTTGTACTATGACGAGAACTTCATCTTCAAGTCAGGGAATGCGGTGCCCAAGGGCAAGCCGGAATGGATCGTGAGCAACGGAGCGAAGATGTATGCCGAATTGTCACCGGAAACGAATGAATTTTTCCGCTATATGCAGGATAACGATCTGATGGATCTGGTAAGCAAGAAGGGCAAGCAAAGCGGCGGTTATTGTACGTATATGAGCGAATACGGCGCTCCGTTTATTTTCTCAAACTTCAATGGGACCTCAGGCGATATCGACGTCCTGACGCATGAAGCGGGCCATGCCTTCCAGGTTTATGAGAGCAGGAGCTTCGCTGTGCCGGAATACAGCTTCCCAACCTATGAGGCATGTGAAATCCATTCCATGAGCATGGAATTCTTCACTTGGCCGTGGATGGATCTATTCTTCGAGGAGGATGCGGACAAATACAGGTTCGATCATCTGTCCAGCGGCTTAATCTTCATTCCGTACGGCGTAACGGTGGATGAGTTCCAGCATTATGTCTATGAGAATCCCGATGCGACGCCTGCTGAGCGTAAGAAAGCATGGCGCGAGATTGAGCACAAATATTTGCCTCATCGCAACTATGCGGATAATCTATATCTGGAGCAGGGCGGCTTTTGGCATAAACAGGGGCATATCTTCAACTCGCCATTCTACTATATTGATTACACGCTTGCGCAGATCTGTGCTTTTCAATTCTGGAAAAAGATGCATGAAGAGCGCGCCGGTGCATGGACAGAGTATTTGAACCTTTGCCGCCAGGGCGGAAGCTTGTCCTTTACGGAGCTGGTGAGGGTCGCAGGGCTCATATCGCCTTTTGAGGACGGCTGTGTTTCATCGGTCATCGGCAGCATAGAGAACTGGCTTGACTCCGTTGACGATTCAGTTCTCTAAGAACATAGAGCATAACAAGCATGCAGACATACACCTCTATTGCAATTGCGGTTGAGTCTGCATGTTTGTGTTCTGTTCAATATTAAAGCAGCCTTATTCCGGTATTCAGCCGGAGTAAGGCTGCTTTGTTTGTTGACAAGATCTGCGATCAAAGGTGTAATCGCACGGGAGTTGCTAACGGGCATGATTGCAATTTCATGCAAAAGCATTTCACTGCTTTTTTCGAGCAGCATGGGGTAAAGCGCTACATTGATTAATAAGCGACGGATCTTCCCATGTTAGGAGGTCTATTGAACAATCAACGGCAATGTTATCTAATCCTTTGCTGACAAGCAGCACAATTCCAGATATATTTATATTAAGAATTTGTATTCTAAGGCAGCGAAAAGAAAAGGGGATTAATTTGCTTGGAGTAGATTACTTATTATTAAATTTCCTCTTCATAATGGTGGGTATCCTCAGTTATTTTTCACTAGGGCTTTACAAAGCCAAATATCATGGAATTCTTGTTGGAATCATCGGATGTATTACCGTTGTGCTTTGTATGTCGTTTCCTTTTACCGTATTCCACGGATATATATATGACCTGAGAATACTTCCTTTTATCATAACCATTTTGTATAGTGGATTTCGCTCTGGTCTAACAGTTGCCCTTACTATTTTGTTGTACAGGTTTTTGCTTGGAGGGGACGGTTTTATCGTAACGTGTTCGTCCTACATACCTATCTTTATTTTTGCTGCCATTTTTATGGAATATCACAAAAATTTATCAAAGAAAAAAACAATTGCAGTAGGAACCGTTTTAGCATTGTGTTCAGCTTTGTTTATTACAGTCGGCAGCATTATATCATTGAAAGCCATCATACTTCAGCACCTTACTTTTTTTGTTTATTATAGTTTGCTGCTTGCGACATGTGCGTGGATAACTCTTTATATGATTGAGACAATGAAGGATAACGTAACGATGCGGGATGAGATTCATCGCTCCGAGAAGCTGAATGTATTAGGGGAATTGGCTGCTACGATTGCTCATGAGATACGCAATCCGTTGACCGTGTCCAAAGGTTTTATCCAATTGATAAAGTCGCGTTCGAACAACGATATAGATCTCAAATATTCAACGCTGGCATTGGAAGAAATAGATAGAGCGGAATCCATTATTTCCGAATACCTGATGTATGCGAAGCCGCAGGCCGACAAAATCGAAAAGGTGAATGTGAAAGAGCACCTGAATGCCGTCTTGAAGATTATCGAGTCTTACATTATTTCACATGGCCATACCGTAATTCATAATAACGAAGATGACTTATATATCCATGCGGATGCAAAGAAATTCACACAAGTCATGATTAATTTAATTAAAAATGCTGTAGAAGCAATGGAGCAGGATGGTCAACTGACGATAAATGTATATGCCAGTAATAACCAAGTTGTGATTGATATTATTGATACCGGTGTCGGTATGACAAAAGATCAAATATCCCGGTTAGGTGTCCCCTTTTATTCAACAAAAGATAAAGGAACAGGGCTCGGCTTAATGGTATGTTTCCGCATTGTTGAGGCCCTAAATGGAAAAATTCAAGCTGAAAGCACGAAGGGGCTTGGCACTAAATTTAGTGTTGTTATTCCATCAGCGCTCGAAAAATAATCAACACAACTTGGCGGAGCTTGATCAAATCTAATGGATCAGAAAATTGACCGTATCGCGGAGGACTACATCCGCCTAATACCGCTGCTTTACCGAAAACTGGATAAGCCCAATTCGAATACTACAGGGCGTAAAGCATCATCCGAGTTAACCCACTTACAGACCCACATCCTGGAAGAGCTGTTTCAACATCAACAGGAAGGGATTTCAATGTCTCAGTTGGCTAAAATGATCCGTGTTTCCAAACAACAATTAACACCGCTCATCTCAATACTGGAAGAAAAAAGCTATGTAATAAAGGAAACCGGTCTCAACGATAAACGGATAGTCCGATTACGACTAACTGAAAAAGGAAATACAATCGTAAGCCAGCGCTGGGAAAGGGTTTCATCGAGAGCTGCGTGAACAAATGGTACGTCTGAGCGAGGAAGATCGAACCGATCTTGACTTCGCGATTAGTAAAATAACTCGAATTTTAAATAGGCTGGAATGATTGTTAGAGGCTGCTTTCATCGAAGATAAAAGGGTAAACTGTGTTTCATTCATGGAGGAGTTGTACGGTTTGGAGAATTAATGGATGGGGCAATTAATAAAGTTAGGGGAAATAAGATCAGTTATATAAATAACCACGCAGAAACAACCTGATCGGCATGCATGTTGTCAGAAGATGAACTTTCGATGACATACAAGTTTGCCAAAAAGGGTTGTTTCTGCGTGGATGGCGTTATCGTTTAGACACGACGGGCGGTAATATAATGGCTTGTCCAATGGGAGCTGTTTAAGCTCGAGATGATGACGCCTTTTTTCGGTAGATTATTAATAAATTGACCATTACCCATGTAGATACCGACATGGTTGATCTGACCTGGAGTGCTTACGCTAAAAAAGACTAAGTCGCCAGGCTGAAGTTTGCTTTTTGGGATATAAGAACCCACTTTTGCCTGTGCTTTCGATCCCCAAGGGATGGATTTACCATTGAGTTGAAATATGTATTGCGTGAAAGACGAGCAGTCAAAAATAAGGCGCTTCTGATCCCGGGCACCAAATACGTATTTTACCCGGCCTTGGAAAGACTTCGCAGTATTGATGATTTTGCTTGACGAGACTGTACCTGAATTAGGAGTTGATGACGAACCATTACTATGGACAGTCACATAAGAGCGTGAGACATAGCCGGTTTTGCCGTTGTAATCGACCAATACCCAGTAATTATTAGCTGCTTCGACAGGAAGGACGGTTCCTGCTTTAACAAATCCTATCACCGGGGCGCTCGTACTTTGATCAGCTCGGAAGTTCACCCCTTTATTCACGGTAGCTGTTGCTGATGGTGAAGCCAAAGCTGTGGCCGTTAATCCAGCAAACATCGATAGGGCTAGTCCTAACGAAACGATTGTCTTTTTTCCAAAGTATTTCTTCTTCAGTTGCATTTTCGTTGAATTCCTCCTTATGGATGCGATACTTGATGCCTTACCTCTACTTACTTTAACACAGTTAAAAAAGCCTAAATTTACCGATTAGAACGGAAAGTTAAGGCTGGCCTAGTAGAATAGCACATTATTAGAACTTCATTAGAAAAAATAAGAAATAATTCCTTGACAGCTAAATCGAATGCTTAATGACATAAAAGTGAATGAATAGAAATTTTTGTTATATGCTTCCAACTGAAAGAGCCCGAAGCAGCTCAAAAAGTTACGATCACTCTGATGCTGGCTGCTGCGCTTCTTGTATCTGGTTTTTATGTATCCGCCGATCATGCTTTTGCCAAAGTAAACGAGTATGAGGGGCAGCATTGATGTGAAGGCAGCTAATAAACCGGCAGTCCTTCCAATGGCGGGGTAGGCTGGTCCATGGTGTACAAAAGAAACCTCTCCTTTGGTAATGGCAGGCTGGTACCTTCATATGGAACAACCCCGCAATTATATCTCTTTCCTTCCTATAAGTGTCAATCAAATACCTGTTACACCATTGGCCTATACTGGAATTGGTACAGTTAAAAAGAGTGCCAACCGCTCGAGGCTGCCTCTATACTGTAATCCGTACAGTTAAATCGCCCAAAATGAGCCTTATGGAGTTCGATTAGGCAATTGGAACTGGAAATTTCCATTATAGCGTCCGTTTAAACATCAAAAGCCCTAAATAGCTGTATTAATCCAGTATAGATGCGCATGTCGCCTCGAATACTGAATACTCGACAAGTCATTCGCACATGTGTCATTCGCACATGTGGATTACGGGTTTGCCCAAAGTCACTTTGTTCATAAGTGAAAACTACCCCTTTTCTGAATCAAAGGGGCAGGATTATGCAATGAATTACAGAAAGAGTAAGAGGCTGGATTTTACAATCCTTATGAGGTGTGTGCATGGAATATGATTGGCATCGGCAGTCTAGGATTTTAATGATCTTTCCCAGGCTGCCGATGCCTTATTTATTGTATTCGTCAAATCTTATCTCAAGGAAATTAACGGAGCTCTCAATTGAATGAAATGATGTTCAATCTGTTATATTTCGGGTGTAGTATTCAATAATATCTTTCCGGCGTATAATTCCGAGGAAAATTCGATAATCGTCAACTACGGGTACGAAATTTTGATCAGCGGCCAGTATCAGCATGTCTTCCATTTGTGCATTAATCGAAACACATTCGCTACGGGAGCGTTTTTTGATTTCAGTAACGGGGACTTGGTTCATATTGTCAAAATTGAGGCCAGGGGTATTTTTTAACTTCCATAATAGATCACCTTCCGATAGGGTGCCTATATATTTACCTTCTCCGTCAATGATGGGAATTGCCGAGTATTGGTGATGTTCCAACTTTTCCATAGCTTCCCGTAAAGACATGGAGGAGGTGATATAAGCAACCTTATCTTTGGGATACAAGAATGAAGATATTTGCACTATACGTAGCTCCTTTACTGTGGATTTAGATTGGCATACCTTTTATTAAAACATACTTCAGGAATGAATGTAATGTGAAATGACCAAAAGCAGTGCTAAAAGAGGTTAATTTTTCCTAATAATGGGTCAAAATTGTTACTTCCGTGCGCTGAGGATGGATGAGCAAGGGTTGAAACATGGAGTATTATCGATCGATTGTTCCTTAGATAAGATACGTAATCAAACATAACATGGGAGGAATAGCGGATGGAGCTGAAAAATACATTTAACGAAGTTGCACCGGAATATGACAAGTACAGACCGAACTATCCAACGCAGCTGTTTCTCGATATTTTGGAATATGCGTCAATAACGCCATCCCATCCGATCCTTGAAATCGGCTGCGGCACGGGCCAGGCCACAAAGGGATTTGTGGATTTAGGGTATGATCATGTGACTTGCATCGAATTAGGACAAAAGCTTGCTGAATTTACCCGGGAGAAGTTTAAAGCTAACACGAATGTCAACATTATAAATTCATCGTTTGAAGAGTGGCAAAGCGCAAAGAAGCAATTCGATTTAATAATATCCGCAACAGCGTTTCATTTCATTCAACCCAGCAGCTCGGGTATCGGAAGGCATTTGACTTGCTCCGTGACCAAGGATCAATTGCATTGTTCTGGACGATTCACATTCCAACATTCAACCATGTTTTTAATCAAATTAGGGGAAGTTATCTTACCTATGCACCTCATCTTGATGACTCTAATGCACCAACAGTTGAGCAGGTCATTGACGAAAGGTCTGATTTAACTATAAAGGACGGGTTGTTTGAGGACTTAATTGTAAAGCAGTACAGATGGGAAGACAGCTATACAGCCGATGAATACATATCAATATTAAACACGAACTCCAGGCATCGAGTACTTCCAAGCGATGTAAGAGCCAAGTTATTTGAAAATATCAAACATATAATCGATGAAAACGGAGGAACCATCATTAAACCGCAGGCGGTTGCGTTGTTCCTGGTGAGAAAGAAGGCTGCAGATTGAGCTTAGGCCATTTGTTGAAAATAGATTATCTGCTGTATGAGGGAGGGTTTAGTATGAAACCAAGGATTACAGTACTTACATTAGGCGTTGATGATTTGGAACAATCACTGCAATTTTATCGGGATGGACTAGGACTACCTACAGAAGGTATTATCGGTACAGAATTTGAGCATGGCGCCGTTGCATTTTTCGACTTGCAAGCAGGCTTTAAATTGGCCATTTGGAAACGCATGGATATCGCTCATGATACAAAGCTAAATCAGAGTCTGCCGAGTCCAACGGAGTTTACGATTGGGCACAATGTAGGAAGTAAAGAAGAAGTAGATACCATTATGGAGGAGGTAAAGAAGGCGGGTGCGGTTATAACCGTCCCGGCACACGACACCTTTTGGGGCGGATATTCAGGGTACTTCCAAGACCCGGATGGCCATTTATGGGAAGTGGTCTGGAATCCGCAGTGGGAGATAACGGAGTAACTTACGAATGAGCAGCGAAAATAGAGGAGCTGCTAAGCTGCAGCTCCTCTGAAGTGGATCGACAATTATCGGATTGCCATCCAAGTTCTCAGCTATCTAATGAGAAGAGTTTACGCACTTTTTCATTTCTGAGCCAAATTCCTCCCCAAGTAAGTACAGCAAGGTAGACAGGAAATAATATCGTCGAAAAAAGCGGGGCATCCACTCGGATTTGAGTGGCAAGAACTCCGCCAAAATACCCGGTCAGCAGCAAAGCACCTATGAAAGAGGTGCGGGGAAATGCGTATAAAATTGTAGAGATCAGCCCCAGTATCCCAATTACCATAATATGATGTTCTTCATACCCAAGAGAGATTGTCCCTTCTACTACTTGAACAGGTTTGATTAATTTAAGTATGCTGTCAAACAGCATAAATAATATAATTATCCCGCTCATGATCCGCGCCGTCCAAAGCCGTCCTTTTGAAATGTTAGCAGTCATGGTTCATCCACCTTTCTCAAATTTTGGATAAATTTATATTAGCATAAACAAGTGCAGAAGGGTTCTTCTAAATTGCTAAACTTCAGCCGTACGTATTTGAAAATATTTGAAATGGCGTTGAGTTTCTTTTATACTATTCACATCTTCGAAAGAGAGGGAGGTGGTAGGCATGGCAATCAGAGATTGTCGGATTGGCATAACTCATGCAAAGCCTGGTACGGAGGCGATACTTTGCGTGAGGCGCGATCATGAATAACCCTATCGCCACACTGAATCTTGATATTTGACCATAAGAAAACCACCTTGGTGAAAAGGCGGTTCAATGAGCTATCGTCCCCGTAGTTAAATAAATTAGTTGTGTCTGTTTTTATTGAGTGTCTTCGTCGCTTTTGTACTCCAAAAATCACCTGGCTGACAATCCAAAGTCTTACATATCCGTTAATCATTCATTTTTTGACTTTATATCTGGGGCATTTTTTAATGGCTTTTGAAGTGCGTCCACAATGGCTGCGATGATACTTGTTGCTAAAATACCCATTAGACATAATGATGTAGGACCCGCTGCATCATCACTACCTGTAACTTTAGCAAGCACCCTTAAGCTTACTATTCCTAACAAAATGAGGAAAATGACTGTAAAAGCACATTTCTTTATAATCTTCAAAGATTTAAGGGATAATTCAGAGAAAGCATTGTTCTTTTCGATGTAGGTTAATAGTTTATATGCTTGATACAACGCAACAGAAAACGCAATACAGAATCCGTATGCGCATACTAAAAAGGGGATTAGGAAGTAAGCCGTATCTGGATGTACCCTTGCATCTCTAACGGCTATCTCAGGCAACCAGATACACAAAGCAAGCACTGCAATTCCAGCCAGAAAAATAATTAGCTTTATGAAAGTGGTTGAACCTCGTTTAACATTCATTTAAAACACCTCACTTATTTAATGACAACATGATTTTATCATATGATTTATCGTTTTACAATAAATTTTCATTGTTTTTTATTATATTATTATTGTTAACTTGTTCAACAAAACTGCCCGTTTAGCTTAACAAGAATAAGCAGAGAGCCGAAGTTTGGTATTCGTGTCGGTCACAGTAAATAGGCACGAGGCGACCAACATATTTTTCTTATTTGACGTTGTGTTCTCGTATTCCTTGCTGTCTAAATAACGAAACCATGCTAAATAATTTTGCAGATACTTCGTTGCAACGCCGTTAAAGCGGTCAAGCCAGCGTTTCAGTCGGCTATGATAGTTGTTCACGTTCTGAATGTGATAAACAAATCGCTTCATCCAATTTTGTAGTCCGAATACGCCCACGCCCAAGAACGCGCGGCATTAGAGAATTTCATCGAAACAGTCTTAGGATAGAGTTACCCGGCATGACGGCAGCCCGGAGCATGAGTAGATCACGCTCCGGGCTTATTAACGTTATAAGTTGAAAAGGGAGGTGACGGCGATGGTTATAAGAAAGATAAACAAAGAATTGCTGGACAAGAAACCTTATGAAGCGTGGAACGCTTTTATTGATTTAATAGCTATGGAAGAATATAAAGACTTAAATCAGACACAAAGGACCGCTCATTTATGCTTCTGGTATGATACAGAAGTTCAGAATGGAGGACATCTTCAATACTTTGAAAATAAAGGTATAGAAAAAATGGATGAAACCATCGATGCTTTGAAGGTAATAGGTGCGGCAAAACAAGCGAATATTTTAAACCAAGCCAGTGCCACATATTCTTCGAAAAACAGAAAGAAACTAAATGACATTTTTGCTTTTGTTAACGAAGCAAGATGTGGAGAGTTTGAAGAATATGACAATGAGTATTACAATAGTGAACCGACAGTAACAGATTTGTTAGGTGAATATTTTGAAATTTATTCCGTAAATTGAAGGAGTGAATAGATTTGGAAGTGAAATTTCATATCGAAGATAGCCTGCTCATGGATCATCTTAATCAATCCTACGGAATCCATGCCGAGAGCCTTCAATTTATACCGATGGGGGACTCAGCTTATTCTTATCAAGTGAACGGCCGGAACGGGCAAAAATATTATTTGAAATTATTTGACCAGCAAAATGAAAGGCATCGGACAAGTATTCAGCGTCTCGATAACTATCTGCCCTTAACTTGGAAGATGTATCATCAAAATCTTTTTCCAACGGTTACTTATCCCCTGAAAAACCTAAAGGGTGAATTTAAAGCGTCGTTCAACGGCGTAACCACGGTACTGTTTAATTTCATCGAAGGAGAGACTTTGGCGGAAGCCTATCCGTTCTCCAGTCAAATTGTTCAAGACATTGCCCAATCAGCAGCGGGTATTCACCTGATCACACCTCACATAGACCCTTCAACAGTCATGAACGAAACCTTTGACATTTCCTTTGAATCCGACCTTGTACAATGCATAAACGTGCTTGAACACAATGTCATCTTTGACAATCAGATCAAACAGTCATTAAGGGGACATATTCTATCTAAAAAGGAGCATATCTTCTCCTTACTCCATCTCGTTCGGGAACTTCGGCAGGTTGCCATACGTGCTTCGAATGAAAAAGTTCTGTGTCATGGTGATATCTGGGGAGGCAATTTAATTCGTCATGCAAACGATCTGTATTTCATCGATTGGGAATCGGCCATAATCGCACCGCGTGAATTTGATATGATTGGTTATATTGGGGAAGAATTTGAAGTTTTCCTCCCAGCATACGAAGAACATTTCGGTCAATTTGTCACAGTAAATCTAGACGTTATCCGGTTTTACGCTTATCGTCATCATCTTCGAAATCTCACCAACTGGTTGATGAATATTCTCTACCGGAACATCGAACAAGCACAAAATGAGAATGATTTGGAAATGATTCTGCACCATTGCATGAATCGTTGGGATCAAATTGAGCCAAAAGTTAAAGCTGCCGGTGAATTTTTGAACAAGCGGCCGGTCTCACAGTAATTTATCGGATTGAGGGGGTTCATATGGATATTCATCTTGTAAACACGATTATCGCCAATCAATTCCCGGAGTTAGTTATAGTAAATACTGCATTAATTCCGGAAGGAGGCGACTCGTACACATTTGATATTAACGGCAATATCATTTTTAAATTTCCTATATCCTCCGAATCAGAGAAACGTCTGTTGAACGAGTATCATAGCCTTCTCTATTTATCTCAAAAACTTCCGGGATATGTTGCCAAACCGATCTATTACGGCGAACCCTCATCCTTGTTTCCTTATTCATTTACGGGGCAGCAGAAACTAGGGGGTGAGTCTGGAGAGAAACGCAGAGCATGTCCGCAAGATTGGGCAGAAATGGCGAAAACAGCGGGGAATATCTTCTCTCAGCTTCACATAAGCCATGCAGGTGAATTGGCGTTTCAGAATTTACCGCAGCTATCGTTGGAATCGCCGTTAGACAAACTAAATCAGGTCATTCTTTATAAAAAGCTGCTCCAACATGTAAACGATCCAAATGATGCGATTCAGCCGTATTTGAACGGTACAGCAGGCTTACCCTCAGCGTCCCGGCTGGCTCCCGTCTTAAGTCATGGCGATGTGAAGGGGGAGCATATTCTTGTAAGCCGGTATGCATTCGAGATAACTGGAATCGTAGATTGGGCTGATATTTGTTTGGCAGATCCGATCGTCGATTTCAGCGGATTTGTAATCTGGCTCGGTCCCGGTTTTGCCAAGGATATACTGGATTATTATCAGCCTCAGGTGGACGATCATTTTCTGGCTCGGGCTGTCTTTTATGCGCGGTGCAGTACATTAATTCATTTGGGTGAAAGTTTGGCAGGACGGTCGGACGCGCCTCGGCAGCTCTTGTTGAATCAGTTAGCGGCAGCATTTTCCTCCTGATCGTTATTGATATATCTTCTAATAAACAGTACTACACCGTTCTCAGCTTAATCTGATAGAATAGAGAAGTGATCATGGTTGAACAAGGTTCACATGACAGCAAGCGTTCTGCATAGTAAAGTATGAACCGATAAAGCGAGGACAACAATGTTCATCCTTTATAAGGATTTCACCTTGAATTTATTTTATATTTTATTTATACCAACGGTGTTATTTGCTCTTATCCACAGAAAAAAAGACCATATATGGACTTACCGTATATTAATCTTTCTTGTTTTTTCCCTCTCGCTCGTTTCGAGTATGTCCGTTCCGGTTACAATCATGGATTTGACCTACGATTTTCGCGCCATTCCGCTAACGATCGGCTCTCTATACGGAGGGATACCGGTAGCGATCCTCTTGTACCTCATTCTAATCGGTTACCGCTTCATTATGGGAGATCCGAATCAGCTCGAATATATCATTGCCATTGTCCCGACTTTTTTGATACTAAGCTGGTTCGTGACCATATTCCCAACGTTGTCCTTCGGGCGAAAATTGATGGCTTCCTTTGGAGCTTATCTTACCGTTCGATTGCTTACTCTGATTACCTATCAAATTCTTACGGGCAAAGCTGCTTCCTTCTTCAAGCCCGAGTTTGCTGGGACGATGACTTTGATCCTATTCCAGAGTTTAGTTGCGTGTTTATTTATTTATATTCTGGAATTTATTGTGAAGGTCCAGCTATTACAAGAGGAGATCAGGATGACGGAGAAGCTCAAATTAGTAACCGGCATTGCAGCCTCGGTCGCTCACGAAGTCCGAAATCCGTTAACAGCCGTAAGGGGATTTATTCAGCTTCTCGGCAAAGCGGAGTTGAACCAGCATAATAGAGAGTACTATCGGAAAATATGCCTGGAAGAGCTGGACCGGGCTCAGCAAATTATCTCGGACTACTTGACATTGGCCAAACCCGATCCCGAGAAGATCGAATCCGTCCATATCCATGAGGAAATCCAGTATGCAGCCAAAGTATTGTCCTCTTATGCCAATATGCAGAATGTAGAAATAACCATGGAATTATGTGTGGAGGACCTTCAATTAATCGGTGACCAGTCGAAGTTTCGACAGGCGATTATTAATTTATGCAAGAACAGCATCGAGGCGATGCCTGACGGCGGAACTTTGACTTTGGAAACACGGCTCGATAAATCAGGCTTCATTCTTAGGATCAAGGATAACGGCATCGGTATGACAAAAGAGCAAATCAACAGACTTGGAACGCCGTTTTACTCCACGAAAGAGAAGGGGACTGGTCTTGGTACGATGGTTACGTTCTCGATTATTCGCAACATGAACGGGGATATCGTAACGGTGAGCGAGCCGGGGAAGGGAACGACATTTGACATCGCATTCCCTGACTCTGCTGCGCAAAGTCCAATAACGGAGCGAAAAAAGAGGAGTGATTCCAATTGAAAATGGCATCCGTTTCTCCGGTTTTGGGGTCAACAATGTTAAACAGACAATAGAGTGGTATCAGTGAAAATCGTGAAGCCGCTCCGAAAACAATTCTAGGGAGCAGCAGAATTCGAGATCGAGGACTGCAATGGTTATATTATCGTTTTCGGAGAAGACTCGGATTGAATTAATTCATACAGATCATTCACCCGGCAACCAATCGAATCGGCAATCGAAATAGCCGTCTTTAAGGGCATGACCCTCTTATTGTCCATATAGTCGGCTATGCGCTCTGGTTTATAGAACAAAGATTGGGCCAGCTCCTCGATCGACATGCCGGCTTCGTGCAGGCGCTGATGAAGTAAACACCGGCCGAGTTCAATTTTCATTTTTACAGCAGCCCCCTAAATTGCATTGTACTACCTACATCTTATCCATAATTAGGAAGAAATAGAGGACTCAAGTTCAAAGTATTTGATGATTTCCTACACCTGATATCGAAGAAGGCCGTTCTACATGCAGTAGAACGGCCTTCTTCGATAGAGCTTTACCTATTTATCATTGGAAAGCTTGAAGGTCTCCAGCAGCTTGAAAAACAAACTGAGCAGGATTGAAACAACGGTAGCAAGTGCCATTCCCTTTAGTTCAATATGTCCCCATTTCAATGCTGCTCCGCTGAGGCCGATAACAAGAACAACGGTCGTTAGAATCAGATTCACCGGTTTGGAATAATCGACTTTGGTTTCCACGAGCATCCGAATCCCTGAAGCAGCGATGACACCAAACAGAAGCAGGGAAACTCCGCCCATGACGGGAGTTGGAATGGTTTGAATCAGTGCTGATATTTTGCCCACAAAGGACAATACAACGGCAAAGATGGCTGCTCCTCCGATCACCCAGACGGAATATACCCGGCTGATCGCCATGACGCCGATGTTTTCTCCGTAGGTCGTATTCGGCGTTGATCCGGTTAACGAGGATAACATAGTGGAGATCCCATTACCGAGCAGGGATCTGCTGAGGCCGGGCTCTTTAGATAAATCCTTCCCTACCATATTACCGGTTACGATCAAATGGCCGATATGCTCCGCAATCACAACAAGAGATGCCGGTGCGATGATCAGAATGCTCGACCAATCGAAAGCTGGCTTGTAGAAGGTGGGGAGCCTGAACCATTCCGCTGTTCGTAATGTGTCTGCGATATGTACCAATCCGAGTAAGGATGCAATCACATAGCCGACAACAATGGCGACCAATATCGGTATGACCTTCAATAATCCGCGAAAGACAACGGAACCCAACACCCCGACTACAAAAGTTGAAATAGATATGCACACAATAGTTGGATCAGGCGACCAATCGGCTGGCGAACCGGTTGGAGCGATAAATCCGGCCATTTCGGCTGCTGTCGGAACCAATTCCAGACCGATAACGGCTACAATTGCCCCCATGGCTGCAGGTGGAAATACGACGTCGATCCATCGTGTTCCCACAGCCCGGATCAGTAGTGCTACGATGGTGAAGATCAAGCCGACAACCAAAAATCCGCCAAGAGCGAAGCGATAGCCATTGGTGTCAATGACGATGAAAACCGGGGAGAGGAAGGCAAAGCTCGAACCCAAAAAAGCCGGGATTTTTCCTTTTGTAATGAAAATATAAATCAGTGTGCCAATCCCGTTCATTAACAAAATGGTGGCTGGATCTACCTTAAATAAAATAGGTACCAGAACGGTGGAGCCAAACATCGCAAATAAATGCTGCAGACTGAGCGGAATACTTTCGCCGATGGATGGGCGTTCTTCAACTTGAATGATGCGAGACACGGTGAAACCTCCTTATTTAACTACCCATACGATATCTTAACATAATCAGCATTATGTAAAGAAAGAAGTTATTGAGCCTCCTGAAGCCTGCAAAAAGCCTTGATTGTCTGATCAAGGCTTTTTGTGTTAACGGTGATGTTAAGATTCTGCTTTACCCATTCTATGTTTGGGCCGAAACTGAGCAGGGGATACACCCGTTCCCTGCCGGAATTGCCTGGAGAAATGGCTGGCGGAATTGAAGCCGAGCGCGATGGAAATTTCCTCTATCGTCCAGTTGGTGCTGACTAAGAGATGTTTGGCTCTTGTCAGTTTTAATTGAGTGACGTATTGACGCGGAGAAATGCCGTAAATTTTATTGAAAATTTTGGTGCATTGGCTTCGGCTTAAGTTCAGCTCACTGGCAATTTGCGAGATCGAGACTTCAGACAATGCAGAGAGCTGCAGCTGCTCTTCAATGGCATGAGCCGTATCCGCTTCATGCATGGTTGTACCCGGGCGGAATAAAGCCGATTCTTCAGCCTCTGGCTTTTGCAGCAGGATGATTTCGCGGATGATTAACAGAATGAAGGACTGAAGGGCTAATTTATCCTCATAGGTTAGGCTTAGCCGTCTTTCAGTTACTGAAGTGTTATGAGTTTGATGAAGCATGCAATTGTGCATGATCTGTTCGATCTCTTGTATGTACAGCGGAAGCTTCGTAGAGTCGGCCAGTACTTTGGGATACAGCGCATATTCGAGTGTGCTGAGCCGCATTCTCATTTCGTGGTTATCGAGATCGAAATGCATGTTGAAAAATGAAAAATGATTCTCGGAGCGGTTATCCGTTTGATGCCGGACGCCTGCTTTCATGAACAGCCAATCTCCGGTTTGCATCCGGATGCTGTTTCCGTTGATGATTTGTTCGGCTTCCCCATCCTGACAATACAGCAGTTCGTATAAATGATGGTGATGTTTCGGATAGTTCCACTTTGCCGGCTTCACACCGAAATGACACCCCGTAATTTGGAGCGTGCTTGTTATATCGGGAAAAATAATGTCCAAATTCACTTAAACACCGCCTTGCGGATCCTTTTGCACAAGTATAGCACACGCCAGAGCCCGGCAAAAAACGTCAAGAACTCGGACGATTCGTGAATGGAAACCTCTTTGATTCTTTTCTATGCTTAAAGGTAGTTCGTTTATTGACGGCGGCTTCATCAAGCAAACATGAACTGAAAAGATTGGAGAGGTACACTTACATGAGCAAACAAGACGAAGTTCAGGAAATACATCAGGGTGTTCACAATTTCAGCAGCGAATCGGAATGGGTGAAGCCCACACTCATAAATACGCTGATTTGTGCAAACATCTGTTTGATTCCTTCCGGGAGCGGGGATTAGCCATTGCAGCTTATTTCTCTAAAGCGGATTGGCATACGCCGTATTACTGGGCTAAGGGCATGGAGCGCGGACGCCATATGTGGCGCGGACCTTCTTACGATCCGAAGGAGTATCCTTGGCTGTGGGAACGGTTCGTCAAGTTCACGCATGAGCAGATTAATGAACTGCTGACGAAGTATGGCCGTATCGACGTGCTTTGGCTGGACGCAGGGTGGGTTAAAGAGGGAAGAGGCGGCCAGGATATCCGTCTCTGGGCGAAGCGGTTGAGAAAGCACGCGAGCAGCAGCCTTGGCTGCTCTCAGCCGATCGCACGGTAGGCGGCCCATATGAGAACTACGTGACACCTGAGCAGACCATTCCTGAAGGGCCGATGAGTGTTCCTTGGGAAAGCTGCATTACGATGGGGACATCGTTCTCCTTCCGTTATGAAGACAGCTATAAGCCGACCCGTCAACTCGTCCATCTCCTGCTTGAGATCGTTGCAAAAGGCGGGAATTTGGCGCTGAATGTGGGACCGCAGCCGGATGGGCGACTGCCTGAAGGAGCCATTCGAAGGATCAAAGAACTGGGCGGCTGGATGAGGACATACGGGGAGGCTGTATACGGCACCAGAATATGCGCGCCCTATTTTATTACGAATCACTTTGCGTTTACACAGAAGAATGATCATGTCTATGCCTCTTATCTATACAAATCAGCAGACACGCCTGTCCCGGAATATCTGACCATTCCTTATACCGGACCTGCAGCATCGGTCGAAATGGTAGGAACGGATGAGCAACTGGAGTTTTCACGCAAGGATGAGGGATTGGCAGTTCGTTTGCCTAATTCGGCTATAGCTGGAGAAGCCCCCACTGCGCATGTATTTAGAATCAAGAATTAATATCCAGCTGATTTCCCCTTGAAGCGATACCTGATTCCACAAGCAATAGATTATCTTAAGAGCTGACGGCGAATTAAATTGTCGTCAGTTTTCTTGTTGGAAATTGTGGAATGAGTTAATATAGTTAAACAAATAGATGACATAGAGAGCGATGGAATGTAACAAAACTAGAAGGGGGTATTTGCAAATGAATAAAAATTGGTTTCGCAAATTGCTATTATCCTACCTTCCGGCTTTTTTTGGCATCACTATGATTTTATTCTTTTTGTTTTTTAAATCGCTGAATGAACAGAACCGCAATGAAGCGGTCAAAGCGAATGAGTTTTTGTCCCAGCAGGTCATAAGGTTTTCGGACAACGCCCTAAAATCGATTGACTATAAGGTCGTGAGAGAAATCCTTACCGATCCGGTTGTATCGAAGTTTTTCAGCCTTGAACTCAATGATGTTTTTACAAATATACAGGCCATCAAAGTGATGGACGATTTGAAGTTTAATTATCCGATGATCGATTCGATTTATTTCTTTCGCTTGAAGGACGAGTATGCGCTTGGGGACGCTCCGCGAATGATTACGGATTTCCCCGATTTGGATTTCCTTGCGCCCTATCGGAATGGGAAAATAACCGCCAAATGGACGGGAGAGCGTGTTTTCAAAACGTATAAGAGCGCAACCACCTCCAAGAATGTCATTTCTCTGGTCAAGGCTGCTCCTTATTCCACCGATCACAAGCAGGGCTTCTTTGTCGTTAATGTAAGCTTGGATAAATTAAAAAGCGCGATTAATCAAATGTATAATTCCGATATCAGCTTTGTACGGTTGATAGACGATAAAAGTCATAATCTGCTTGGGGCAGATGGCGGAGAGACGGGGAAAAACCAAGTTTTTTCAACGTTCACCTCGCCTTATACCGGTTGGCAGGTGGAGAGCGGCCTGAACAACCAAAGCGCGCTGACGTTTACGATTTATTTATATAACATTTGGACGGTATTGGCTTTGGCTTCGGTTCTGCTCGGTGTGGTATGGTTTGTGCATGTGACCAAACGAAACTATCGGCCAGTGCAGCAGATCGTATCGCTTATTCAAACGAATTCCCTCAAAAACCAGAGCGGCGGCAAGATTGGAGATAGTGAATTCGGCTTCATTCAGCATACCCTGGAGCATTTGATGGAAGAGACCGAGCATTTCAGAGAGCAGCATCAGAAAAGCTTGTTTTTGCATAAGAAATATCTCTTTCAAGAGGCGATGGAAGCAAATTCAACCATGAAGGAAGCGGATTGGAAAACGGAATTAAAAAAGCATGGTCTCGATGTGGAGGGACAAGCTTCTTTTGTTCAAGTGTTTGAAATGGACGGATATCTCGATTTTATCAATGACTACAGCCTGCATGATCAAACACTGCTGAAATTCACCTTATATGTCGTGATTCATGAAACCACCCAAAATCATGGAGCCTCCGTCTGGGCGGAGTGGACGGCGGACAATCGCATATCATCGATCATTTGGGAGCCTGGCGGCGCGGAACAGAAATCGGTTCGGGAGATCATCGTCCAGACGGTCCGGGAATGGGTGGAGCAGTATCTCAGCTTTACGGTGACAATTGGATGTTCGGGCCCCGCTTCATCGCTTGAAGAAATACGGCAATGCTATGAAAAGGCAGGCAGTCTGCTGCAGTACAAAGCGGTACTTGGCGCCAACCGGATCATTCATCCGGAACAGATTATCAGGCCTCCGCAAAGTGAAATACAGGAGTACTTCTATACGATCTATTCACTTTCGCAAGCTCTGCGGTTAACTGATCATATCTGGACAGAGCACTTGGCTCTTCTGTTTAAGCAAATTCAGGGTTCCCTGTCTTCCCGGAAAGAAATAGAGAGCCTGATTCAATTTCTGCAGCAGCATTTGGATCGGGAGTTTCTAGAGATGTCCAAGGAATACCGCCTGATATGGAAAACAACCCAAGTACAGCTATTTGACCTCGGCAAGCGCTGGGAAACGCTGGAGGAGCTGGAGAGCGGCTGCATCCGCATCTTCGAGATGATGAATGGCCAAATGAATGCCGTTAAGGAATCCGACAGCTCCAGATCCGTCATTACCGAGATCAGGAACTATATTATCGAGCATTATACCAATCCTGAACTATCCCTTGATTATTTAAGCGAGAAATTCCAGATGAATGCCAAAAACGTCAGCAAGATGTTTAAAGAGGAATTCGGAGAGAACTTCGTTGATTTTCTGATCGGCATCCGTATGCAGTACGCCAAAAAGATGCTTGCAGAAACGCATAAATCGATGCAGGAAATCAGCCTCGAGGTGGGCTACTTTAATTATAATTCTTTTAACCGCGCTTTCAAAAATATAGTCGGGCTGTCCCCAAGAGATTACCGCAAACAAGGATAAGACCTCGCCTATATAGTTCGTATCTCTCCAAGATCCGACTGATTAATAATCCTTGTAATCCGCTAAGCAGCTGCGGATCAAGGATTTTTTTGTTTTGAGAAAATAGTGATAATCCCGAATTATGCGAAGTTTTTGCAAAGCCTTATGCAGAGCGGGTTTTTCTCTAACTATTAGTCCCCGTGAGAAAATAGTGAGGTGCTGGAATCTTACAAATTGATGAATAAACGGCTCTGACTTAGTATGGGTTTACGGCCGGAGCGACCGACGATAAGGCTCAGGCACATTATCAAGATAAGAGGGGAATGCGGATGAGCTCAGGGAACACAAAAACGATGACGAAAATAAAACATCATTGGGAATTGTATCTGCTTGTTCTACTGCCGGTCATGTATCTGATTATTTTCAAATATATCCCGATGGTCGGCGTTCAGATCGCATTTAAGGATTTTAATATCATAAAGGGAATTTGGGGCAGCCCTTGGGTGGGGATCAAACATTTTCAATTATTTTTCGATTCGCCTAACTTTAAACTGCTGATCAAGAATACGATCACAATCAGTTTTTATTCCTTAATCGCCGGCTTCCCGATTCCGATTATATTGGCGCTGGCGCTTAATGAGCTTCGAACGGGCATTTTTAAGAAATCGGTTCAAATGATCACCTATGCGCCGCACTTTATTTCGACGGTTGTCATGGTTTCGATTGTGATGCTGATGTTGTCGCCGCATGTAGGAGTCGTCGATCGATTATTTACCTTTCTTGGCTTGCCGACAACCAATTTCATGGGGGTCCCTGAATATTTCAAATCCATTTATGTATGGTCAGGTGTCTGGCAGGAGATGGGATACGCCTCAATCATCTATATCGCCGCGTTGTCGGGCGTAGATCCTTCTTTATATGAAGCGGCACGGATCGATGGAGCATCACGCTGGAAGAAAATCATCCACATCGATCTTCCTTCATTATTGCCAATTACAATCATCATGCTGATCTTAAGCTTGGGAAGCATAATGGGCGTCGGGTTTGAGAAGATATATTTGATGCAAAATTCGCTTAATTTAAGCTCGTCGGAAGTCATTTCCACTTATGTGTACAAGGTCGGCTTACTTGGAGCAAACTTCAGTTTCTCGTCAGCGGTTGGATTGTTTAATTCGATGATTAATCTTGTTCTGCTGTTAATTGTCAACTCCATAGCCCGCAAAGTTTCACAAACCAGCTTGTGGTAGAAAGGAGGCACGCCATGTTTATGAAAAACAAAATTAAAGAGCCGTTCAGCGATCGTGTATTGCTCGCAGTCATTTATCTCGTATTGACGGTGTTGATGCTGGCTGTGCTCTATCCGCTGGTGTACATCTTCAGCTCTTCGCTCAGTTCTCCCAATGCGGTCGTTTCCGGCAGGGTGTGGCTGTTTCCGGTCGAGCTGTCCTTCAAGGCTTACCAATCGATTTTTAAAAGCACACAGCTGATGCATGGATACTTCAACACCATCATTTATACCGTAGTCGGGACGTTCATTAATATCGTATTTACGGTGCTGCTTGCCTATCCGCTGTCCAAGACCACCTTTTTCGGGCGCAAGTTCATCATGATTATGATGATGGTTACGGTGTTCTTCGACGGCGGCCTTATTCCGACTTACCTGCTGGTTAAGAATCTTCACATGCTGGATACCCGCTGGGCGCTATGGCTGCCAGGAGCGTTGTCCGTCTTCCAGGTCATCGTGGCGCGGACGTTCTTCCAAACCTCTATTCCTGAGGAGCTCTCGGAAGCAGCACGGATAGACGGATGCAGAGATACGCGGTACTTGCTTAGTATCGTGCTGCCCTTATCCAAGCCAATCCTTGCGGTTATGACGCTCATGTATGCGGTCGGACATTGGAATGCATACTTCGATGCACTGATTTATTTAAGATCGGAAAGTCTATTTCCTCTGCAGTATGTGCTTCGCAACTTGCTTATTCTGAACGCGGCCGATCCGGAAATGCTGGCGAACACTGCACAGAAGCTTCGCGATCAAGGATTTGAGCAGGCACTGAAATATGCGCTGATCGTGGTTGCCTGCGTCCCTGTCCTGATCATGTACCCTTTTGTACAAAAGCATTTCGTTAAGGGAGTCATGATCGGTTCCTTAAAAGGCTAATTCATAGGAACAGGTTCACGCATGAAGGGGGTGAGGGCCAAAAAGACCCGAATTAGAATGAGTTTACTGGAAACAAGCTAGCAATTATAAGGAGGAGTCTGTTTTGAAAAAGTCGATGTGGTCAACGCTTGTGCTTGTTTTGATTTTTAGTGTGGTACTTGCCGCATGCTCCAGCAGTAAAAACGACGACGCAGCAAGCAATAACACAGGCAGCGATAAAGAGACAGCAAGCGATGCCGGCGGGAATACAGCGTCAGAGCCCGTAACGATGACATTCTTCGCGCCTCAAGGGAAAGCCCCTCTCGAAGAAAATGATTATACAAAGCTGATTGAGAAGAAATTCAACGTGACTATCAAATGGGACCTGGCTCCCTCGGACGCATTGACCGACCGCAGGCAGCTGCTGCTGGCAAGCGGCGATTACCCGGAGGTGTTCCTCGAAGGGAAATTCAGCAATACCGATTTGCTGACTTACAGCAAGCAAGGCGTGTTCGTTCCGCTCAACGATTTGATTGATAAATACGCGCCCAATATTAAGGCGATGATGGAGAAGAAGCCGTATTTTAAAGAAGCGATGACGGCTCCCGACGGCAATATTTATGCCATCCCGCGTCTGAATGAATGTTATCACTGCACCTATTCCCAGAAATTCTGGATCAATAAAGAATGGCTGGACAAGGTTGGCTTGAAGGTGCCGACGACTACGGATGAGTTGTACACCGTACTAAAGGCCTTTAAGGAGAAGGATCCGAATGGCAACGGAAAAGCGGATGAAATTCCTCTGACCGGGGCGCCGAACAAATCCGTTTGGAACGGGAATATCGATGCTTACCTCATGAACTCATTTATTTACAACGACAACGATAAATATTTGACTTTAAAGGATGGCAAAGTGGACTTCGCTGCCAATAAGCCGGAGTGGAAGGACGGCCTTACTTACATGCATAAGCTGTATAAGGAAGGTCTGATCGATCCGGCATCGTTTACGCAGAACGATCAAGCGGTCGGCCAGCTTGGCAACCGCGAAGGAGACGAGATCGTAGGCTCGATCACAACGGCTTTGCTCAGCTATTTGGTTAATACGTATGATGCCAAAATCACCCGCCACCAGCACTGGGTTATCGTGCCTCCGCTCAAAGGGCCGGGCGGCGTTCAGCTTGCAGGCACAACCCAAGGCGTCAGTGATTTTGCCTTTGCGATTACGAACAAAGCAAGTGAAGCGCAGCAGATCGCCGCTATCAAAATCGCGGATTATGCGTTCAGTGAAGAAGGCGCATTGAATAGCGAATACGGACCGAGCGAAGGCATCGGCTGGAAAAAAGCTGGAGCTGACGAGAAGAATATCGATGGTAAACCGGCAAAGTACAGCTACTACAACCTGCCTGAGCAAGATCCGAACAAAGTAAGAAACGACAGCTGGTCCTTGCTTGGACCGAAGGACTTGTCCAAGGAATTCCGTGATTTGTTCGCTGCAGGGCAGGATCCGCTGGCCGGCGACGGATATGATACGCGTCTGGCGCAAGCGACGAACGAATATAAGCGGTACGCACCGGCAGAGGTTTATCCGACAGGCGTGTTTATCCGTCCGGAAGACACAGACTCGGCAGCGCAGCTGACGACATCCATTAAGGACTACGTTCAATCGAATATGGCTCAGTTCATTATCGGCAATAAGGACGTGGACAAAGACTGGGATGCGTATGTCAAGGGCTTCGATGGCTTGAATCTGATCAAATACATTGAGATCTATCAAAACGCGATTCAAAAACAATAATTGCTGCTTAACCTGCCGAGCAGGAAGGATAACCCCTCGGGTTTACTTCCTGCTCTGCTTGTTTAGGTCAGTACATAAGGAGTGAAAGTAATGAACGGGAACGATTCATCCCTGTCCGCGGAGCAAAGGGCGGCAAACCTGCTCAGCTTGATGACTGTAGAGGAGAAGATCGGACAGCTGCTTCAGCCCTTTGGCTGGAAAACCTATCATAAGCAAAACGGGGCCATCGAGCTGGACGAATCCTTCAAGAATGCAGTGATGAGCGGCGGTGTCGGATCGCTCTATGGCATGCTTCGTGCCGATCCTTGGACGGAGGTTACGCTTGAGAACGGATTATCCCCCGAAGAAGGAGCAAGGGCGATTAATGAAATTCAGCGTTACACGATTGAGCATTCCCATGTGGTGCTGGATACAATGAAAGCCGCTCAGTGTGGTGAAGGAACGATTCTGCGTTTATACGAATCTGCCGGCGGGAGGGAGAAAGTGATGCTGGACCTGCCGAATCCTACGGTTAAAGCCTGCTTCGTTAATTTATTGGAGGAGGAGCTGGAGGAGATTCCAGTAATTGACGGCAAAATCGTATTGGATTTCAGGCCCTATCAAATTATCAGTGTGAAGTGCGTGTGAGAAACCAAGAAGCAAGAAGGAGGTAAAGAAGACGAGATGATTCAAATCACCGCTGAGAAAGAATATGTATTCGAAGGTGACCAGCAGACATTCCGCAGCAGTCACGCTTCCACACTTGCTGCTCTGCCAAGTGGCGAAGTGCTGGCAGCATGGTTCGCGGGAAAACATGAGAAATCCAGCGATGTGGCCATCTGGATGGCCCGCCGTTCCGGTGATGGCTGGGCTGCCCCAGTTAAAATCGCTGATGAAGCTGGGATTGCTCATTGGAATCCAGTGCTGTATGCGGAAGGTGATTCCATCCTCCTCTTCTATAAAGTCGGCCATGAAATAACCGACTGGTTCACGCGCATCATGCGCTCTGGAGATGGCGGGAGGACATGGACGGATCCGATTGAGCTTGTAAAAGGCGATATAGGAGGCAGGGGACCCGTCCGCAACAAGCCCATTTTGCTATCCAATGGTACATTAGCGGCTCCGGCTTCCGTTGAAAAGAATGATGCGGATGCTCCAGGGAAGCAAATTTGGGAGTCCTTTGTGGATATAACCGTCGATAACGGGAGAACGTGGAAGAGAAGTGAAATCGTTCCGATGGATGCTGCGGGTTTTGTAGGGACAGAGCATTGGTTTGCGAAAGGACTCATTCAACCCACCTTATGGACCTCCGGCAATGAGCGGGTATACATGCTGCTGCGCAGCACAGAAGGCCGCATCTACCGCAGCGACTCAGAGGACTACGGAAGAACATGGTGCAGGGCTTATCCAACGCAGCTGCCGAACAATAACAGCGGAATTGATGCCGTTCTTATGAACAATGGACTTCTGGCGCTGGTCTTCAATCCAGTAAGCGGTTATTCAACAGAGAGCCCGCGCACACCGCTAATCGTCGCTTTTTCTTCGGATAACGGCATTACCTGGGGAAATGAGTTTGTTTTGGAAGATCAAGCGGGAGAATATTCGTACCCTGCTATCGTTGCAGCGGGTGACGTGCTTTATATCACGTATACCTGGAAGCGCGAAAGCATTGCATTTTGGAAGCTTGCGGTTACGCCATAGGCAGCTTAACCAAATTGTAGATGATTCGCTTGGATACTTAAGAGCGTTAAGTGATCAGGAAAGAAAAAAGGAGGAGCTAGCCAAAAAACTGTATCTCCAATTGTTAGACTGTGTCTAACAATTGGGGTGCAGTTCAAACGGTCAGCTCCTCTTATCGTTTGAAACAGCAGCATCAGCTTCCCGGAATCTCCAAATTATTGGATCAGCGGGCAGGATTGCGCAGTTAACGAGAGAATATATAGTGCGGAGAGCAGGTGGATTGAATATGGGAGTAAGCGACTGCAATCTATTCAAGATTAGGAGGCCTATCGATGGAATTAAAAGTCATGACATTCAATCTTCGCATTAACGTCAAACAGGACGGTGCAAACGCATGGCCAAACCGTGTTAAGGAAGCAGCCGAAGTGATTAAAGAATCCGGTGCTTCAATTATCTGCACGCAAGAAGGATCCTACATGATGCTGAAGGAACTAGAGGGGCTTCTGCCAGAGTATGCTTGGATCGGGGAAGGGCGGCAAGGCGGGCAGGAAGACGAGCACTGCGCGATCTTCTATCTTCGTAAACGCCTGGAAGCTGTTCAGAGCGGTACATTCGGATTGTCGGAGTACCCTGAGCAGCTTGGATATATGAGCTGGAATACAGCATGCCCGCGGATCTGCACTTGGGCCCAGCTGCGAAATTCAGACGGACAGCACTTTTACATATTCAACACTCACTTAGATCATATGAGCTCAGAGGCGAGAACGAAAGGAATCCGGCTCGTTATGGAGCGAATCAGCCGCTTATGCAGCGAGAGTGGTATCCAGGCCGTCCTGGCAGGCGATTTTAACAGCAATCCTGAAAGCGATGTCATCTCGACCTTGAAAGAATCGGATCTCATCAATGTATATACCGCCTTGAGCGGAATGATGGTTGGCAGCACTTATCATGGTTTTGAGGGCGGCGAAGAAGGGGAGCCGATCGACTATATTTATGTCACGGGCGGGGTACAGATCGCATCCGTGCATATTAATCGCAGGAAGTACAATGGCCGTTATCCTTCCGATCATTATCCAGTAACTGCAGAGTTGAGTTTTACTTAAGAAATCATCCATCAACCGAATCGAATATCGTCAGTTTATTCGTCTTCTTTTCATGAAAGCGCTGTTATTTCAATTCATTAGATTGGAGCGGTTTATTTGTTGACCAATATATCGGAATTGCGGAGTGCGAAGACAAGACAGTTTACGACCTTTGATCCTGAAACGAAAAGCAAAACAAAACGGATCATGCCCGGAGCTCCGGCTAGCACGCTTATCGAGAGCGACAAGCCGGGAATTATCAGCAGGTTGTGGCTGACGTTTCCGGGATGGTTTTGGAGGCATTGGGATGTTGAAGCCGAGAACGATCCGTCAACATTGAAGAAACTGATTATCCGCATCTATTGGGATGGGGAACTATATCCATCCGTCGAAGCTCCAGTTGGTGATTTCTTCGGGATCGGCCACTGCGAGTATCGGCATTTCTTATCCAGATATCTGGGGATGTCAAGCGGAGGCTTCTATTGTTATTTTCCGATGCCGTACAACAAAGTACGAATTGAACTGGAAAACTTGCATGATCGTATTCCAATTGATGTCTTCTTCAATGCGAATTACGAGGAATATGATGTTCTGCCCGAAAACTCCGGCCGCTTTCATTGCCTTTTTCAAACAAGCCGTTTGGATGGGGCGGATCCGCTCCCCCTTCTGGATATCAAGGGACGGGGACATTACGTCGGATGCTGTCTATCTATGCAGGGGCAGGATCTCAACTATTTGTCGTATTTGGAAGCACCGGAGTACATCTATATCGATACAGATGATCATGAGAATCCGACTATTGTAGGCACCGGGCTGGAAGATTATTTCAATGGGGGCTGGTATTTCCGGGAAGGGGAATTTCACGGAGAGCTCCATGGTGTACCGCTTAAAGATACGCTTCGTTCCATGATCAGCATGTATCGTTTCCATGAGCGCGACGCCATTATTTTTGACAATAATCTTCGCATCGCATTCGTCAATCCATGGGAGGCCAAACACTTGAAGCCTTATTGGTATGCTTCGACAGCATACTGGTATCAAGATCACGCATCGGCACTACCTTGCAAGCTGTCTGAAGGCGGTCTCATGAGTATGTACAGGCTGCGTGATACAGACCATCAATCTATGCCATAATAACTCGAATATATAAATGTATTTTACAAGTATATCCGTTCCTTCAAACGGTCGTTCAACTTATGGGACATGGGAATCCGCGCCTGGCGCGGATTCCCGAAACGAATTCTGCATCCATTGAAACGAAAGATTGCCGTTGACATCATGATGAATTCTAGTTGGCGGGAGCGAGCCTGAGGAGCTCCTCATTGATAATAGATGTTCTCGTAAGCATCTGCTTCTTGTTCGGTCGTAGGAATATGAAGCTGTTTCAAATTAGCTTTAAATCCGTTTAATATCGAGGGGTTATCCAGTAATTGGGTGATTCGCTCAGCGAGATGCCGGGCATCGCCTACGCGGAAGGTGAAGCCGTTGAAACCGTCGATAACTTTCTCAGCCATTCCTCCAATGTTGGAGACCAGCGCCGGAACCTGACTGGCAAGAGCTTCATGAAGAGTTAACGGATAATTTTCATACCAAATAGATGGTACTACGGCGACATCCACATTCTGATAAATGTGAGGGATATCATGTTCCGAATAGAGACCGCATAAGGTAATGCGGCTGTCTAACAAAGCGCCCTGATTCAATAAGTCGGTATAATCTGCAGGTCCTGAGCCGTAGATCTTCAATTGAAGCCGGTCAGTCGAAATCATGGACATTGCCTCCAGAATCAGGTGAACACCTTTATGGGAATTAAGCGAACCGCCGTAAAAAAGAGTTAGAGAGTCGCCTGGCTGATAACCTTTTTCATTGATACGAATGGTATCATAGTTCATTCCGTGATTTAAAACTTCCACATGAAGGCCGGGCAAGCTGCTTCTAAACAGATTGGCCAAGGATAAGGATGGGGAAAGAATTCTGCTTGCCGATTTCAGAAGAGGGATGTACGTGTGAAGACGCTGATGAACATGATCAAGCTGGCAGTGGATGCGGCAGTTCTCGCCCATTGCAGGTCCGGAGCAAAGAGCCTGATTCGTTTGAAGCAGTGTACTCTTAGGGCAAATAAACCAGAAGTCGGTTAAGGTGATGATGTACTTGATCCCGAGCAGCAAACTTGTCTGAATAAACTCCATTCCTCTCATTGGATGTCCGATATGAAGGAGGTCAGGCTTCTCCTTATTGATTACTTCTTCCGCAAAAAGAGTTAAATCCTTATTGCCGATTTCAAAGGTCTGGTCAACGTTGATAAAAGTATGCCGATATGCAAGAACTGGAACACCTTCATATTCATATTCCCTGTAAACAACTTCACCAAAGACTTGCGGGTAACTTTCGAGAGCGGCATTGCTATACGTGACGACTTTAACGCGATGACCTCTGCTTAGCATTGATCTGGCCATGTTAAAAACGAATTTTTCAGTCCCGGTATACGTTTCTGGATAAAAGGAATGGACGATAAACAGAATATGAAGCCGCCTGCGCTCAGCCGGATTGTCCGGTCTTAACCGGGGCTTCCTCTTTTTCCGAAGCAACCGTTTGCGAGACTGAACTTTTTTCTTTCTTTTTCTTCTAGGCATGGTCTTTTTCTTGCGGATCCGCCTGGTTTTAATTTTTTTCGGAGATTTCCGTTTTTTCTTAATGGACACAGGTCTTCCTCCTCTAACAAAGCGTCACAACGATGAAGGCATAAGTTATGCATCATATGTCAGGGGGAGATCAAATTCGTGGGTGATTATTCCTAGTTGCCTGCAGATGATATAAACATCAAAAACGGCCTCTGTCCGCATCGAAGCGAAAGGGCCGTATTTGTGCTTTTTTCAATTCGGGCGAGCTCGAAAGTTCCCGTTAAACCTCAATGATGATTGGCAGAATCATTGGCCGTCTCTTGGTTTGGGCATATAAAAATTGTCCCACCGTTTCTTTGATATCTTGTTTCATCACATCCCATTTATGTACATGTGCCTGCTGCGAGTTATTAATGGAGGCGATGACCAGCTGGTTGACTTCATTCATGAGATCCTCTGAGCCGCGGACATATACGAACCCGCGCGAAATCGTATCAGGGCCGGAAATAATGGTTCCTTCTGTTTTGCTTAATGTAAGCACAATAACGAGCATGCCATCCTCAGAAAGCTGTCTGCGGTCACGTAGAACAATATTACCGACGTCGCCTATACCCAAGCCGTCTACAAAAATATTCCCTGCTGTTATTTTTCGGCTCACCCTTGCAGCGGAATCGCGAATCTCCACAACATCACCATTGTTAATCACAAATATGTTTTCCTTCTCAACCCCGACTGATTCCGCTAGTATCCGGTGCTGGTGCAGCATTCTGTATTCCCCGTGAATAGGGATAAAATATTTGGGTTTCATTAGCGTTAGCATCAGTTTAAGCTCTTCCTGGCTCGCATGACCGGAGACATGCATCCCAGTTACACTCCCTGATCCGTAGATGACCTTAGCGCCAAGAAGAAACAGGTTATCAACAATGTGAGCAACATTCCGTTCATTGCCCGGTATAGGCGATGCTGCAATAATAATCGTATCTTCAGGGAGGACTTCGACCAATCGGTGATTCGAACTGGCCAGACGGGATAGTGCTGCCATAGGTTCCCCTTGACTTCCAGTACAGAGAACAGCAACTTTATCGGGAGCCATCCGGCCCACTTCGCTTGCTTCAACCAACATGCCTTCAGGGACATTCAGATAGCCAAGCTCCGATGCAACCGCAACGACGTTTACCATGCTTCGGCCGAGCAGGGCAAGCTTGCGGTTTGTTTTGAATGCGGCATCGATAACCTGCTGTACACGATGGACATTCGAAGCGAAGGTAGAGATAAATACTTTGCGTTTGGCTTTGTTAAACGCTTCTTCAATATGTTCACCAACAAATCGTTCGGACGGCGTGAATCCAGGACGCTCCGCATTTGTACTTTCCGATAACAGGGCCACGACACCATTCTTACCGATGTCGGCCATCTTATGAATATCCGGATATTGATCATTTACAGGGGTTAAATCGAACTTAAAGTCACCGGTATGAACCACTGTTCCCTCAGGTGTGTGAAAGGCAATGCCCAGACAATCGGGGATGCTGTGGTTGGTTTTGAAGAAGGTCAGGCGTATCGTTCCAAACTCAATATTCGTATTGGAGTCGATTTCCACAAGTTTTGTTTGCCTGAGGAGCCGGTGTTCCTTTAATTTTACTTCGATTAAGCCTAAGGTTAAGCGTGTAGCATAGATGGGGAGGTCCATTTGTTTCAATATATAGGGAATCGCACCAATATGATCTTCGTGACCATGGGTTACAATCAGCGCTCGAACCTTATCCTGATTTTCTTTTAAGTAAGTGATATCCGGGATAATCAAATCGATTCCTAATAAACTTTCATCCGGGAATTTAGAGCCGCAATCGATGACAACGATATCATCTGCAAATTGTATGGCATACATATTTTTCCCGATCTCATTAATTCCACCTAAGGCGTATATGGACAATGCCTGTTTTGTGCTGCTCACTATTATATTTCCTCCCATTGGAATGTTTGGTTTAGTGATTCCCATTTGATGCATATTTATGCCTGATTGACGGAAGTCTCTACATCTACATGCCGTCCAAGCGAAAAGAAAGATAGATTCATAACTTAAAAACGAGATTGCATGAAAGAGGTGATGAAAATGGCTATTCTCACCACCGGAGCCATTGAGAATCGGGGCCGGGATATAAGGTCTCTGTCACCGTTACTGCCAGAGACGCACAGGGAAGGGGCATTCCCGGAATCCAGCCTTCGCTCGAGAGGATTCCAATCTTTGAGCGAAACGGGGGAGGCGTTCAACCGCCAATTCTACCACCAATTCAACCACCAAGTTTATAATGTGTTCCAACAAAAATGACCAAATGGGCTGCCATTCGGTCATTTTTGCTTTGATATGATGAATTCAACGATAGCCCATCGGCATTTATCAATTAGCGGCAGGTTCTTACTTCCCAATTGATTTCCTAGCGGCGTTATGAGCCATTTTATGCAGCGGATTATTTTTCTTGTGGTTGCTAATGTACGTTACCCTGACCTGAATTTCTGGGAACATAGCTTGAAGGCCGCTAAGTGATGCTAATATTTCATTTCTTACCTCTTCATAATACGGATTATGAAAGATTGTTTTTGCTAAAATTTTGGTTATACCATGACAATCGGTAAAGACAACAGCGAATTTCGGAACGGTGCTCATTTGATGGGCGATCAGTGCTTCCGTAAGTATTTGAAGGCTGAAAACAATAGCCTGTAATTCACCGAAATCTGAACCGCCGTCATAATGCTGATTTAAATTCTTGGCTCTAACAAGAATGGTCCGGTTATAGACAAAGCAGCAAGCGACACCGTGTGCATTTTGATCCGTGCAGCCGGAATAATCGCAATAAAGAGAAATCATACCTTTATTTACAATATTCGCTCTAACCGGCGGAGTGGCATATGCTTGCATAATGAGCTTGTCCATGTTGTTGTCCATGAATATCTCCAATCCAATAACATAAATTTCCCCGGATTCTTCATTTATTTCATCTTATCGAAGGTGACTTTAAAAATAATCATAAGTAAACCGGCGTATGGAATTGACAAGAGCAAACCAATTAACGGTTTACGGAAATGAACACGCAGCATGGTGAACATGACCATATCAAATAATAATGACCAAAGCAGGTTCCATCCATTATGGTAGGTAATCGAACCGCACTTGACCGACACAAACTCAAGCAGCACAAAAATGGCTGTAAAAAAACCAATGTAATAAATTTGGGGAAGAATTCGCGCTTGTTTCGGATAATTGGATAAAAACACCCAAGTTGATAAAGGCATACCAAGCAGTGTAAGCAGCAGAATGGGAATCATCGCGGCAGGAAGGCCGTTGGGTTCCAATTGCCACAGTGGATATCGATAGCAGATCAATTCGTATACCCCATTAAATAAAGCAGCAAATAGGAGCGAGGGGTAATAACGCTCCCAATTGCGATCTGCAAACCGAATCGCTGCAAGTATCCATAAAATCGTGTATAGGATAGCAACCAAGACATCGGGCTCCTTTTCTTTAATTTTTTCCTATTGTTCCATCTTTGACAGTCTTCATACAACAAGAACTAAAAGCGAAGGAAGAATGGGGTTACTTGTGAATGATCGGCGGTCACAGTCCGGAGGCAGTCAATTCGGTTTTTTTGAGAAGTCTAAAATTGGAAAAAATTACATCCGAGATAAATGTATAATAGCATTCTACCAGCACATAATAACCTCACTTACAAAGGAGGTGTCACTTACATGAGCCGCAGTTCTTCAAACAATCAACTGGTCGTTCCACAAGCTAATGCAGCATTGGATCAAATGAAATATGAAGTTGCACAACAACTCGGAATCCAGCTTCAACCAAATGGTTACAACGGGCAACTGCTTACAAGAGAAGCAGGCACGATTGGTGGAAACATCACTCGCACGCTGGTACAAATGGCTGAACAGCAATTGGCAGGCCGTTTCTAAATTCCACTGAACCCTTACTTATAGGGGCTCGACAATCTTCGGTTTCCCGGATGTTGTCAGCAAGGAAGCATCATCAACTCGATGATGCTTCTTTGTATGTGTACGCCCAGCATGGGCGTCATCTATACGGTGAAAGTCCGGAATGGGGGCTGGCAAGCGCCTACCATAGCCAAGAGCAAGGGATAACCTTCGCCTCGCTTACAAGCGAGCGGTGCAGAACGGAGGAGTCCCCGGCGTGGACAGTGTAACGGTAGCGCATCTACAAGCGAGGACTGCGATTCGTCCGATATGCAGACGATTGCAACATTTTCGTCGCTAGCAAGCGTGCAGGAGAGCGCGTCATGGAGTTGGTAACACGCTTCGTAGAAGGAAAGCTGAAACTGACGTGAATCGAGCAAAGAGTGCGGTAGACCGTCCTTGGAACCGCAAGTTCCTAGGATTCAGTTTCCTAAGAGACAAGAAAGCGACGATACGTCTAGCGCCACAAACCATCTCGCGTTTCAAAGAGAGGGTACGGGAACTAACGAACCGAACGCGATCCCAGTCGATGGAAAGCCGCATCC